>NZ_JAYFFI010000001.1:0-537477 GCF_036289405.1 Pseudoramibacter faecis | reverse complement strand
CACTTCGCTTTCCAGCGGCAGATCGTCTTTGATCGTGCGCATCATGCTTTTATAAATATGCTTGGGCAGGCGCTTGCGCATTACGGTGATATTAAAGACTTTCGAGCCGAACAGCTCGATGATGTCGTCCTTCTGATCTTTGATCATTTCGTCTGGCATGGGTCCTCCTTTTGAATCGAAACGATGCATCGCGATGATCGTTTTTAGAAATCATTTTTGAATTGTTTTAGACCATTATAACCATGGGCGGCGGGAAAATGCAAGAAAGGGCGCAAAGAAAAAACGCGGTGCGGGCGCTCAGATCCAGCCGCCGTCGAAGGTGATGATCTGCCCGGTGAGATAGTCCGGCATGGCGAGCAGCTGCCACACCGCCGCGGCCACCTCGGCGGGTGCGGCAAAACGGTCGGCAGGGATCTCGGCGCGAATCGCCTCGCGCTCGGCATCCGTGAAGCCGGCGTTCATCGCCGTGTCGATAAAGCCGCAGGCGATGGCGTTGACGGGGATGCGGCTGGGGGCGAGCTCCTTGGCCAGGGCGCGGGTCAGGGCGTTGACGCCGCCCTTGGTGGCCGAATACGCCGCCTCAGCAGACGCGCCGATCTCCCCCCATACCGAGGAGAGGTTCACGATGGCGCCGGTGTCGCGGCGCAAAAACAGCGGAATGGCCAGCCGGCAGGTGTAAAAGCAGGCCGAGAGATTGGTGTCGACGAGGCGGTCCCATTCGGCCAGGGACATCTCTTGCAAGAGGCCGATATGATCGGTGCCGGCGTTGTTCACGAGGATGTCCAGCCGGTCGATGCCGGCAAAAAGGGCGGCCACCGCCTCGGGATCCCCGGCGTCACAGTGCACGGTGCGCACGCGAGCGCCGTGGGCTTCGCGCAGGCGCGCGGCCAGCGCATTCAGCTCGGCCATGGTGTCGCGGCAGGTGAGGACGAGATTGCAGCCGTGGGCGGCGAGGGTTTCGGCAATGGCGGCGCCGATACCCCGGGAGGCGCCGGTGATCAGCGCGGTCAGTTTTGGGGTGTTTGTTAAACGAATCATCAAAAAACTCCTTGTTAGTTTCAAAAATCAGGCGCGGGCGATGGCGGCGCGCCAAAGGGCGCCGAGTCTTTCGGGATCGCCGTAGGTATTGGTGTAGCTTTGAAAGTAGGCGAGGTATCGGCGGTCTGCCGTCGGGATGCGCTTGGGAAATTTGGGATCGACGCGTTTTTTGGCGGCGGCGATTTGTTCGGCAATGGGCGCCGGCGGGGCGGCAAATTCGCCGGCGTCGCCGGCCGAGCAGAAGGTGCAGCCGCCCGTGCCCAGGGCGCCGTCCCGGTTGGGGCAGCTGCAGCCGGCGCTCAGCGAGAGCTTGTGGACCTTGGTGTCGAAGCGCGCCTTGAGCGCGTCGGAAAAGAAAGCAGGTGCATGGGGACCTCACGATGTTGTTTTATTAACGCCATTATAAAAGACCGGGACCCAAATGACCAGCGCGCGTTATTTTTGATAAGGGAATCATTGTTCTTTTGCTTTATCGCGGCGAAGGCTTATGCTATAATAACAATGAGTTATTGCGGTTCATTTCATCTTGAAAATAATTTGGCGGATCCATTTCGCCGTGAAAGGATTAAAAAATGGCAATTACAGTACTCGTTGGTGCTCAATGGGGCGACGAAGGCAAGGGCAAGATCATCGACTACCTTGCGGATCAGCAGGATCTGATCGTCCGCTTTCAGGGCGGGGATAACGCCGGCCACACCGTGATCAACGATGCCGGGGTGTTTAAGCTCCACCTGATTCCCAGCGGCATCTTCAATAAAAACGGCGAAAGCCTCATCGGCACCGGCACCGTGGTCAACCCCGATGTGCTCGCCGAGGAAATGGCCCAGATTGAAGCGGCGGGCGTCGCCACCGATAACCTGCGCATTTCCGGCAAGGCGCATATCCTGATGCCCTATCACCAAAGGCTCGACGAGCTGATGGAGGCCAAGGGCGGCATCGGCACCACCAAGCGGGGCATCGGCGTGTGCTATGCCTATAAAATGCTGCGCAAGAATCTGCGGATGGAAGACTTGCTGGATCTGTCCCGCGCCCGCGAAAAGCTGACAGTCTATCTCGACGTGGTCAACAATATGCTGACGGCCTACGGCGGCGAAGCGGTGACGCTGGCCGAGCTGGACGAAAAGCTCAAGAACTGGGCGGATCGTTTTGCTGATCGCATCGTCGAGTCTATCAGTTATCTGCACGGCCACATCGACGCGGGCAAAAACATCCTTTTTGAGGGGCAGCTGGCCGCGATGAAAGATATCGACCAGGGGATTTATCCCTATGTGACTTCCTCCTGCCCGTCGGCAGCCTACGCCGCTGTGACCGGCGGTTTTCCGGCGAAAAAAATCGATAAGGTCATCGGCGTGGCCAAGGCCTTTTCGTCTGCGGTGGGGGCCGGTCCCTTCCCGACGGAGGATGCCGACGATCCCCAGATTGCCATTATCCGCGGCGACGGCTCCAAGGCTGACGACGAATACGGCGCCCGCACCGGCCGTTCCCGCCGCCTCGGCTGGCTGGATCTGCCCGTGCTGCGTTACACCACGATGATCAACGGCTTCGACGAAGTGGCCCTGTGCAAGATCGACAAGCTCGACGATCTCGACAGCATCAAGGTTTGCACCGGCTACAAACTTGACGGCCGGAAGATCGATCACTTCCCGAATACCGACGAGCTGGAACGGGTCGAACCGATTTACGAAACACTGCCGGGGTGGAAAACGCCGACCACCGGAGTCCGCAAAATTGCCGACCTGCCGGAAAACGCCCGAAACTACATCCGCTTTATCGAAGAACGTATCGGCGCGCCGATTCATTACGTCGGTGTCGGGGCAGACCGCGAAGCCCTGGCGACGCGTTAATCGGCGGCATCAAAAATAGATAGAATCAAACGAAACAACGCATTGAACACAGGTGCCCTTTGGGCAAAAGACAATGGAAAGGTGGTAAGATGTCGTATTTCAAAAAAGACAAGCGTGCCTATATCCTCTTGGAGGACGGCACGCTTTTTGAGGGGTATCATTTCGGCTGTGAAGGGACGACCATTGGTGAAATTGTTTTTACCACGGGAATGACTGGCTATCAGGAGGTGCTGACCGATCCGTCTTATTACGGGCAGATCGTGATGCAGACCTATCCGCTGATCGGCAATTACGGGGTGAACAAAAGCGATATGGAAAGCGAGAAGAGCTGGGTCGCCGGCTATATCGTCCGGGAATGGTGCGAGGAGCCATCCAATTTCCGGGAAGCGGGCACCATTGACGCCTTCCTCAAGTCCCAGGGCAAGGTGGGCATCTGGAACGTGGATACCCGAAGGCTCACCCGGAAGATCCGGGATAACGGCACGATGAACAGCTGCATCACCACGGAAGACATCGCCGGCAGGAAAGACGCGCTTTTAGCGCAGATCCGCGCCTACAAAATCGTCAATCCGGTGCAGCAGGTGACAGTGCCGAAAATGGACTGGTATTATAACCGGGAAAACCGAGCTAATCACGTCGCGCTGATGGACTATGGCTACAAGCACAACATCCTGAACAAGCTACTGCAATACGGCTGCAATGTGACGGTGATGCCGGCAAACAGCACCATCGACGATATTCGCGCCCTCAATCCGGACGGAATCATGCTCTCCAACGGCCCCGGCGACCCCACGGACAACGGCGAAATCATCGACAACATCAAGCGCTTCATCGACTACGGCAAACCGATTTTCGGCATCTGCCTCGGCCATCAGCTGATGGCGCTGGCCAACGGTGCGAAGACCGAAAAAATGCCATTCGGCCATCGCGGACTCAATCAGCCGGTGAAGGATCTCGACAAAGACCGGGTGTATATCACCTCCCAGAACCACGGTTACGCCGTGATCGGCGACAGTCTGCCGCAGGGCGCCGGCCGGGTGACCCACATCAACATGAACGACGGCACCTGCGAGGGCATCGACTACCCGGCGAAGCACGCCTTCACGGTGCAATTCCATCCGGAAGCTTCGGCCGGTCCCAACGACACCGGCTATTTGTTTGAAAAATTCACCGACATGATGGAAAGGGGACAGCAGGGATGCCTTTAAACCAGAAACTCAGGAAAGTACTTGTCATTGGATCGGGGCCTATCGTCATCGGCCAGGCCGCGGAATTTGACTACGCCGGCACTCAGGCCTGCAAGGCACTGCGCCAGGCCGGGCTCGAAGTGGTGCTGATCAATTCCAATCCGGCGACGATCATGACCGACAAGGCCATGGCCGACGAAATTTATATCGAACCGCTGACCCTGGACGTGGTCAAGCGGGTGATCGAGAAGGAAAAGCCCGACGGCCTGCTCTCGACCCTCGGCGGCCAAACGGGGTTAAACCTTTCGATGCAGTTGGCGAAGGAAGGCTTTCTTGAAGCCAACGGCGTGGCGTTGCTCGGCGCCGACGTGGTGACCATCGACAAGGCGGAAGACCGCCAGGCCTTTAAAGACACGATGCGGGAAATCGGCGAGCCGACCATTCCTTCCAAGGTGGTGGAATCCCTGGACGACGCCCTGGATTTTGCGGGGCAGATCGGCTATCCGGTGATTGTGCGCCCGGCCTTTACCCTCGGGGGCACCGGCGGCGGCATCGCGGCCACGCCGGAAGAGCTCGACCACATCGCGACCCGGGGCCTGCGCCTCTCGCCGATTCATCAGGTGCTCATCGAGCGGGATATCTCCGGCTGGAAGGAAATCGAGTTCGAGGTGATGCGCGATGGCAAGGGCAATGTCATCACCGTGTGCTCGATGGAAAACTTCGACCCGGTAGGGATTCATACCGGCGATTCCATCGTCGTCGCTCCTTGCCAGACCCTTTCCGACAAGGAATATCAGATGCTGCGCACTTCGGCGCTCAAGATCATCTCCACCTTAAAGGTCGAAGGGGGGTGCAACTGCCAGTTCGCCTTAAACCCGGACAACTTTAATTACGCGGTGATCGAGGTCAACCCCCGGGTGTCGCGCTCCTCGGCGCTGGCCTCCAAGGCGACGGGCTACCCCATTGCCAAAATCGCGGCGCTTATCGCCGTGGGCTTTAGCCTCGACGAAATCACGAACGACATCACCGGCAAGACGCCGGCCTGCTTCGAGCCGGTGCTGGACTATATCGTCGTGAAGTTCCCGCGCTGGCCCTTTGACAAATTTGTCTATGCACGCCGGACGCTGGGCACCCAGATGAAGGCCACCGGGGAAATCATGTCCATCGGGAACAGCTTCGAGCACGCGATGATGAAGGCCGTGCGCTCCATCGAGCTGGGCTTCGACACGCTGTCGGTGGAAAAATACCGGAAGGCCAGCGATGCGGAAATCCTCGAAGCGCTGGGCCTCAAGGACGACGAGCGCTGCTTTGTGGTTTACGAAGCGCTGTACCGCGGCATGCCGGCCGCCCAGGTGCACGACATCACCCTGATCGATATGTGGTTTCTCGACAAGCTGCGTCATTTGGCCACGATGGAGCGGGATCTGGCCGAGAAAGGCCTTGCGGACGAACGCGGCGCCGAACGGCTGACCGTTGCGAGAGAACTGGGCTTTCAGGACGGCACCATCGCCCGCCTGGCCGGCGTGCCCTTTGACGAAAAAACCTGCCGGCTCGATCTGCCGGCCGCCGTGGCCGAAAAGGTCGCTCAAAAGCCCTACGCGGCCTTTAAAATGGTCGATACCTGCGCCGGGGAATTTGCGGCCGAAACGCCTTATTTCTATTCAACCCGGGACGATGAAAACGAGGCCGAAGCTTTTCTGGCTGAACATCCCACGGGCAAAAAGCGCATCGCGGTCTTCGGGTCCGGCCCGATCCGTATCGGCCAGGGCATCGAGTTTGACTATTGCTCGGTGCACTGCGCCTGGGCCCTGCGGGAGCTGGGTCACGAGGCGATCATTGTGAACAACAATCCCGAAACCGTCTCGACGGACTTCGACACTTCCGATCGGCTCTATTTCGAGCCGTTAACCGCGGAGGATGTGCGCGCCATCGTCGAGACGGAAAAACCCGACGGCGCCATCGTGCAATTCGGCGGGCAGACGGCCATCAAGCTGACCCAGCATCTGGACGAAATCGCCGTGCCGATTCTGGGGACGGATCCGAAACACATCGACGCGGCGGAGGACCGCGAGCTCTTTGACGCCTTGGTGGAAAGCTGCGGCATCCCCCGGCCGAAGGGCGACACGGTGTTCAAGACCGGGGAGGCGGTGGCCGTGGCGCGCCGTCTGGGCTATCCGCTGCTGCTGCGTCCGTCCTATGTGCTCGGCGGCCAGAACATGATCATCGCCCACTCCGACGCCGATGTGGAGGAATACATGGGCATCATCACCGCCCACGAAATCACCAATCCGGTGCTCGTCGATAAATATCTGATGGGCAAGGAGGTGGAGGTCGACGCGATCTGCGACGGCACGGATTATTTGATTCCCGGCATCATGGAGCATATCGAAAAGGCCGGGGTGCACTCCGGCGATTCCATCTCGGTGTATCCGCCGCAGACGCTCTCCCAAAAGGTGCGGGATACGATCGTGGACTACACCGGCAGGCTTGCCCGCGCGCTGCACGTCGTCGGGCTGGTGAACATCCAATACGTGGTGATGGACGAAACGGTCTACGTGATCGAGGTGAACCCGCGGTCGTCCCGCACCGTGCCTTATATCTCCAAGGTCACGGACATTCCGATGGTCGACATGGCGACGCGCATCATGATGGGCGAAAGCCTCGCCGATATGGGCTACATCTCGGGGCTCAACCCGGTGAAGGACCGCGTAGCGGTGAAGGTGCCGGTGTTCTCCTTCTCGAAGCTCGAGGATGTGGACACCCAGCTCGGGCCGGAGATGAAATCCACCGGGGAGGTCCTCGGCGTGGCGAAGAATTTCGGCGACGCGATTTATAAAGGGCTGGTGGCCAGCGGCTCAGAAATGGCCCGGGAAGGGGCGGTGCTCTTGACCGTGCGGGATCTCGACAAGCCGGAGATCATCGGCATCGGCCGCCGCTTTCACGATCTGGGCTTTACGATTCACGCGACGGTGGGTACGGCGACGGCCCTGCGCGAACAGGGCATCCCGGTGCACGTGGTGCGCCGCCTTTCGGAAGCGCGCCCGAACATCGGCGACCTGCTGGACGGCCGGGAGGTGAATTATGTGATCTCGACCTCGACCAAGGGGCGCCAGCCCGGCATGGACGAGGTGAAGATGCGCCGCAAGGCGGTGGAAAGCTCCATCAGTCTGATCACGGCGCTGGACACGGCCCGGGCGATTCTCGACTGCCTGGAAAGCGAGCGCACGCTGGCCGAAATTCCGTTGGTGGACATCACCAAGATCTGACGCTTTAAAGCATCGCAAAAGGACCATTTGCCGGTCCTTTTTTAATGCCGGCTATTTTGCGGGCAATCGGGGCGAAAGAGGGCAGCCTTTTGCCGCCGGATGGGGTACAATAAAGAACAGGAACGAAAGTGTGACAGGCAGAAAGGAAGAATGCGATGGAAATAACGAATCAATTGATGCTCAGTCAGATCATGGAGCCCAGCCAGGCCAACGCGATGGGCAATGTGCACGGCGGCGAGATCATGAAGCTGATGGACTCTTCAGCAGCGGCCGTGTGCATCCGTTATGCCAAGGCGAACTGCGTGACGGCCCGGGTGGACGAGATCGATTTTCACCTGCCGATTATGGTGGGGGATCTGGTGACCTGCACCGCGTCGCTAGTCTATACCGGGCACAGCTCGCTGGAGGTTTACGTGACGGTGGATACCGAGGATATGAAGTCGGCGGAGGGGCCGCGGCACGCGCTGTCGGCGTTCTTTACGTTGGTCTGTCTGGGACGGGACGGCAAGCCGCGGCCGGTTACGCCCTACACCCCGATGACCCCGGACGAGATCAAGCTATACACTCTGGTGGAAAAGCGCAAGATCGCCCGGGGTCGGATTCCCCATCCGGAAAGGGGCTAAAGATAACAAAAAAGTCGCCCGGTCGCATCCAAAACGGGCGGCATCCAGGCGGAGGTTAAAAAACCGGTGTGTTTCGCGCAGCAATGCGCGCGGCACACCGGTTTTTTGCTGATGCCTGCGCGTTTGGACTTATGCTCCGCGCTTTGCGTCAGTCCCGCGGAGTGCGCGAGGCTTGCGTGCCTGGCGATAAGTGTCTGGCGATAAGAGAGCTTGCAAAACAACAAAACCGCGACCACATTAAGAAGGTGAAAAGAAAATATTGACAGAAAAGTTAGGACGTGCTAATCTAATTACAAATTACTGATAATCGAATTATCAACGGAGGTAGTATGGCGGTTACAGATAAAAGCATTGATTCGAGGCTGCTTAACAGCGCCAGGAAGGAATTTTTAAAATGTGGATTTTTAAACGCCGAACTCAAAACGATTTGTGATAACGCGGGCATTACGACCGGTGCCGTTTACAGGCGCTATAAGGGAAAGGAGAATCTGTTTTGCGCGACCGTCAGGGATGCCGTTTGTTATTTGGATGATTTTATCAAGGCACGCACCGACGTGGATTTTTCCCGAATGACCGACGAGCAGATCCATGCCTCCTGGATAATGAACGAAGCATATGTGTTGGCTATGTTTGAAAATCTCTGGAAGATCCACGATACCTTTGTGCTCTTGATTAGCAAGGCCGCGGGGACGCGCTACGAAAATTTCCAGCATGATTTTGTCCAGGCTATGAGTTATGCCTATGAACAGTTTTACAGTGAGGCGAGAAAGCGGGGGCTTGCACGCGCAAAAATCACGAGAGAGGAGCTTCACACGCTGTGCTCGGCCTTTTGGTCTTCGATTTATGAACCGTTTATTCATAATATGACATGGGACCAAATCAGAGCGCATTGTAAGGTAATGTGCCGTTTTTTTGATTGGGCCGCGGCCATTGAACTGGTGGAAAGGAAGGGGTAAATGTTTCAAAAGGTGAGGCCCTATATGGGCAAGTATGTTAAGTATACGAGGCGGGCCGCAGTCGCGGTGACACTGGCGGTGGTTCTAAGCGTGGTGCCGTACTTTCTGCTCTATCAGATTATCGCCCCGCTGGTGGGCGGAGCGCGTCCTGCCTTTAGCGATGTCATGCTAAGGGTCTTGATTGCGGCAGTCTGTCTCGGCGGCAACGCCGTTTTGTATGTGCATGGCCTGGACTTAAGCCACTTCAGCGCCTACAATACATTAAAAAATCTGCGCATTGCCTTACAGCAAAAGCTTGAAAAGCAGCCTCTGGGAATGATACGGGCGTTGGGCAACGGGCGGATCAAAAAGGTGTTTACCGACGACATAGAGACGATCGAGATCCTTTTGGCGCACGCCATTCCGGAGGGGATTGGGAATTTGATGATTCCCATTGCGGTGATTGCGGCCATGTTCTTTGTTGACTGGAAGCTGACGCTTTTAAGTATTGCGTCGCTCCCGATTGGGCTTTTGGCTATGGGGATGATGTTCAATGTGGGGATGCAGCGTATGGACGCTTATTACGCGGCAGGCGCAAAGATGAACAATACCATCATCGAATACATCAACGGCATGGAGGTTGTCAAAGTCTTTAACCGGGATGGGGAAAGCTATGCGCGCTTTGAGCACGCCATCAACGATTATCGGGATATGACGCTTGATTGGTATAAGGTCTGCTGGCCCTGGATGGCGCTTTATTCCAGCATCCTGCCCTGTGTAGCGCTTTTTACACTGCCGGTCGGCGGGTGGTTTGTCTTAAAGGGCTGGAGCAGCCTGGCCGATTATGTGCTGGTGCTGTGCATGAGCTTTGCCATCGGTGCGCCGCTTCTCAAAGCCATCGGCTTTGCCGGCAAAATTCCCCAGCTTAATTACAAGATTGATGAATTAGAACACCTACTCGATCATCCCCCGTTAAAAGAATCGAATCGGCCGTTTACAGGTCAAGATTATCATATTCGCTTTGAAGATGTGCATTTTTCCTATCAGGATGACGAGGTCATCCACGGCATTGATCTGGATATTGCGGAGGGGCAGATGGTCGCTTTGGTGGGCGAGAGCGGCAGCGGAAAATCCACGCTGGCAAAACTGCTCGTTCACTTCTACGATTTGGACAGTGGGAACATTACCCTGGGCGGGCAGCGCTTGACCGATATGTGCGTGGAGGCGCTGAACGATCAAATCGCCTTCGTCTCCCAGGAGCAGTTCTTGTTTAACATCAGTCTGTATGAAAACATTCTTATCGGAAAACCTACGGCGGCGCGTGAAGACGTTCTGCGCGCAGCGACGCTTGCGCAGTGCGATGATTTTCTCGCGCGGTTTCCCGAGGGAATCGATACTCCGGCGGGGGATAGCGGCAAGATGCTTTCCGGCGGGGAGCGGCAGCGCATCTCTCTTGCCAGGGCGCTTTTGAAGGATGCGCCCGTAATCGTTTTGGACGAGGCGACAGCTTTCATTGATCCGGAAAACGAGGAGAAGATGAACGCTGCGATTTCGGAGGTTATCCGCGGGAAGACTGTTCTGATCATCGCTCACCGGCTGCACACGGTGATCAACGCGGATAAGATCGTAGTGCTCGACGATGGAAAGATCGACGCGCAGGGAACGCATGAAGCGCTGCTGCAGGGTTCGTCGGTTTATCGCAGGCTATGGGCTGCGGCGCAGCAAAGTGTGGCATGGGAGGTGAGAGCATGATTGCCTTATTGCATCGCATTCTTCAGCTTGCGGAGGGCTACCGGACGAGGATCCGGCTGGCGGCGGTCTGCTCGTTTATTAAAGCCTTTCTCGGAAAGGCGCCGATCGTGTTGGCCTATTTCATGATCGCAGGCTTTATAAACCATCGCGTCACCGGTGCAGGCTGTGCGCGCATGGGGGTGGCTATGGTGCTTTGCCTGGCGCTTCAAGGCCTCTTTCAAAATTTTGCGGACCGCTTGCAGTCCGGCGCGGGATTCGAGATGCTTGCAGACCTGCGAAAAAAACTGGGCATTCATTTGCGGCGTATGCCGATGGGCTTTTTCACGGAGGGCAATATCGGCCGCGTCAGCTCTGTTCTTTCCACAGATATGGTTTTTATTGAAGAAAATCTGATGATGGTGCTCGCGGATCTGATGAGTTATTTATTTTCCGCGGCCATTTTTGTGATTTTTATGTTCGTCTTTGATTGGCGGATGGGCGCGGCGGCCCTGATCGTTACGATGATCTTCTATGCCATTGGCGAGGCGATGAAGAAAAACACCCTCATGCATTCCGATGAGCGGCAGGCCGCGGCACAGCAGCTCACCGATGCGGTGATCGACTTCACAGAGGGGATTGGCATTATCAAAACCTATAACCTGCTGGGGGAAAAGTCTAAAGAGTTGACGGAAAGTTTTGCCGTCAATTGTGAAAAAAATCTTTCTTTCGAAAAGGATTATGCGCCGTGGTCGCGGGCTATCAATCTGGCCTATGGTCTGGGATCGGCGGCGATGTTGGGCCTTTCCTGGCTGTTGTATCAGGATGGGACGTTAAGTCTTGCCATGTTTATCGGCATGCTGCTGTTCGTGTTCGAACTGTTTTCGCCGCTAAGGGCGTTTTATGGGCAAGTGGCCAGACTGACGGTGATGAACGCCTGTCTGGACCGCATCGAGGCGGTTTTTAACGAAACGGAGCTCGATAATAGCGGCACAAAGGCGCTTCCTGCAGACAGCGGGAATCCGGAGATCGCATTTAGGCAGGTGTCTTTCGGCTATGATGCGCGGAGCGTTTTGAGGAATGTCTCTTTTGCAGTTCCCAAAGACAGCATGACCGCGTTAGTGGGGCCTTCAGGCAGCGGCAAGAGCACCATTGCAAACCTCCTTCCCCGCTTCTGGGATGTCAAACAAGGCGTGGTATTGCTTCGCGGGCAAGATATTCGAAAAGTCCCTTTGGCCGAACTGATGGATAATATCAGCATGGTCTTTCAGCGGGTGTATCTCTTTGAAGATACCGTTTATAATAATATCGCGATCGGCCGGATGGCGGCCACCCGCGAGGAGGTCGCGGCGGCTGCGAAAAAAGCGCGCTGTTATGATTTTATCATGGCGCTGCCCGACGGCTTCGATACGGTGATCGGCGAGGGCGGCGCGAGCCTCTCCGGCGGCGAGCAGCAGCGTATCTCCATCGCGCGCTGCATCTTGAAGGATGCGCCCATCGTTATCCTGGACGAGGCCACGGCCTCCGTGGACGCCGACAACGAAAGCCATATCCAGGCCGCGATTTCCGAGCTTGTCAAGGGGAAGACTCTGCTGGTCATCGCGCATCGATTAAACACCGTTCAAAATGCCGATCAGATTTTAGTCGTTGTGGACGGGCAGGTCGCGGAGCGCGGCACGCATGCCGAGCTGATGGCGGCCGGCGGGGCCTATCACACCATGGTCACCAAGCGAAACGAGATCCGCGGCTTTGCCCATTAAGCTTTTTCGGGCGATAATAAACACGGAAAATAAACGAAACACAAAAGAATTGATGGATATCGGTGTTTTTACGGCGCTGTATTTTGTGGCAGCCTTGGGCATATTTCGCTTCCGATGCTGGCGGAGCCCGCGGCACGCGCTGTCGGCGTTCTTCATGATGGTCAGTCTGGGACGGGACGGCAGGCCGCGGCCGGTCGCGCCCTACATTCCGATGATCCCGGACGAGATCAAGCTGCACACCCTGGCGGAAAAGCGCAAGATCGCCCGGGGCCGGGTGCCTCAGCCGGAAAATCATTGAGTGGATCCAATCGATCAAACCAAAAAACCGCAGATCGCCTTTTCCCGATCTGCGGCTTTTTGGTTGACGGACAAAAAGGGTAAAATGGGATTGTTGTTTAAACGGAGAAATCATGCTGCAGCCTCAAACTGGAGCGAATTATTGTGCAGTTAACACTTCGCGGTGAGATGTTGCAGAGGTTTGTACAATTAATGGGAAGAGGGCCAACAACACCGGAAAGGCAAATAAATAATACAGTACATACCGGAATGCAAAAGCAATGAAGGCAGAAATCATTACCGTAAGCCAATTTAAAAGCATTGGTAAAACGATAAGGATATATTTAGGCAATATCAGAAGCAATAAACAAAATGATAAAAGAAGCCATATAGATGTTCCGGCACTACCGATGGAGTTACCAATATATTTATAATAATGGGTTACAAGGCGAACCAGTGGATCGGGCAATTTTGGCGAGCGATAAAAACCGAATTCAGTTGGATCGCCTTTCCCCATTTTTAGCGGATCGACAATAAAAGGAGCATATCGGCTTGCCCAGTTGAAAAGAGTAATGATCTGATACAGGAATTTCTTGTCTGTGGCAGAAACTTTGCCGTTTGATGAAAGAACCATGACTGTTTGCTGAAGCGGAATACTGACGCTCCCGGCAAAACGATGAGGCGTGTTTCGAGATATCAAAGCAGGGGGTTCCAGTGACCATAAAAAGGTGATTAAAGCGGATATGAATAAAAATTTTCGGTGATTCTTAACGATTAGCACCGTAAAAAAGATGACGAAGGGGATGATGATCGGCCCGTTGTTGCGGGAAATAAGCGTCCCGATGATTAATACGATATAGGCTGCTTTATACTTTAATGAAAGGGATGCCCTTTGGATCAGATCATAGAGTAGCGGAATCCATAAGCATAAGCATATGCTGTATCAAACATCCTTTACAATGGTGAACGAGTATAAAGAAAAGGCAGGAAAACATAAATAAAAGATCCAGGTACAAACAATCAGGTTTTTATGCATCCGCCTTCGGACCGTCCAATATAAGACGATAGCGATGGCAAAGGTCATTAAGGTCATTTGTGTGAAGGTAAATAAGGCAAAGCCAAAGTTGCGATTGCCGATCAAATTTCCTACTTTATATTTAAGAAAGAATAGACGGCATAATTTAAAAATAAGGAAGAACGGTAGGATTCGGTAACGGGTCCATAGCGCAAAATAGCCATGAGGAGTTGATTGAAACCTCTGCCTTATATAAAGTAGGATTCGGTAACGGGTCCATGGCGCAAAATAGCCCAAACGTCGTTCCACATGGTTGATCCGGGCCAAAAACTAAATAAGCAAAGAATCAAGGAACCAATAACGAGACGGTAAGAATAACGATGTGTTTCCAACTTTGCAGCAGACTCTTTTTTAGATAATGGTATTTTTTCGCAGCGTAAAATAACATGGGAACGGTGCGAATTAATGTTAAATAAACAACGAAAGTGCCCAGGAAAAAGTAAAAAATGTCTTTTCTTTCAAAGGGCGAGAGGTAATTTCGGGTTAAATTATCGCGTAGATCTCCAGTGAACACAATGTGAGATTTTAAAATCAACATGATTGAAAAGGCGATCGAAAAAAATAAAATAAATATTTTATGAGATGCCGAAAGTTTAGAATCAATCTTTTTATTTAAGAAAGCATAGGTGAAAAAGACACAAAACCCAAAATAGAGAAGAGGTGATTTATAATCGATATCCGCAAATAAAAAAAGAAGCGTAAAACTTATAAAAAACATAAAAACGTTGCCAGATGTTTTAAATTCATGCCTGACAGCATGGGGTCCTTTATAATGATGGCGATGGTTGGAGAATAAATGTAACATATGCGAGATTTCCTTCAAATAGATTTAATAATGCGTACAGCAGGAATGAAAAAACGCCGTTCGGACCTTCCCGATCAGGTAGAGGGAGCCCACAAAGGCATTGAGTATGCCGGGGGCAGCATCGAGGGTGGCCAGCGCGGCATCGACGGTCGGCAGGACGGCAGCCGGCCGGCCATACTGCGCCCTGATGCGCGCGGCCAAAGCCTCAGCGGGCAGGGCGCGGTCGCTGTCCGGCGTGAGGGCGGTGATGCGGCCGGCCAGCGGCACGAGCTCGGCCAGACAGTGGTCGACATCCTTATCGGCGAGCAGGCCGAGGTAGAGATTGACGGTATTTCCCGGAAAATAGGCGCGCACGTTCTGAACGAAGGCCATGACGCCGTCGAGGTTGTGAGCCCCGTCAATGAGCGTCAGCGGGCTTTGGGAAAGTATCTCAAAGCGCCCGGGAAACACGATCCGTGCGCAGGCTTTTAACAGGGCTTCGTCCGGAATGGCAAATCCCCGACCCCGAAGGGCTACAACGGCGGCGAGCAGCGTGGCGGCGTTTTCGAGCTGATGATCGCCCTTTAAATTCAACTTGAACGGGTCGAAGACGTCGAAGGGCGGTGCGGTGCAGCGCACGCGCTGCCCCGAGACATCGCGGTGGATGACCGTCAGCGGGAATTGAGCCGCATCGTAGAGCGGCGCGCCGGCAGCGCCGGCGCGTTCACGGATCACCGCGGCGGCTTCGGCCGGCTGGGGAGCCGTTACAACGGCGCAGCCCGGCTTGATAATGGCGGCTTTTTCGCCGGCGATGGCGGTCAGCGTGGTGCCGAGGTATTCCGTGTGGTCGAGACCGATGCGGGTGATGACGGCGAGGATCGGCGGGGGGATGATATTGGTCGCGTCGAGACGGCCGCCGAGCCCGACCTCCAGCACGGCAAAATCCACCCCAGCGGTTTTGAAATAGCAAAGAGCAATGGCCGTTTCGATTTCGAAGATTGTGGGTTCGGCTTCTCCCGCGGCGACGATGGCCTCCGCCGCATTGCGGACGCGTTCGGTGACGGCGGCCAGCGCGGGGCCGGGGATGGGCGTTCCGTCGAGACGGATGCGCTCGTTAAAATATTCCAACGCCGGCGAGGTGTAAAGGCCGGCGGCGTAGCCGGCGGCGGTGAGGGTTTCGGCGATAAGGTGGGCCGTGGAGCCCTTGCCGTTGGTGCCGGCCACATGGATTGCGCGCAGATGTTTTTCCGGGTGGCCCAGCTTGGCAAGGAGAGCGCCGATGGTGCGCAGGCCGAGCACCGAACCGAAAAGGCTGCGAGATTCGATGTAGGCGATGGCTTCGCGTTCAGTCATGGGCGGCCGCCCTTCGGCAATCGGTGAGTCCGGCCTCGGTGAGCAGCCAGCCAAAACGCTGATCGTGGGGCTCGGTGGGCAGGACGTCGGCGACCTGGGAGGTCGGCGTCAGGGCAAGGGTCGGGACGCGGGACGGCAGCGCGGTGAGGAAGCGGTCGTAATAGCCGCCGCCGTAGCCGAGGCGCACGCCCCGGCAGGTGAAGGCGATCCCCGGCACGATCACCAGATCCAGCGCCTCTGGCAAAGCGGCAGCGCATAAGGCAGGATCCGGCTCGAGAATGCCCATAATGCCCGGGGCAAGATCGTCTGGAAAGTGCGCAATCCAAAGCGGCAGCATGCGACGGGTTCGGGCGTCGCAATAGGGCACGGCCACGCGTTTGCCGTCAGACAGTGCTCGGGCGATCAAAGCGTGGGTATCGAGCTCGGAGCCGAAGCTTACCGAGATAAAAAGATTTCGGGCTTCGCGGTAAAACGGCGACGCGAGAAAGGCCCGGCCGACGGCCGCGTCGATGACCGGGTTGCGGGTCGCGTCGCGATGGGCGCGCCACCTTTGTCGAAGGCGCTTTTTTTGTGCGGCGGCGGTTTCGCCGGCGGGATTTGAAATGGTCATGAGGTCTCCTTTGGAGGTGAAATTTGTGCTTAATTATATCATGGGTGAAGGCGATGCTGAAAATAATTTGGTGCCGGCGTCAAAAGACGTGGCGCAGCCCGACCAAAAAGCGTAAAATAAAACGATAAGCATTCGAGAGAAGGAGGTGCCGCGATGACGCCGGATCAGAAAACGCTGCTCGTGGCATGCAGCATGCTCAAAGACGAAGTGATGCTGGCGCTGCGCCAAACGGGGGCGGCGCCGCTGATGCGCTGGGTGGCCGTGATGCACGACCGGCCGGCGCAGATGCGGGAGGCGCTGCAGGCGGTGATCGACGAAGCGGACGCGGCGGGGCGCGTGCGGCGCATTCTGCTGGCCTATGGCTATTGCGGCGGGGGCACGGCGGGGCTTCAAAGCCGGCGTGCCGAGCTGGTGATTCCCCGTCAGCCGGACTGCATCGGCATTTTGGCCGACGCCCGACCGGATTGTGATTCGGATTTTGATACCCGGCGCGTTCATCGTTATTTTTTCACCCGGGGCTGGCTTGACGGCGAGAACAGCATCGACAGGCAGTGGCAGCGTTTAGAGGCGCGCTTCGGCAAGGCGCGGGCGGACGTGCTGATGCGGCGGCTTTACGGTCAGTTTGAAACGCTCACGCTGATCGATACCGGGGCTTACCCGTCGGATCGCTCCTGGCGGCGGGTTCAGGCGCTGGCGAAGCGACTGGGCAATCGCCCCGAGCGGATGGCGGGCAGCGTCGCGATGCTCTCACAGCTGATTACCGGCCCCTGGGATGCGCATTACTTGGTGGTGCCGCCGGAGCAGCCGGTCGATGGTGCGGCTTTTTTGGAGCTTGGTTACGGAGAAATTTAAGCCTGGGGATGTCGTGTTGAAAAGCGAGGGGGATTATGTTACAATTTAGCTATATTTTCGGACGTTTCCGCAAAGGGAATCCAATAAAAAAGCATTGCCGCCGCATTACAGCGGCTTATAACACGCGCCCTGTCGACGGAGGCGCAGATTTTAGGGGATGAATATTTTGAAGGAAAATCAACACACCGGTCATTTCGGGGCGTATTTAAAGAGTATCTTCAGGGATACGAGCCGCAGTATTCGGCGCAACAAATTGATGAGTGTCGCTTCGGTGCTTTCCATCGGGGCAGCACTGATCATTCTGGGCATCTTTGTTATTTTTTCGTCCAATTTGAGCCATATCACCCAAAATGTGGAATCGGCGCTGGAACTGAAAGTTTATGTACGGTCGAATCTGTCTAAGGATCAAGTCAGCCAGCTGAACGAAAAACTCAGCAGTCATCAAAACGTGACCAAAGTGACGTATGTTTCGGCGGATCAGGCGCTGCAGGATTTCTCAAAAAGCCTAGGGGATTATTCCGGCTTGCTTTCAGGATACAACAGCAGCAATAACCCGATGCCGGCTTCCTTTAACCTCAAAATTTCCAGTGCGGATAAAATCAACACGGTGAAAAAGTATGCCGAATCGCTGAAGGCCGACGGCGTTACCGAGGTGAAATACGGCGAAGAATATGTGGATGCGCTGGTTTCTTTCAGCCATTTTAGCAATATTTTTTCGACGGTGCTCATCGTGGTGCTTTCCGTCGTGTCGGTCTTTATTATCTATAACACGATCAAGCTGACCTGTTTTGCCCGACGCAAAGAAATTCGGGTGATGCGCTACGTCGGCGCGACGGACTGGTTTATCCGTTCGCCCTTCGTGCTCGAGGGCACGGTGCTTGGGGCGATTGGTGCGATTGTGGCGCTGGCCATCGTCTGGGGAGGATACCGTGCGGCCATCGTCTATGTGGCGCGTTCGGTTTACCTGCCGATGCATTCCTCGCTGGTATCGCCGGGCAGCATCATGGGCCCGCTAATCATTTTTTGTTTGATTTACGGCATTGTGATCGGGGCCATCGGCTCGGTGGTGTCCATGCATAAATTCCTGGACGCCTGAAAAGCGGCAATCTCTTAATTCGGGAATTAGAAAGAGAGGAAGATTATCAATACGCATCGTTTAAGAAAATTCTGGCTGCAGGGAATTGCTGCGGGGGTGGCATTGACGATCGGCCTCGGCCTTTGGGGGTGGATGGTGCCGGTGCAGGCAGCCACCCAGGAGCAGCTGGATAACGTACAGGCGCAAATGCAGAAGACCGATGCTCAACTTGCCGAAGCTAACCGCCAGATTAAGCAGCTGGAGGCAGATCGCGTTAAGCAGATCGATTTATTGCGTTCCCGGGCTCGCGTGATGTATATGATGGGCGACGACGGCTATCTGGAAATCTTTTTTTCGAGCGACGATATCTCGGAAATGCTTTCGCGGATCGGTGAAGTGAAAAACATTATGCGGGCGGATCGAGATGCGGTGCGCCGGTTGGATGCGAATAAAAAAGCACAGGAAGCGGCCAAGGGAAAACTTGAGGCGATCAAAAAGGTGCAGGAAGCTCAGTATAAAAAGCTTGCGGGCGAATTTAAGGCGGAAAGCGCAGCAGGCAATTCGATGCACCTGAATTTTGGCAGCGGCATCTGGAAAAACGATTATATGTGGCCCGTTGCGATGAATCAAAGAAATGCCCTTTATATCAGCAGCGGTTTCGGTCATCGCAGCTCCCCCGGCGGGGTGGGCTCGACCGACCACAAAGGCGTGGATGTTTCGGTGCCCACCGGCACGCCGATGTTGGCCGCGGCGGATGGGTTGGTGGTTTTTGCCGGGGAAGCCAGCGGCTACGGCAATTATGTGGCCATCGACCACGGCACAGACGCCAAGACCAAGGATACCTACGGCACCGGCTACGGCCATTTGAGCCAGATCAAGGTGACCCGGGGCCAACATGTGAAAAAGGGCGATGTGATTGCGCTCAGCGGCTCTACTGGGCACTCCACGGGACCGCACCTTCATCTCGACTGGTTTCTCAATGGCAAACAGGTTGATGCCCGAACGTATTTTCCGTCGCTGAACTTCCAGGGGAAGGGACGGGGCAATTAAAGGCAGGAAATCCAACAGCTCTGCACAGCGCAGAGCTGTTTTTTAGTGTGCGCGGATGCAATTTGCGGCGTGATCTGTTAAAATATAAAAATACAGACGATCAAAAATAGGGAGGAAAAATCCAATGACCGCTTTTGAATCCGTGAAGAGCGCGGCGTCAGCGCTGAACGGCCGGGAATATAAACAGGAGATCACCGATGCGGAAAGGCAGGCCGCGGCCGACGCCGGTTTGGTGATTGTTTTCGGCCAGTCCGACGATACCACCGTGATTACCGGCGCTATCGAGGTTACCTGTGAGACCAAGGACGGCGGGACGCTTTATCTCGACAGGGAAGACGGCTTGTTCGAGGATTGTCCATGTGATTGCGTGCACAGCCGCCGGGCTCGGGCCCGCGCCAAGGCGGTGCAGGTCTGCTGGTGCAAAGGGCCCTACGTTTGGTCCTATCGGACCGAGATTCCCCATGCGACTTTTGAAATCCGAGACAATCAGCCGTCGTCGGACAATTTGCGCTTTTGCCAGGGACTGGTGTTCCGGGCGGAAGATCTATAATCGCATCAAAACGGCAGCGGAAAACGCGCCCACTTTTTAAAGTGGGCGCGTTTTTCGTTTATTCTTTGTGTGAGGCATCAGGTTTCGGATTTTTCAGCCAAAGATTTTTGCAGCCAAAGCCACCCGATAGGGCGCTGGCTACCAGTAAAAACAACCAGGGCGCAGCGTCGTCGGCATCCCCGGTATGGGGAGATTGAGCTCCTGAGAAGCGAAGCAAAGTTGCGGCCGGCCGCTGAAACGGTATTGATGTATGAGCCGGTGTCAGGGAGATATTAAAACCGGTGGAAATCACACCGCCTTGATAGGCATCGTCCGATTTGAATGCCAAAAACAGGGTGTGGCGGCCGGGTTTTAGGGTCTTGAGATATTTGGGATCCAACGTGAGGATGGTCGATCCGGATTTTAAGGCGTAATGTTTTGGATCTATGCGATGAGCGGCATCCGTCCCATTCAGGTAGGCCGAGGTGAAGTTGCGAAGATTGCTGTTGACCCGAAAGCGCAGTCCGACTGGGTTTTGGCCTGTCCAGGCGTTATTGGGGCTTTCAAGCAAGGTCAGCGGTTCCCTTGGATCATGGCCGGCCGGCACCAGGACGATATCACCAAAAGCGGGCAGTTCGGCGCGGATAAAGCGCGAGAGGCGATTGGCAGTCAGATTGGTGTAATGGTTGCCGTTTTTGAGATAAACGTCGTAGGCGTGCTTTTCTTGTTCGGGGGTCAATTCGATGACGGCTTTTAAGGGAGCGCCGGGCTTGTTGAGGGTCTGGCCGTTGTCTGCGGCGCTCACGCGCAAATGGAGGCTTTCGCCGGCATCCGGTTTTTTTTCTTTCACTGTGAGGACGAAATGGTGATTTTGATTGCCTGCGGTCAGCAGATTTTCCAACTGCTGAATTTCAACTTTGCGGTTATTTTGGGTGGTTTTCTGATAATCCAGGTCGACAAGCTGAACGTTGTTGTTCTTGGCGAGAGCCGTGATGCTTGTGTTGGGATGGTGGGTGAAGACGGTGATTCGGTGTCCGACATCCAGGGAAAATACATCCCGACCGAGGTTCGTACCGCCGGGGATATAAACGGAGCGAAGCTGATTTGCCGATTTAAAGGCCTCATCGCCGACGGATTGCAGCGAAACGGGCAACTCCAGATGGGTGATCTTCGACCAGGCGGCGAAGCCCTGCATGCCGACGCTTTTGAGGGTTTCGGGCAGATAAAGCTCTTCGGCGTTGGGGAAAAAGGCAGAACCACAACGGGCGACATCGGTGATGCGGCGCGAATAGATCACATGCTTGGCATGATCCAGGCCGGAAATCGCGTAGCTGTTAATTTGGGTGACGCCGTCCGGGATTTCGATAGATTCGAGGTTTTCGAGTTCATAGAAAGCCAGACTGCCGATCTTTTTGAGCCGCTTGGGGACATTGATTTCTTTGAGGGATTCGCAGCCGAGAAAAGCGGCGTCATCGATGGTTTCAATGCTGTCGGACAGGTGAATTTTTTCAACTTCAAAGCAGTTAGCAAAGGCGGCGCTGCCGATGCGTTGAACCCCTTCGCTCATGGTTACGGATTTCAGGTGGTCATGGACGCTGGCGACGCCGGGGCCGATAGCAGTGGTCCCTTTTTCGAGGCGCAGATCTTTAATGCCCGGCGCGGCATAGACAAGGGTGGTGCCTTCGTAGACGCTGCCTTCAAAGTCGTGGTATCGGGCATTGCCTTTGGCAAAGACGATCTGTTTTAAAATGGACGTGTTGTGCGCATCGTTTATATCGAAAAGCTTGGGGAAGCTGCCGTTGGCCGGCCCTTTAAAGCTTGCCGGAAAAGCGATGCGCGTCAAAGCATCGGTGCTGGTAAACGCTTGGGTGTCGACGCTTTGGAGCCCCTCGGGAAGCTCAAGGGAGTGAAGACCGGCGCTGGCAAAGGCCGATCGGCCAATGGTGGTGAGCGCGCTGCCCTTGGCAAAGGTAAATTTAGATAGAGCAGCGGTGGATGCAAAGGCGTAGTCGCCAATGGTCCGGCATTTTTTTGGCAGGATGAAGCTTTGCAGCTGGTTGCAGCCCGAGAAGGTGGCCGGTTCAATGCGGGTGACGGGGCTATCCGCGGGAATCGTTACGCGCCTGAGTGCCTTGCATCCTTTGAAAGCGCTGCCGCCAATCGCGGTGACAGAGGCCGGCACGTTCAGACTGGTTAAGGCCGTACAGTTTTCAAAGGCGCTGCGGCCGATCTGGGCGAGTCCCGCGGCATTAGAAGTATCCACCGATACGAGGGCGGCGCAGCCCTTAAAGGCGTTGTCTTCAATAGCGGTTACTTTTTTCCCCAGGGTGATCTGGGTGATAGCTTTACCCTGGAAGGCGGAGGCGGCTATTTTTTTGACGTTGTCCGGGAGGGTGATCTTTGTATCGTGGCCGTAGTAATCGAGGAGAACGCCGTTTTTATCGATTTTGAACAATTCATGCCCGGCAGCTTTGACCGTCACGTTGACCGTGGCGAGATGGCCGTCGGCTGCAGCGGCCATGATGGTGAGACTACCGGTTTTTTTGGTTTGGATGCGGCCGGTATCGTCGACGCTGGCAATGTCGGGATTGCTCGAGATGTAGTGCACTCGGGGATCCGTGGCATCAGCCGGCGCTTTTTTTAGGGTCAGGGTGTGGCTGTCGCCCGCCTGGAGCGTGAGACTGGAGGTGTCAAAGGCGAAGGTATTCAAAAATCGAAAAGCGGATTTATTTTTAAAGTTGATCTTCGTTTGGTTATTCTTGGCATAAATGGCATCGTATTTGGTTTTGAGCGTGGAGGGATCGCCGCCATAATAGGTGGTGGCCGTCCAGGTTTCGGTGGGATTGGCGGGAATCACCGTCGCGTCATTTTCAAAACGCACCCAGGTAAGAGCGGAACCCATATCGTCGGTCAGGCAATCGCCGATCGCGGTAACGCTGGCCGGCACATTTACCCCGCGCAGATTATAGCAGGAGGAAAACGGGGTCTTGCCGATGGTCTTCAGGCCATCGTTGAGGTGAATGGCATAAAGCTTACTATTGTAATAAGCGCTGTTGCCCAATGTTTGAAGACTGGCGGGCATTTTGGCAAATTCGATGCCGCTGGAATAAAAGGCTTTGTCGCCGATGCTTGTGATTCCCTCAGGCAGCGCGACATATTGAAGGGCTGAGCAGCCGTTAAAGGCACCGCTTCCGATGGTTTTTAGCCCCTTCCCCATCGTAACAGTTCTTAGCGCGGGGCAATGATAAAAGGCGCTACTGTCGATGGTTGTGACACTGTCTGGGATTTTAACCTCGGTGATGGGCTTGCCTGCAAAAGCCGAAGCGCCGATGGTTTTAACGCCATCCGGAATGACGGCGACGGTGCCCGATCCGGTGTATTGAGTGAGTGTGCCGCTACTGTCGATGGCAAAATCGCTGTCGGCCTTTGCCGCGGGCACAAAAATCTGGAGCATCGCCAGACAGAGAATCAAGGTGAAGATGCCGATTCGGCTGTATTTTAATATTTTCATCATGGACCTTTCTTTTAAAATATTTGGCAGTAAAATAAGTCATAGCTAACAAAAGCTTAAAATCATATTAACAGCATGACGGAGGGATGTCAATATTTTCAAGCTTAAAAATTTTAAAGAAAGGGCTACGAAATGCCATTAAAAAACACCTTTGCCATTATTGGCAAAGGCGTCAGATTGAAATTTGCAGTTTATCTTCACGACACGCGATTAATGGTCTCCAGCCGGATTTGTTCGTCTGCGCGGCCGGCCACGGCAGGCGAATGGGTCACAACGATCACACATTTGCCTTGCCGGGCCAGGTCCGTTAAAATGTCGATGATGGCGGCCTGGGTGTGTTCGTCCAGGTTGCCGGTGGGCTCGTCGGCCAGGATGATCTCGGGCCCATAAGAAAGGGCCCGGGCGATGGCGACGCGCTGCTGTTGTCCGCCAGAGAGTTTTAGAATGCGCCGGTCGGCCTCGTCTCGGGTGAGGCCGACCTGTTCGAGCAGGGTATAGGCCCGCTGGATCAGAGATGAGCGTTCGATGGGGGCACGGGCGTTTTGTTTGGCGATCTCCATTGATAGCTCGACGTTTTCTACGGCGGTGAGTTTGCTCAGCAAGTTATAGGATTGAAAAATCACGCCGATGCGGCCGCTTCGATAGGTGCAGGGATCCATCGTCTTCAGGTCGACGCCGCCGACGGTGATGGTGCCGTCGGTGGGTTCGGTAAGGCCGGACATCAGCGAAAGCAAGGTGGTCTTGCCGGCGCCGGAGCGGCCGATGATGACGTAGACTTTGCCGGCTTCAAATCGGCAGCTGACGTCACGGAGCACTTCCTGCGCACCGTAGGCAAAGTTGACGTGGTCCAGCTGCATAAGCGTATGGGTATTCATGGTGGCCTCCTTTTAATCGCGGTTGGCGAGAATCTGCAACGGTTTGTAGCGCATGATGGTGACGACGGAAACCGCGCCGGCCGCCGCGGCTAATGCGATCATGGCGCAGAGCAGCTCGGTGACGACAGCGGCGTTTACGCCGCTGGAAATACTGTTTAAGATACTGCTGTCACCGGCCGCTGCGTTGCTGCCCGGCCTTTGACCGGGACCGCCCTGAGGAGCGCCGCCGTTATTGCTTCGCCCAAAGTTTTGCGCCATGCCGCTGATTTGATTTTGTTGGGTGCTCACCGAGACAGAAAGCAATTTTTTCGTTACCGGCACGGAGGTGGCCGCGCCGAGACCGCCGCCGATTGCCACGCCGAAAAGTGCCAGGATTAATATTTCCGCCATAAAAAGCTGGGCGATTTTGCCTTTCTTCATGCCGACGGCGCTGAGCACGCCGATTTCGTATTTCCGTTCCCGGGTGCTGAAAATATTCATCACCACGAGGATGACCGCGCCGATCACCAAAATCACCACGAGGAAATATCCGGCAAAAGTCGAGAGATTTTCCAACGGCTTTGCGCTCTGTTCGTAGCTTTCGATATCACTGGAGGATACCGCGTATTTGCTCGAAAGGCCGAGCGCCTTCACCTGGGATTTAAACGCCTTGTAGCCGGCCGTGCTGCCCACCACGTAGGTGCCGCTCAAATTGCCGGTGACGGCGTTATCGCTGTTTTTGGCCTTTGACGTTGCCGTGATCTGCTTGAGGGTGTTATAGCTGGTCAGGATTTGGTTGGCGGGGTCGCTTTGCATCATACCGCCGGCCGCCTGGGCCGAGCTTTGACTGTTTTTGTAGATCCCGACGATTTTCAAGGTATAGGTTTCGCTGCTGGCGTTCGGGTTGGCGAGGGTGATGCTGTCGCCGACAGATAAATTGTTGTAGTTGGCCAGTTCCTTGGAGATCGCGCAGACCATCTCCGAGGTGCCTTCCGTGAACATTTTGCCTTTGGTGATTTTGCTGGTGCCCTGGGTAAAGGCGGTCATCGCCTCGTCAGACGAATAGCCGACGACGGAAAAATCTCCGGTGGTCATGCCCTTGGGCGCATTGCTATCTGCCTTTGATGAGTTGCCTGAACGGTCCGACGTGCTGTAGGCCTTGGCGCTGCCCGACGCGTCAAAGGAGGCGGCCAGCGTGTAATAAAAGGATTTAACAGCCTTGGCCTTGGCGTATTTCTTTAGCCGGCTGAGGCTTAGGCTCGTGCCGAGATTTTTCTTCAGACCTGAGAAGTTCAAGGACCCTGAGGCCCTGGCTTTTTTTATGGCGCGGTCCCGGTTGGGCGAAATCTGCGCCGTGATATTCAGCTTAGACAAAGCCGCGGTTTTGGCGTCCGCCGCTGATTGACGGATGCTCAGCCCGATGCAGACTGAAAATGCAATAATGGCAATAATCGCGCCGATCAGAATGCTTCGCCCTCTGGCTCGGGTGATATTGCGCCACGCATTTTTAAAAATAAACATGATATCCTCCTGTGTTTTGACTCCTTTCGAAAAGCGCTTTTCAAATCCGAATCGTCCCGGTTATTCGTTCATCGCATAAAAATGAGCCGGTGCGCAGCCGACCGGGACGTTTTAAATTGAGGTGATCACAGATTGATTATAAGATCGGCAGCCATTCAAAAAACTTAAAAAGGCCGCCACAGAAAATCTGT
This sequence comes from Pseudoramibacter faecis, assembly GCF_036289405.1. Lineage (NCBI taxonomy): Bacteria > Bacillati > Bacillota > Clostridia > Eubacteriales > Eubacteriaceae > Pseudoramibacter > Pseudoramibacter faecis. Next base: position 511,415 of record NZ_JAYFFI010000001.1, on the reverse strand, counting down.
GACAGCCTTCGTTAAGGTTGATTGTTTTTGGCTTAAACCGCGGGCATGGTTTTGGTGGCCACGACGTCGATGCCGGTGCCGCACACGTCCTTGAGCACCACATCGCCCATTTTCACCGGCGCCTTCACGACGACCTTGGCGAGTTCCGTCATGCAGTCGAAGATCTTGCCCTTCGGAATTTCCTGGGCGGTTTTTACCGGCAGGCGGTGGAGCATGGCCCCTTTGATGACCACCGTCGACGGAACAATGCGCCTCGGGTCGGTCATTTCCTGAATGCCGTAGCGTTCGCCGTTCTTGCAGGAGTTGCCCGTGACCGTCCAGTTGTCCCCTTCACCCTCAACGGTTAGGTGGCAGCCCATCGGGCAGGCAATGCAAGTCATTTCCTTCTTCATTTATTTAGCCTCCTTCGGTTCCACGACGAATTTGAGTTCGCCGTCGGGATATTTTTCCAAAACGCTCTTTCTGATTTTGAAGTTGACCATTTCTGCCGGGACGAACTTCTGGGCGCGCTTGGTGGCGATCTTCTCGTCGCCGATATAGGCGTTGATCACCGAGTCGGTGCAGACGTTCCGCACGCGCATGTAGCAGTTGACGGCGTCATCGAGGTTGGCCACGGTGATTTTTTCCGGCACCACGTTGCCGATGCCGTCGCCGTTGACCGTTTCGAAATTGATGTCTTCTTCCAGATGTCCCTTCACGTAGCGGGCGGCCCCCTTGCCGGCGAGCGCCGCCTCCTGGGATACGAAGTCGACCAGGTCGTGCACATGGACGACGTTGCCCGCGGCGAAGACGCCGGGCAGATTGGTTTCACACAGCTCGGTGATGGACGGCCCGCTGGTGCGGCGGTCGATCTCGACGCCGGCGCCCCGGGAGATTTCGTTTTCCGGGATCAGCCCCACCGAAAGCAGGAGCGTATCGCAGGGGACGGTTTCCGTCGTGCCCGGGATGGGTTTCAAATGTTCGTCCACCCGGGTGACGTCCACCGCTTCCACCCGGTCTTTGCCGTGGATGAAGGTGATGGTGTGGGAGAGTTTGAGCGGAATGTCGTAGTCGTCCAGGCACTGAACGATGTTGCGGGTCAGCCCGTTGGAATAGGGCATGATTTCGCAGACCGCCTTGACGTGGGCGCCTTCTAAGGTCATGCGGCGGGCCATGATCAGGCCGATGTCTCCGGAGCCGAGAATCACGACTTCCCTGCCTGTCATATAGCCTTCCATGTTGATGAAGCGCTGGGCGGTGCCGGCGGTGAAGACGCCGGAAGGTCTGAAGCCCGGGATGCCGATGGCGCCGGCGGTTCTTTCCCGGCAGCCCATGGTGAGGATCACGGACTTGGCCTGAAGCGCCATATAACCGTCTTCCTCGTTGATGGCGTGCACGGTTTTCGCGTCGCCGTCCACCGTCAGGTCGAGCACCATGGTGTTGAGCTTGTAGGGAATGCCGGCTTCCGCGGCCATGTCGATGTAGCGTTCGGCATATTCCGGGCCGGTGAGCTGTTCTTTAAAGGTGTGCAGGCCGAAGCCGTTGTGAATGCACTGGTTTAAAATGCCGCCGAGTTCGCGGTCGCGTTCGAGAATCAGAATATTGTCGACGCCTTCCTTTTGGGCTTCCACAGCAGCAGCAAGACCGGCGGGGCCTCCGCCGATGACTATAATATCGTACATAGTAAGACTTCCTCCCCGTTATTGATTATTTTTCGTTTTGCCATTGAGGATATAGCTCGTATCCTTGGCGTCGTACATAATGTCTTCCATGTCGCAGTCGAGCTCGCGGGCGAGAATTTCGACCACGCGGGGCGAGCAGAAGCCGCCCTGGCAACGGCCGGCCCCCGGACGACAGCGTTTCTTTACGCCGTTGACGGTGGTGGCGCCGGCATTGCGATGGATCACGTCGACGATTTCCGCTTCGGTGATGGATTCGCAGCGGCAGATGATCTTGCCGTAACGCGGATCGGCTTCGATGGCTTTTTTCTTATCTTCATCGGACAATTCGTTAAAGATGAGATGTGGCCGGGCCTTCGGGTTGAAGCTTTCGTTGATCGCCGGGGCCATACCTTCCCGTTCGAGCATCGGCAGAATGATCTCTTCCACACAGTAATAGGCAGCGGCCGGGGCGGAGGTCAAGCCGGGCGATTCGTAGCCAGCGAAGTTGACAAAGTTTTTAACCGGCGATTCTTCGATGATGAAGTCGCCGTCGGTGGTGGTGTAGGTATCGGCCACCGGGGTGTTGCGCGTTCCGGCGTAGGAGCGGATGATTTTGTTGAAGTATTGACCGAGGGCCGGACAGTTTTTCAGGGCATTTTCCTTGATGTAGTCCAGGCGGTCCTGGGTGGTGTTGATGTCGCCCTTTTCCACCGGCATGGCATCCGGCCCGATGAGCAGGTTGCCGTGGACGGTCGGCGAGACGAGGATCCCTTTCCCGACCTTGGTCGGGCAGGGGAAGATGACATTGTGCACCAGATCGCCGATTTCCTTATCGAAGATGAAGTACACCCCGCGGCGGGCCAGCAGCTTGAAGTAGGGATCGCCGATCATGTTGTAAATATCGTCGGCGTAGACCCCGGCCGCGTTGACCACAAATTTCGCTCCGATGTCTTCGGCTGTGGTTTCGATTTTGAAGGTGCCGTCGTCTTTTTTGGCGATATTCGTCACCAGGTGGTTGAGCTTGAGTTCAACCCCGTTGTCGATGGCGTTTTCCGCCACCCGAACGCCCAGCTCGTAGGGGGAGACCAGACCGGCCGTTCCCGCGTAAAGTGCGCCGCAGATGTCCGGTGCCAGGTTTTCTTCCATTTCATGGACTTCGTCTTCGAACAGGATGCGCATGTTCGGCACGCCGTTTTCCAGGCCGCGTTTGTACAGTTCCTGCAGGGTGTACATTTCGTGTTCCGTGTGGGCGACAACCAGGGAGCCGGTGCGCCTGAAGGGAACACAAAGATCCCGGCAGACCTTTTCGTACATGATGTTGCCCGGCGCGTTGAAGCGGCCCTTTAATTTGTGGGGCACCGCGTCGAAGCCGGCGTGGACAATCGCAGAGTTGGCTTTGGTGATCTGGTTGGCCACATCATTTTCGCCATCCAGCAAGACGACGTTCAGCTGATAACGGGAGAGCTCCCGTGCTACGTAGGACCCGGCAATACCGGCACCTATTATAGCGATATCGTACATAATAAAATCCTCCTTGATGATAAATTAAATTTATAAATAAAAAACCGCACAAGACTTCACGTATTTAATCATCCGTGAAAAAAGTGCGGCTCTCCATTGCCCGTTGATTGATTTAGTTGTTGAGGTCGTACATCGATGGGGTCAAGACCGCAGGTCTTTCGCGTATGCTAAGAGGGAATTGAAAGCGTCCCACAAAGGCTTATGCGACGTGGAGGACGACAGGCTGCCCGCCCCCAGACAGGTTCTGACTTCGTCTTCGGTTTCGATAAAGCCGCCGGTGATAATCGGCAGGGACAGTTCTTCGTGGACCCGTTCAATCACCTTGGGAACGAGCCCGGGCAGAATCTCGACGGCGTCGGGCTTGATCTTGCGCGCGGAGTTGAGGGTGACATCCATCGCAGACGAATCCAGAAGGAAAAGCCGCTGAATGGTCATCAGGCCCTCTTTGCGCGCCTGGGTGATCAGCGTGTTGCGGGTGGAGATCACGCCGGCGGGGCGAATCTTTTCCCGCAGGTAGCGGATGAAGTAATGGTCCTCCGCGTAGCCCTTGAGCAGATCAAGATGCACAAAGGCGTATTTGCCGGCTGCATTCACAAGGTCCACCATGGGCTTCAAGTTGTAAATATTGCCGGTGAGCAGAAAGATGATCTGGCAGGGAGAATCCACCGCGGCGTGAATATCCCGCGGATTGCGAATCGCGGCGATCACCGGATTTGCTTCAAGCAGATGCTGACATTTTAAAGTCGCCACCTCGGACCTCCCGTAAGCTATCAGATAGTGATTTGAATATAAAAACCGTGTGAAGGCGGGGAGGTTAGTTCAATCCGTCCTGCGGCTGAGTGATGGCTGCGAGATAGCCCGGGCTAACCCTCCCGTTTCACGCACAAACTCTCCGACAGGAAGACCCGTCGGAGAGTGGTGTCTGTCGTTTTATTGAATACGACCAGAATGATAATTGAATTGAATCGCGTTTATTCTTCGACTTCGTCCGGATCGACCCAGTGCATGGAGCGGCCGACGGCCTTTGTCCAGCCCTTATAGAGTTTGGCACGGGTGTCGGCATCCATCATCGGTTCGAAGGTTCGGTCGATATTCCAGTGATCGACGACGTCCTGCTGGTTGTCCCAGAAGCCGACTTCGAGACCGGCGAGGTAGGAAGCGCCTTCAGCGGTGGTTTCGACGATGGACGGGCGATCGACCGGCACGCCGAGAATATCCGCCTGGAACTGCATCAGGAAATTGTTGTTGCAGGCGCCGCCGTCCACCTTGAGGGACTGCAGCGGAGTTCCGGAGTCTTTTTCCATCGCGTCCAGGATATCGCGGGTTTGATAAGCGAGGGATTCGAGGGTCGCGCGGATGATGTGGTTTTTGTTGGCACCGCGGGTCAGGCCGACGATCGCGCCGCGGGCATAGGCATCCCAGTGAGGAGCTCCCAGGCCGGTGAAGGCGGGAACGACATAGACGCCGTTGGTGTCGGCCACTTTTTTCGCGAAGTGTTCGGAGTCGGGCGAGGAGTCGACCATGCGCAGCTCGTCCCGCAGCCACTGAATGGCGGCGCCGGCGACGAAGATCGAACCTTCAAGGGCGTAGTTGACTTTGCCGCCGAGTCCCCAGGCGATGGTGGTCAGCAGGCCGTTTTCGGATTTAACCGGTTCTTCGCCGGTGTTCATCAGCAGGAAGCAGCCGGTGCCGTAGGTGTTTTTGGCCATGCCGGCTTCGAAGCAGGCCTGACCGAAGAGGGCCGCCTGTTGGTCGCCTGCGATCCCGGTGATCGGGATTTCGCCGCCGCCGAAGAGGGTGGTGGTCCCGAACATGCTCGACGAGGGCTGGACATCCGGCAGCAGGGACATCGGACATTCGAAGGTTTCACAGAGCTTTTCGTCCCATTTGAGGGTCTTGATGTTAAAGAGCATCGTTCTGGAAGCGTTGGAGTAGTCGGTCGCGTGGACCTTGCCTTCCGTCAGTTTCCACAGCAGCCAGCAGTCGACGGTCCCGAAGGCGAGCTCGCCGCGTTCGGCTCTTTCGCGGACGCCTTCGACGTGGTCGAGGATCCACAGCAGCTTGGTGGAGGAGAAATACGGGTCGAGAACCAGCCCGGTATTGTCCTGAACGTAATCTGCAAAGCCTGGAATGGCCTGGAAGCGGTCGGCATAGGACGCGGTCCGGCGGCACTGCCAGACGATGGCGTTGTAAACCGGTTCGCCGGTCTTGCGGTCCCACACGATGGTGGTTTCACGCTGGTTGGTGATCCCGATGGCCGCGACATCTTCGGCGGTGGCGTTGATTTTTGCCATGGCTTCGGCGCAGACAGCGTTCTGGGTGGCCCAGATCTGCATCGGATCGTGTTCGACCCAGCCCGGATGCGGATAGATCTGCGGGAATTCGTGCTGTGCGACACTGACAATCTGACCGTCGTGATCGAACAAGATTGCTCGCGAGCTGGTTGTCCCGGCGTCGCACGCCATTACGTATTTTGCCATAATATAAACCCCCTATGTTTATAATGTATGAATTTATTTAACGCGCATGCGCGGTTAAATCACACTGGCCGACAGGCGGTTCGGCCCCGATGAGTTCTCCGGTTGTTAAATCGGGAAAGTGGTCATTAAAAAAGGACAGTACACAAATAACACAACGCTTCGTTGCTGGTACGGCCCGCTCCATTTCCTCCTGCCAAGATTATGAAAGACCTGCTCGTCTTTTTTGTACCTTCATCATATCACATTCTAAAAAACGTGTAAAGGGTTTACAACTCAAAAATATTTTCTAATTTTTGCGTTCGCAATGATCTTATCTCATTTTTCACGATCTTCAAGGCTTTAAAAAATTTTTATCGCAAAATTTTTTTGACGGGTGCGCCTCCGACGGGCGGCCGGTCCTCGGCAGGGCAGCGGCGCTTTTGCAAATGCGAAAAAAAGGCGCGGCCGGAAAAAGGCAGACGCGCCTTTGGCGGGCATTTGGATTTTTTCGGGCGCCCGGATAAAAAACGGAAAATTTTAAAAAAGAAATCTGCTAAGAAAATGATTACGTGCTATAATAAAACTAAATTAGATACCCTAAGGAGGATTTTCTTGCGATGAAGAAATTTATCAACGACGTCGAAAATGTCGAAAGCGAAATGCTTGACGGGATGTGCCTGGCGGAGCCGGATAAGGTCAGACGGCTGGAAGATTCCAACGTGATTGTCCGCGCGAAGAAAAAAGAAGGCAAGGTGGCCGTGATCTCCGGCGGCGGCTCCGGCCACGAACCGGCCCACGGCGGGTTCGTCGGCACCGGGATGCTCGACGCGGCGGTTCCCGGCCCGGTCTATACCTCGCCGACACCGGACGAAATCTTAAAGGCCATCGAAGCGGTGGATGCCGGCAAGGGCGTGCTGATGGTGGTCAAGAACTACACCGGCGATGTGATGAATTTTGAAATGGCCGGCGAAATGGCCGACGGCGTGGAGATCGCTGAAGTGGTCACCAACGATGATGTGGCCGTGGAAGATTCGCTTTACACCACCGGCCGCCGCGGCGTCGCCGGGACGATCTTCGTTCACAAAATCGCCGGAGCGGCGGCGGAAGCCGGCAAGAGCCTTGCGGAAGTGAAGGCCGTGGCAGACAAAGTGGTCGCCAACACCCGTTCCATGGGCGTGGCGTTAAAGCCGTCCACCGTGCCGGCCGCCGGCAAACCGGGTTTTGAACTCGGTGAAGACGAAATGGAATTGGGCATCGGCATCCACGGCGAACCGGGGACTTCCCGCGAAAAGCTCCAGCCGGCCGATGCCATCGTCGATCACCTGCTCGACAAGATCATGAACGACGATGTCGACTACACCAACGGCTCCGAAGTGGCGGTCATCATCAACGGCTCCGGCGGCACCCCGCTGATGGAACTGTACATCCTGAACAAACGCGTCCACGATGTGCTGGCCGGCAAGGGCGTCAAGATTGCCAAGACCTATGTCGGCAATGTGATGACATCCCTGGATATGGCGGGCGCTTCCATTTCGCTGCTCAAACTGGACGACGAAATGAAAGCATTGCTTCTGGCTCCGGCGGATACGGTCGCTTTCACCCAGGACTAATCGCCCAATCAAAAACACGACGAATGGCAGGCCTCGGTCTGTCATTCTTTTTTGAGCGCATTGTGGCCGCGGCGTTGCAATCCTTCGCCGATGGTTTATAATGGGGTCAATATTCAAGAAACGAGGTAATCACATGGCAGTGACAAAAGCAGATATTTTAGCATTCATCAAAGCGGCGGACGAACGCATTGAAGCTCATCATCAGGAGCTGACCGATCTGGACCAGGCGATCGGCGACGGCGACCACGGCATCAATATGAACCGCGGCTTTAAAGCCGTGATGGAAAAACTGCCCGGCATCGAAGATAAAACCATCGACGCGATTTTAAAACAGGTCGGCATGACGCTCGTCTCCACCGTCGGCGGGGCTTCCGGCCCGCTTTACGGTACCGCCTACATGCGCGCCGGCATGGCAATGAAGGGCAAGGAAGAACTTTCGGCCGAAGACATCTCCGCGATGTTTGAAGCGGCCATCGGCGGGATTCAGCAGCGCGGCAAAGCCGTCGCCGGCGAAAAAACCATGCTCGACGCCGTGATGCCGGCCAAGGAAGCCTATGACGCGGGGATCGCCGCGGGCAAGAGCACCGCCGAAGCCCTGGCCGACGCGGAAGACGCCGCCTGGAAGGGCGTGGCATACACCAAGACCATCATCGCGACCAAGGGCCGCGCGAGCTATCTGGGCGAACGCTCCATCGGCCATCAGGATCCGGGCGCGACGTCCATCACCTATATGGTGCAGGCGGCGAGAGCTGTTGCCGAAGCCAAATAGTTTTTAACCAACGCAAGTTTTAAAGCCGCCTTTCAGGTCTTTTGCCAATCGCGAAAAGATCTGAAGGGCGGCTTGTTTTGTGTTGAGGCAGCGCTTTGATTTCAGCCCTGGCGCAGCCGTGCAGCACAAAGGATTCAGACCGGCATCAAAGGTTGTTTGTGCGTTTTGGTGGATTCGGTATGGATCGTTTTTTAATAACATTTTGCCTTGTTCCGTCCAGGTTGTCGGCATCAGGAATCCATGTTTGGTATTTTTAATTTATAGATCTCCTCATAAAAGTTCTGAATTCAATCTGCTTTTATTTCTTAAAATATTGATATCGTGCATACCGGTGCTGAGAAGCACATTGCGGTTTTCGATGGAATGAAACCCTCCGGCTTTTGCTGCATCGGCAATTTGACCTTTGATGACACCCATCGGCATCCCCTGTCAATTAAATGCCATATAGCCTAAAATCATATCCCACGGTCCGGAATAATCTGCTTCAATTCCTTCATTTAAGCACACAACTACTCCACCGGGATTTAATGTTTTTTCAACTTTGCAAAGAAATTCGCACCGCCTGCAATGGCGAACAACATATTACGGTTTCTTCAATAAGTGACTTCATGTCTGGTCTATCAAAAAGAACACCCGTGCGGTTGCTTCCGTCCTGTATAACTGCAATTCCAAGACAACCTGCACCGCAGCCCAGATCCAATATGATGATTTGGATGCCGTTATCTCTGTGGCTAATTATATTAACGACCATTATGCTGAAGATATCAGAATGGATTTTCTTGCGCAAATTGCCTGTATGAGTCAGGCTAAGTTAAAATATATATTCAAGGATGTATATCATATAAGTATTCAGCAGTATATTGTTACGCGCCGTATGACACATGCGGAACATCTCCTGAGAGATACAGTGCTTCCGGTCTCTCAAATTGCCGAAATGGTCGGTTACAAATATACGAGCAGTCTATCCGATAGGTTCAGACAGCATACAGGAATGAAGCCCACCGAATATAGAGAAAAAATGCAGATGATAATAAGGGATTGATCAGGTTATTTCACGGCATAAACAGAGCTTATGAAAAAGCGTTGCGGTTGTAAAATTGCGGCGCTTTTTCTTTACGCTTTTAAAGAAAAAGGATAATAAAATAGGCCCATATAATCCGAAGGATATTGACCAAAAATAAAAACCATGTTAATATACCAGTGGTATATACCGATGGAATATAAATGCGGAGGGATTCAATGAACATATCGGAAACGCAACAAAAAATATTAAAGGCCGGCAAGCGGGAGTTTTTGGAAAAAGGCTTTAAGGATGCGTCCCTTAGAAAAATTGTAGCGGAAGCGGGATTTACAAAGGGAGCTTTTTACGGATATTACCCGGATAAGGCGGCTTTATTTGAAGCGCTTGTTTCCGAGGCGGCAGACGGCTTGATCGAGCAATTCAGAGCTGCTCAGGATGCGCATTTTGATTTAATCCCTGAAAATAGGACTGATGAGAGCTGGGAATTATCTACAAAATATCTTCTGCATTTTATAAATTATATTTATGATCATTTTGAGGAATTCAAACTTGTGATTTGCTGCTCCGAAGGCACAAAATACGCAGATTATATTCACGAACTTGTAGAACTGGATGTATCTCGTACAGAAAAATACTATGCCGTCCTCAAAGAGAAAGGCAAAATGACAGGAAGTATCAGCCATGAACTTCATCACATGATTACCAGTGCATATTTTACCGCTGCATTTGAAACAGTCGTTCATGATATGACGAGAGAACAGGCCATAGAATATGTTGAAGAGCTTGCCGTTTTTTTTAATTCCGGATGGACCGGACTTTTAAGGCTTACATAAGACTTAAAAATTTTACAGCTTGGTTAGACTACACTAACGGTTTTATTTAGAAAGGATGTGTTTGATTATGAAGAAAAATGAGAACAGATTGCAGACACGAGATTATATTTCTATAGGCGTTTTTTCGCTTATTTATTTTGTCATTGCATTTGTGATCGGCGGTATTGCACAGATGACACCTGTCACTTTTCCGTTTATGCCGATGATAGTCGCTTTATTTGCAGGCAGCGTCTTTATGTTATATACCGCTAAAATACCGAAGCGAGGTTCGCTTTCCATCCTTGGCATACTTGCCGGGATCCTGTTATTTGTTACCGGTATGTTTTGGATGATGTCCGCATTTTTCATCGTATTCGGATTTATTGCGGATTATATTTGCTCGACAGGGAATTTCAAATCATTCAGAAGGAATTTACTGGCCTATTGTATATTTGCGCTGTCACCGATGGGTGCCTATATCCCAATGGCCATCATGCCCGCGCAGTTTGATGCATTCATGCGTAAAAAGGGAAATGTTTCCTCTTTTGAGGGAATCATCCATGCGATCAGGGTAAATTGGTGGATTATCCCTCTGATGATTTCAGGGACAATTCTTTGTGCCGTAATCGGAGGCTTGATCGGCAAAAAGTTGTTGAAAAAGCATTTTGAAAAGGTGGGGATCATATAGATGCATTTGGATCCCAGAACAAAACTTCTGATTTTATCAATAACCGGCGTTTCCGTTTTTCTGAATGAACGTATCGTCATCGAATGCCTTTTTACAGCAGTTCCCGCATTCTTGCTTTTGCAGGCAAAAGAGTTCCGGACTGTTTCAAAATACGGAATTTTTTTTATTGTGCTGTTGATGATTCAGCTGTTTGTGATAGTAAGATTACCCGTTGCAGTCGGAGGCGTCATATATATGTTCGATGTCTATATAAGAAAACTGATTCCCTGTTTTATGCTCGGCGCATTTTTAATACGCACGACAAAGGTGAGTGCTTTTCTCGCTGCACTCAGCCGATTGCATCTGCCGAAAGGATTTACGATTGCACTTTCCGTCACGTTGCGATACTTCCCGACAATGACCGAGGAATGGGGCTATATTAAGGATGCCATGGCTCTTCGGGGGATCACCGTTTCTTTCGCAGGATTTTTGCGGCATCCGCTCAGAACAATGGAGTACGTGTATGTACCGATGCTGGTATCTGCTTCCAAAATCTCCGATGAAATCACGCAGGCCGCAATTACCAGAGGGATTGATCATGCGGGAAGACGCAGCTGTATAGAGCAAGTTGGTTTTTCAATCCGGGATGCCCTGATCGTAATGCTATATATAGGGATTATTTGTATGATAGTTTTTGATTTTTTACGGGGAGGTGTATTTTCTTGATAGAATTTGAAAAAATCTCTTTCTCATACCGAAATTCGGAAGGAGCTTCTCTACGTGAATTGCACTTAAATATTCCTAAAGGACAATGTGTTCTTTTGTGCGGTGCATCCGGGTGCGGGAAAACAACTCTCACGAGATTAGTGAACGGGCTGATTCCCCATTTTTTTGAAGGAAGAATTTCAGGCAAAGCAACGGTAAAGGGAATGAACGTTGCCGAGACTGAAATCGCCACTCTTTCCGATAGCGTCGGAACGGTTTTTCAAAATCCGCGAACGCAATTTTTCAATACGGATACGGACAGTGAAATTGTTTTCGGACTGGAAAACAGAACGCTTGCGCCCGAAGCATTAAAACAGCAGCTTGAAAGGGTTGTTAAAGATCTGCACATAGAAAAATTAAGAGGGCGCAGCATTTTTGAACTTTCCGGCGGAGAAAAACAAAAAATCGCCTTTGCGTCCGTATATGCCGCGAATCCGGATATTTTCGTATTGGATGAACCCTCTTCCAATCTGGATTTTCACTCTGTGCTTGAACTGAAAAAACTGATAGAAAGAATCAAGCGGCAGGGAAAAACGATTATCATTGCCGAACACCGCCTGTGGTACTTAACGGATCTCGCAGACAGAGTCCTCTTAATGAAGGACGGTCAGATCTTCAGGAATATGAGTATGCGGGTTTTTTGCAGACTGCCGGCTGAGCGGATACAAAATATGGGACTCAGGTGCCGAAATTTTTCTGAAATCGAAACAAATATCAATATCAAAAAAATTTCCGAACGCATCTTAGAACTGCAAGATATCAGCGTCAAATATGGGAAACATACGATTTTGCAAAATATTTCCTTCACCGCAAACGGCGGAGAAATCGTCGCCGTTACCGGTGCCAACGGAGCGGGGAAAACGACGCTGGCGCGCACTGTATGCGGACTGCTCAAGCAAAAATCGGGAAGTATATTGGTAAACGGCAGGAATTTGACGGCGAAGGCACGCATTCAAAAATCTTATATGGTAATGCAGGATGTCGGACATCAGCTGTTTACGGATCGTGTAAAAACCGAATGCACACTTGGAACGAAAACAGTAAATGAGACTTGTATTGATGAAACGCTGTCGATGTTATCTCTTTCTGAATGGAAAGACAGACATCCCTTGTCGCTCTCAGGAGGACAAAAACAAAGGCTTGCCGTGGCAATCAGTTTGCTCTGTGATAAAGAAATTCTTATTTTTGATGAACCGACCAGCGGGCTTGACTTAAAAAGCATGCGGGAAGTGGGAACGATGACAGAGCGGCTTTCCGAACAAGGAAAAATTCTGTTCGTTATTACCCACGATATCGAATTTATAAAAACAATATGTTCCAGAGTTTTGCTTTTGTCAGGCGGTAAAATGATTGCCGATTTAAAGGGTAAAGAAAAGGGAAATATCGAAAACTATATCTTGGCGGGAGGAGATCGGAATGAATAAAAAAACATTACATCGCTTATTTGAGTTTGCCGGGTCCTGCAAAGGTCTGCTTGTCAGCTCGGTTGTTTTTGCCGTTCTTGGCGCGGGGTTTGGAATCGTCCCGTATATCGCAGTTTCACGCATGATTATTCAAATATGTTCCGGCGCCTATAGCTTGAAATCAATCGTATTGATGGCGGTCATTGCGCTTTCGGGTTATCTTCTGCAGCTATACCTGTCAACCATATCTACTGTACGGTCTCACAGAGCTGCATTCACTGTGTTGAAAAATATTCGTACTGCGCTTACAAAAAAATTATCACGGGTACCTATGGGATTTGTCTTAGATACGCCTTCCGGGAAATTCAAAACCATGATCGTTGATACAGTGGAAAAATTGGAGCTGCCCCTTGCTCACATGATACCGGAGTTGACGGCTAATATTATGATTCCTGTCTTCATGCTGATTTATTTCGTGTTTCTTGATTGGAGGCTGGCGCTGATTGCTCTGGCAACCTTTCCTGTCGGAATGCTCTGCTATATGGGAATGATGAAAGATTATGAGAAGCGTTATGACCGAGTTATGAAAGCCGCCAAAGCGATGGATGCCGCTACGGTTGAATATATAGGGGGAATCGAAGTCGTCAAGGCTTTTAATCAAAGCAGCGATTCTTACCGCAAATATGCGGAATCCGTGAAAGAGAATGAAAATGCTAAATCGGACTGGTTCAAAAAGACGAATCCCTATTATGCGGCAGGGATTGCAATAGCCCCTTCCAGTCTGCTCGGCGTTCTTCCTGTCGGAAGCTTGTTTTATATAGGCGGAAGCATAAGCGCCGGCAGTTTGATATCCTGCATTATTTTATCATTGGGGCTGATCGCTCCGCTGATTCAGGCATTGCGATATACAGACAGCCTGGCTATGGTAGACGCCACCGTGAAAGAAATCGGCAGTCTTTTAGATACGGAAGAAATGAAACGCCCGGAAAAGCGAGCGCAGCTTGATGGGGAGAAAATAGAGTTTTTAAGCGTCTCCTTCTCTTACAAGGATACAGAGGTTTTGCACAGCATTTCATTTGCGGCTGATGCAAACGAAATGACCGCTTTCGTCGGACCGTCGGGATCAGGCAAGTCGACGGTCGCCAGACTCATTGCATCTTTTTGGAACGCGGGAAGCGGAACCGTGAAAATAGGCGGGGTCGATGTGCAGAACATACCGCTTTCACAGATCATGGAACATATCGCATATGTTTCGCAGGACAATTACCTGTTCCATCTTTCAATACGGGAAAATATACGAATCGGAAAGCCTGACGCTACGGACGGGGAAATCGAAAACGCAGCGAAAAAAGCGGCATGCCATGATTTTATCACATCGCTTCCAAACGGCTACGATACCGTCGCGGGAGACAGCGGAAGCAATCTTTCCGGCGGCGAAAAGCAGCGCATCGCGATTGCAAGAGCCATCTTAAAGGACAGCCCCGTCGTTATTTTGGATGAAGCTACAGCCTTTACGGATCCTGAAAACGAGTCGGTCATCCAGCATTCCATCAGCGAACTTGTGGCGGGAAAAACGTTGATTGTCATTGCGCACCGTCTTTCTACCATTACATCTGCTGATAAGATTATCGTCATGAATGAAGGAAATATAGAAGCGGAAGGAAAACATCCCGCGCTTATCCAAAATTGTGCTCTTTACAGGGAGCTTTGGGATGCACATATCAGCACACTTGATACGAAGGAGGTGTCAGCATGATTCGCATGTTCAGGCGACTTTTGGATTTTTCCGGAACGGAAAGAAAAAGACTGATTTTATCGTTTATCTTTCATATGTGCAATTCCGTATTTGAGATGCTTCCCATTATGGCGGTGCTTACGGTTCTGAATGGAATCCTGTTATCGCTCTCAAGCGGCACCATGCCGGTTAAAACGGTATGGGCAGCCTTGGGGATTATGCTTTTAAGTATTTCAGGGCGCATACTCTTTACGAATCTTTCCTCTGTAAAAAGAACCCTTGGAAGCTTTTCTATGTGTTCCGAATGGCGCATGGAGCTTGGAGAAAAACTAAAACGCGTCCCGATGGGATATTTTAACGAGCATCGGCTTGGAGATATTACGGCGGCGGTTACTACAACGCTCGGAGATCTGGAAACCAGCGCGGTTACCGTTTTGGAAGCGGTAGCCGGAGGATTTATCCATGCCGTAGTGATAGGGATATGGCTTTTATTTTATGAATGGCAAATTGGAGTTTTAATGTTCATAGGACTTTTTCTTGCCCTTTGCGTGTACGCAAAAACACAAAAAGCCGGCACGAAGTATTCTCCGCGCAGGCAGGCTGCGCAGGCAGGGCTTGTGGCAGGTATTTTGGAATATATACAGGGCATGACTGTGGTCAAGGCGTTCGGACTTGCCGACCGTTCGGATAAATCCGTAGACGCCGCCATCAGCGAAAGTGCGGAGGCAAACATCGCATTAGAAAAAGTTTTCTCCGGTTTGGCGGCCGTCTTTCAAATGGTATTCAAGTTTGCCAGATTCGCAATCCTAGTTGCTGCGCCGTACCTGCTTATGAACGGGGAAACAACTCCTGAAAAGTGCCTGCTCCTCATTGTCGCAAGCTTTATGATTTATACGACCGTGGAGCTTGCAGGAAGTACGGCTGCCGTTGCGAGAGTTGTGGATGCTTCTTTAGACAGATTGGAAACGGTATCCAGCATGCCGCTTCTGGACGAAAACGGAACGGACATTGCCCCAAAAGATTGCGATATTACCGTTTCCAACATTTCCTTTGCGTATGATGAAAAGGAAATCCTGCACGATGTAAGCTTTTCTGTTCCTCAAGGAACGAGCTGTGCCGTTGTAGGTCCCTCGGGCTCAGGCAAGACAACGCTTTGCAGTTTAATTGCACGCTTTTGGGATGTAAAGAGTGGTGAAATTCTTTTAGGCGGCGTTAATGTGAAAGACTATACCTGCGACAGCCTTCTTAAGAATTTTTCCATTGTATTCCAAAGGGTGTACCTTTTTGAGGATACCATCGAAAATAATATTCTTTTCGGAAAACCGCAGGCGACAAGAGAAGAGGTGATGTCAGCGGCAAAGAAAGCGTGCTGTCATGATTTCATATCCGCACTTCCGGGCGGCTACCAAACAAAGATCGGAGAAGGCGGGGCAACCCTTTCCGGCGGGGAGAAGCAGCGAATATCCATTGCACGAGCGATTTTGAAGGATGCGCCCGTCGTCATTTTAGATGAAGCTACGGCAAGTGTTGATCCTGAAAACGAACGGGAGCTGCAGCAGGCGATTGCGGAGCTGACAAGAGATAAAACGCTTCTCATGATCGCTCATCGGCTGAATACGGTACGGGGAGCGGATCAGATTCTCGTTCTTGAGGATGGACAGATTGTGCAGCGAGGGAAACATCAGGAGCTGATACGGCAGGAAGGGCTTTACCGGCGATTTGTGGAAATCCGGGAAAATGCGATCGGATGGAAATTAGGAGGTCGGGCATGACATACGAAAGATTTTACTTCGGAAAGTTAGATCCGCAGATATTAAAGGAGATAGACGCCGAACATAAAACGAAAATGAAGCAGCTCATCGAAGGAATCAATCGAGGGGCATGGACAGAAAAACAGAAAAAAAGGCAAAAAAGCAGCATCATCTCCAATATCGCCTTGTACCGATGCTTCATAGATCAAGGTCTTCCAAAAGACGAGGCAAAAGAATTGGTAAAAGAGTATTCATTTCATATTGCCCAAAAGGCGCATAAGCTTTTGAAAACATTTTTTCATATCCCCGGTTTTTTCGGGCTGTTCCGCGTGTTTATGAGCAAAGGGATGTCGGGCGATGAAATATGGAAAAGCGAAATCTTATTAAATGACAGGAGAAACTACCGCGTTGATGTGCTCAAATGCCTTTGGGCGGATACCTGCGAGTTTTTTGAATGCCCGGAGCTCTCTGAAATATTCTGTCTGTGTGATCATATTGTATTTGGAAACATAAAGGACTTTGTTTTTGAGCGAAGCCAGACGCTGGGAATGAACGGTGAAAAATGCGATTTCTGTTTTGTAAACAGAAAAGGAAAGAATTAAATGAATAAGGCTGAAGAAAAATGGTCCGAGGATGCCGAAAAAATGAAGCTGTTTCTTCTGCGAGAAATCGAGGAAACAGGTTCGGAATGGAAAGCTTTGATAGAACAGAGTCTTGGGGATTGTAAGAAGGAGAAAATTTTAGATGTCGGATGCGGAACCGGATTTATTTCGTTGCTTCTTGCAAAGATGGGCTGTGAAGTCATCGCAATAGACAATAATGCCGCTATGCTCAAGGAAGCCGAAAAAATATCTGAGAGCTTGGGATTTTCAGATAAAATCACTTTCATGCTTGAAGACGCAGCGTCAATGGATTTTGCTGAGAATACCTTTGATGCGGTGGTCTCAAGACATGCCTTTTGGCTATTCAATCATCCGAAAAGGGTTTATGCACAGTGGTACAGGATTTTGAAATCCGGCGGATGTATATTGAACTTAGATGCGAATTGGCTGTTCCCTTTTTGGGGAGAGAAACAGGCAGAGCTCTTCCGGTCGGATGAAGACCTTTTAACGAAACGCTACGGAGCTTTTCAGGATTATTATCATGATACAGATATGATGGACGAATTGAAAAAACTACCTTTGAGTTATATCAAACGTCCGGAATGGGATTTGAAAATATGCAGGGAAACAGGGTTTCAGGACATCAGAAGCGGGGCGCTTATTCAGGAGAAGTATTGGAATCCCTTTATGGCACTCAGGTATCGCACGATGCCGACCTTTTTCGTTAAAGCAAAAAAGTAATATTAAGGAGAAAAACAAATGAAGAATGAAAAAAATAAAACATTAAAATGGGAAATAAAAGATGTCATTGCGGTGGTCCTGTTGAGCCTCTTTCTCATTCTTATCCAGTTTCTTGTAAATATGGTATGCATGGCCAATCATTTTGTCAGTATGGTTTTATCAGTCGGTTTTACCATGTTTTTATGCGCACCGGTCTATTATCTGCTTTTGTGTCGGGTAAGAAAACACTTTGTTACCCTTGTTTATATGAGCATCGTAGGTATGATTTATATGCTGATGGGGAACTGGTATCTTTTACCCTATTTTGCAGCTGTCGGTATGATATGCGAAGCGATCTTGTGGAAAGATTGCGCTGAAAGAAATCCCAGACAAATTATGGCGGCGTGGACCGTTTCCAGTCTTTTGTATAACGGTGTCAATTTACTGCCGATTTGGTTCTTCTGGGAAACCTATTACAGCTTTGCAAAAAGCAGCGGCATGGAGCAAAGCTATATAGACGCGTATGTCCACTATTATAAGACTCCCGGATGGATCGCCCTCATTGTGATTTTTACCACGGTATGCGGACTTGCGGGCAGTTTGGTAGGCAAAAAAATTATTGGAAAGCACTTCAAAAAAGCGGGACTTTTATAATGAAGAAAGTTTCACTTGCTGTCATCACTAAAATATGGGGTTTCTTTTGTGTGCTGACAGCCGCTTCGCTGGGAAAAGATGTTATCCTCAGTTGTATCCTTACGATTACCGCCTGTTTGTGCCTTGCGGCGCAGGGGAAGCTGAAAATTATATTTAACTACGGCATATTTTATATGCTGCTGGGACTTTTGCTTTATGCCATACAACACCGCGGACTTCATATGGTGATTTTTTCGGAATTTTATGTACTGATGCTTTGGAATCTTTCACCTGTCATTTTAGTATCGTGGGACTTGATTACAACCCCGCCCGGAAAGGTTTCAGCGTTCCTAAGCGGCATTCACCTTCCTACATCGGCTATTCTGGGTGTCCTTGTAGTATTCAGATTTTTTCCTACCATGAAATCAGAGCTGAGGAGTGTGTGCCTGTCCATGAAAAGCAGGAATTTGACAGGTATGAAACGTATACTGAAAGCACCTGCAAGAAGCTGCGAATACGTGCTGATCCCCCTCCTCATCAGAATTTTGATGATAGCCGATCAGCTTTCCGTTTCAGCTATTGCAAGAGGCGGAGAGTCGCCGGGAATAAGAAGCAGCTACTATGAGAGCAGGATTGAAATAACGGATATATCGGTAATGATTTTATGGGCAGCTTCGGCATTGGGTTATTTGTGGATCGGAGGCATCAGAATATGATCGACTTAAAAAATGTTTCCTTTCGGTATGCTGACAGCAACCACGGTGTGACGAATATAAATTTAACGATAAAAGCCGGCGAATGTGTGGTTCTTACCGGAAAATCCGGATGCGGAAAAACGACCATTACAAGACTGGTCAACGGTCTGGCCCCGAAGTATTACAAAGGGATAAAAACAGGCAGCATACGAATCGCAGGAAAAGATATTGAAACAATGCCGTCCTATGATATCGGCAGAGCGGTAGGCAGTATATTTCAAGATCCGCAAAGACAGTTCTTTTCGTCGGAGCTTGAGGGCGAGATCGCGTTTGGCTGTGAAAATTACGGTTTCGCACAATTCGACATTCAAAAGAGAACAAAGGACGCTATCCGTAAGATGAGATTGGAGAGTATAGGGAGTATATCCCTGGATTTACTTTCAAGCGGCGAAAAACAGCGAACGGCAGTAGCTTCCGTATATGCTATGCATCCGCAGGCCTTTGTATTTGATGAACCGACCGCAAATCTGGATAAAGACGGCATCATGCAAATGAAAAATATTCTTGTAGAGTTAAAGAAAGCGGGATACGCATTGCTGATTGCCGAGCATCGTCTCAGTTGGATGGGAGAGCTTGCCGACAGATATTTGTACATGGAAGGCGGGCGGATACAGCGTGCATATTGTCCCTCAGAGTTCAGTACAATGGATAAACGTGAACGCATTTCCAAGGGACTTCGTTGCGTTGCGGATATACCGTCTACAAAACAGGCTGCCCCGTCCCTAACGGACAGTATTGCAATAAAAGGAGAAAGGATATCGCTCAAAAAAAACAAGAAACAAATATTAAAGGACGTGGATATTTTTGCTAATGAGAACAGCATCACCGCCGTTACAGGCAGTAACGGTGCCGGAAAAACCAGCTTGGCATTAATTTTGAGCGGGCTGGAAAAATCAAAAGAAGGTAATATTTATCTTCATGGTGAAAAAGCAAAACACAGAAAGCTGCGCAATCATATTTATTACTGCTCAAATGACACAGGGACGCAATTTTTCACGGAAAGTGTTTCAAAGGAACTTTTGCTTGGAACAAAATGCGATGTAGAAAATTTAGAACTGGCAAAAAATTTACTTGAGAATATGCAGCTGTACGACTATAAAGATTCCCATCCGGCTTCTTTGTCAGGAGGACAGAAGCAACGACTGGCAGTATGCTGTGCGCTGCTGTCGAGCAAAAATATTTTGATACTTGACGAACCCACCAGCGGATTGGATGCCGAAAATATGTTTTTGATTGCAGCGGCGTTAAAAAACGCCGCGAAAAAAGGAAAAACCATTTTAGTCATCACTCATGATGAGGAATTTATGCGTGCCTGCTGTGAATACAGAGTAAATATAGACAAAATACAAAGCGAAAAATGTTTGTAAAAATCAGAAAAGTCATATGACCTTTCTGATTTTCGAATTTAATACCGACGTTTATTTTTTTGGCACGATTATAGCCCTTTTAGCGCCTTTAATAAAATCGGGAATCTCACTCGCAATGCCTATTCCAAGACTAAGCCATCCGCCTCCTCCTGATACTTGATCTAATTCTTTTTCAGTTAAAAGTTTATAATTATTCATGCTTTATTTCCTTACTCTATTTATAAAAAATTCTTTACAACAATATTTTGTTATTATTTTTTGTATTTTCTCCAGATATTTCTATTCCTGCGATGCCTTGTATAATGTGTCATTGTTGATTTTTTTAAAATAGGCTCTATAAATACGCTTTGCCTTCTGCATTTAATGATGGCGGCCACAATATGAGTAAATATTTGTCTTATTGTTACAATATTTTGCAAATAAAATAACAGCACGAAATGTCAAATTAATCTAAAATTTTATTGCTTATTGATTTGCAAGTTGAATTTGATGTTTGAAAGTGGTGCACATGCGTTAAGCGTTTGAATACGCAAAATCAATTTGGAATTAAATTTCATATTGACAAATAACGGCGCAGCGCTTAAAATGAAACATAATTTCAAATTCAGATTGAAGCGGATTGGAAGCGTGAGGGCCGATATGGGAAGCAGAGGACAATACAAAACCAGACAGCGAGACGAGATTCTCGCAGCGCTGAAAAGTTTGGAGACCGGTCACGTGACGGCCGGCGATGTTTATGCCTATCTTTGTGCGGCGGGCCGGCCGATCGGGCGCACGACGGTTTATCGCCAGCTGGAGCGTCTGGTGGACGAAGGCGCGGTGGAAAAATACAACGGCGGGGGCCGGCATTCGGCCTGCTTTGAATACATTGGCGAGGGGGCCCACGCGGCCGGCGGCACCTGTTATCATTTAAAATGCGAGCGCTGCGGCAAGCTGATTCACCTGAACTGTGACGTGCTGGAGGTGATCTGCGACCATCTCTCTGCGGAGCACGGTTTTGCGCTGGATCCGAAACGAACGGTTTTTTACGGGCTGTGCGAGGCGTGTCGGAGGCAGAAAGAAAACGGCGCGCCGTAGTCCGGGAGCCGGATTTGGGATTTCACAGGAGGGGAGCACACGATGACAGCAAAAGCGTCCGAAAGAGCGGTTTTAAGCGCGCGTCGCATCGTCAGTCTGCTGATCGTGGCGACGGTCGCTGCCTTTTTATTTTTTGTCATTGCGGAAGCGGGGCACGACTGCAGCGGCGATCATTGTCCGATTTGCGCCGCCGTGGCCCAGTGTGAGCATCAGCTGGCCCTTTTGGGCGCGGGCGGCAGTGTCGCGGTTGCGGTGACGCCCTGCGGCCTTTGGTTTCTGCTCGTGCCGGCGATGCGGGCGGCGGGGCGCCCCGCCGCAAGTCAGACCCTGGTGGCGGCCAAGGTGCGCCTGGACGATTGAGCTTCTAAGGTTGAAACGAAAGATTCAAATCGGGAACAACAGACACCATTCATTTTCAATTTCGGAGGTTTAACAAATGACAACAGCAAAACAAAAACGGGGCATCAGGACCCTGATCGTGCTCGTGCTGATGGCGGCGCTTTGCTTGCCGCTGCTTGCGACGGGCTGCGGCAAAGCAAACGAATCGAAAAAAAGCGCGGCCGGCGGCAAAAAACTCAAGGTGGTCGCCACCGTCTTCCCGGCATACGACTGGGCGAAGCAAATCCTGGGCAAGCGGGCGGCCGATACCGAGCTGACCCTGCTCTTAAAGAACGGCACGGACCTGCACAGCTATCAGCCCAGCGCGGGGGACATCGCCAAGATTGCCAACTGCGATGTGTTTATCCACGTCGGCGGCGAATCCGACGGCTGGGTGAAGGACGCGCTGAAGGAAGCCAAAAATAAAAACATGCAGGTTATCAACCTGATGGAGGTCATGGGCAAGAACAAAAAGCAAGAGGAAGTGAAGGAAGGCATGCAGGCCGAGAAGGAAGACGACGAAAAGGGCGGCGAAGAAGAGGTCGAATACGACGAACACGTGTGGCTGTCGCTGAAAAACGCCAGAACGCTCTGCGCGGCCATTGAAAAGGCGCTTGCCAAAGCCGACAGCGCCCACGCTGACACCTATGCGAAAAACCTCAAGGCCTATGACGCGAAACTCGCGTCGCTCGACGCGGATTACACCAAGGCCACGGCCGCGGCGAAAAACAAAACCCTTGTCTTCGGCGACCGCTTCCCCTTCCGCTATCTGGTCGACGATTATCACCTCGATTATTACGCGGCATTTGTCGGCTGCTCGGCGGAATCCGAGGCGAGCTTTAAGACCATTGCTTTCTTAGCGAAGAAGGTGGACGCGCTGAACCTGAAAACCGTGATGACCATCGAAAACAACGATCATAAAATCGCAAAAACCATCATTAAAAACACCAAGAAGAAGAATCAGAAAATCCTGACCCTCGATTCCATGCAGTCCACCACGTCGAAGGACATCAAAGGCGGAGCCACCTACCTTTCGGTGATGCAGAGCAACCTCAAGGTTCTGCGGAAGGCCCTTTGATTTCTAACCGGTTTTGACATTGACAGGAGAAACGGATGAACCGTCAGAAAGCAACGCAATTAAAAGCCGCAGCGCCGGAGGAAGCGGCGCCGCAAATCACCTGCACAGACGTGACGCTGGGCTACGGCTCACAGGCCGTGGCGTCCCGCATCAATTTTGAGGTGTGTGCGGGAGATTATCTGTGTATCGTTGGGGAGAACGGCGTCGGCAAGTCGACGTTGATGAAAACTTTGTTGGGGCTTGTGCCGCCTCTCGGGGGCAGCATCGTTTTTGCTCCGGGGCTGAGCAATCGAGACATCGGTTATCTGCCCCAGCAGACCGAGGTGCAACGGGACTTTCCGGCGTCGGTGCGGGAGATCGTGCTTTCCGGCTTTCAGCGGCGGGGCTTTCGTCCCTTTTATACCCGGGCGGAAAAAGCCCGGGCGGCAGCGAACATGGCGCGCATGGACATCGCGGATATGGCGCGGCGCTGCTACCGGGAGCTTTCCGGCGGGCAGCAGCAGCGGGTGCTTTTGGCCCGGGCTTTGTGCGCTGCCGGCCGGATGCTCCTTTTGGACGAGCCGGTGGCGGGGCTGGACCCCAGGGTTACGACGGAAATGTACGCCTTGATCGCCGAGCTCAACCGCCAGGGACTGACCATCATCATGATCTCCCACGACGTCGGCGAGGCGGTGACCTATGCGAGTCATATTCTCCACGTGGGGAGCCGCCCGTTTTTCGGCACCCGCAAGGCGTATCTGGCCAGCGATATCGGCCGGCGCTTTGTGGACTGGCGGGGAGGTGAAGCCCGATGCTAACAACCATCAGCCTGTATATGGGTCACGCCTTTGTGCGCTACGCGCTGGTGGTGGGGGTGCTCATTGCGCTGTGCTCCTCGCTGATCGGCGTAACGCTCGTGCTCAAGCGCTTTTCCTTTATCGGCGACGGGCTTTCCCATGTGGCGTTCGGCGCGATGACGGTAGCCACCGTCATGAAGCTGACCAACAACATGGTGCTGATGATGCCGGTGACTATCGTCAGTGCGGTGTTGCTGCTGCGCACCGGCCGGAATGCGAAGATCAAGGGCGATGCGGCCATCGCGATGATCTCGGTGGCATCGCTGGCCTTTGGCTACCTGGTGATGAATGTTTTCTCCACCTCGGCCAATCTCTCCGGCGACGTGTGCAGCACGCTTTTCGGCTCCACGGCAATTCTGACCCTCTCCCATGAAGAGGTGGCATTGTGTGTGGGGCTGTCGGTGCTCGTGACGGCGGTCTTTATCTTCTTTTATCATCATATTTTCGACGTGACCTTTGACGAGGCCTTCGCCCGCTCCGCAGGCACGCCGGTGGATGCCTACAACCTGCTCATCGCGGTGGTGATCGCGGTGATTATCGTGCTGGGGATGAACCTGGTGGGCTCGCTGCTCATCTCGGCGCTGATTATTTTCCCGGCGCTGTCGGCCATGCGGGTGTTTAAAAGCTTTCTTTCGGTGACGATCTGCTCGGTGGTCGTCTCGGTGATCGGCGCCGCGTCGGGCATTTTGATTTCGGTGTGCGCCGGGACGCCGGTGGGCTCCACCATTGTGGCCGTCGACCTCGCGGTGTTTGCCGTTTTCTGGCTGGCCGGGAAGGCGGTGAGCTGATGAGATGGATGAAAGACGCACGGAGAAAGGGGGCGGCTTTGTTGCTGCTGTCTGTGATGCTGGCGGCGGTGCTCGCCGGCTGCGGCGGGGCACCGTCCGACGCCGCCGGCGCGGCCAAAGGCGGTGAGACCGACAGCGTCGCCGCGGCCAACCGAAAAAAAGAAACCCTCGACCTTTCGGTGATGAGCAGCACCGCGGTATACGCCGAGGTGACGGGCATGATGCAAAAGCCCAAAGCCTACGAAGGGAGGCGGGTCCGCATGAAGGGCCGTTTTAACGTGCTGGAAGAAAACAAGCGGGTATACTTTTCCTGCGTCATTCAGGATGCGACGGCGTGCTGCTCCCAGGGCATTGAGTTTGTTCTCGCCGGCAAGCACGCCTATCCGGCGGATTATCCGGCCAAGGACAGCGAAATCACTGTCGAAGGTCGGTTCAAAACCTATCGGGAAAAGGGCGCACTCTATTGTCACCTGGTGGGTGCCAAGCTTTTGTAGAGGCGCGGCAAGCGAAATGCGAAGCGGCCAAAAGAAGGCGTTGCGCCTTCTTTTTTTGCGCGCTGATGGTTGCCTAAAAATCTTGACATCATCTGGGACGGCGATATAATAATATATGGAATTAAGGGTAAAATGTTGAAGGGTGAGGGCTAACGAAAGAATCAGAAAGATCACGATCAATTAGCCAAAAGAGTGACAAGCGCCAGCGATGAAGCGGAAAGTTAGACGACCACTATAGAGAAGACACCCGTAAGATCGCTTTAGTCGAAGACAGATGGTGGGCAAAGCAAAATCTGACGCAAATTTGGAACGGCAGTTGAAGAAACGATAAAAGAGACAACAGATAAACGCCAGGGGCTCAGATCCTGAAAAAGATTGAAATGTGCCGCTGCGATTTGCCCTGTTACTATCGGCATTAGGCACGGCAGCACTTGGTAAGCACCAGCCAACGTAGGTGAATAAAACAAATACACTGAGACATACGAGAATGACCAATAGAGAATTGTATATCAAGATCGCACATTTGTACTATACGATGGGCGAAACACAGGATGAAATTGCAAAAAAACTGAATATGACGCGCCAGAAGGTCAATCGGATGATAGGCGAGCTTCAAAAACTTGGTGTTGTAACCATTCGGGTTAACGGCTTTGGAGACACGAATATTGAAACGGCAAGCTTGATAGAGAATCATTTTGAACTTAAACAAGTGATTGTCGCTGACACCTACGGTGAAAAAAATTTCCTGCCAATGCTTGCGGCGCGTGCAGCCATTTATCTTGAAAGTGCGATTAAGCAGAAAATGAACATCGGTGTTTCCTGGGGGATCACGCTGGCTGAAACCATTAAACACATGTCCTATTTGAATCGATCTGAATGTCAAGTGGTTCAGATGGTTGGCGCGGAAAACAACGATCAGAAAAGTATAAAATCCGACGAAATCGCAAGAGCTTTAGCGAATAAATTAGACTGTGCTTGCAAGATTTTGTATTCGCCGGTTATTTTGGCCAGCCCGCAGGCTAAGAAGTTATTGATGGCAGAGCCTGTTATTCAAAAATCGTTTGCGAGCATGGAAGGTTGCGACATGGCTGTTTTTGGTATTGGTCAATTGAATAAGAACGCTTCGCTTTCACGCCGTCATTTATTATCCGAATTGGAATTAAAAGGATTAAATGATGCGGGTTATATTGGAGATATTTGTATTAATCCAATCAAACAAGATGGTGAATGGCGCGGGTGCGAGCTCAGAAATCGTGTAGTTAGCGCTGACATGAATCTGCTAAAAAAGATTCCAAACGTTGTTGCCATTGCTGGCGGGAAAGATAAAATGAATGCGGTCATTGGTTGTCTTAATAGTGGCGTCATTGACACCCTCATTATTGATGACGAAACCGCGCAAAATATTGTAAGCTGCTTAGCATAAATGAGCAGGATCTTAATAATGGACCGTTGAAGTTTTAATTAGATTCAGCGGTCTTTTTTGAGCAAATAATATTGTAAGGATGCTTGACAAATGTATAAGAACCCCCTTATAATTGAATTAAAGACAAACGTAAAAAAAATATACATATGTTACATTTGTTTCGGGGGAGGAAGCTATGAAATACTTAATTGGCATTGATGCGGGGACATCAAGTGTCAAGGCCGTTTTGTTCGATGAAATTGGACGGGAGCTATTGGTTCATGCTCTCGAAAATGAACCGATCTACATCGGGGAAGCTTCGGTTGAACAAAATATGAATTTACTTTGGAACAAGATTGTCGTGTGCTTGAAGCAGATTGTTGCGGAAGGTCCGGCTAGTAAAGACGATATTGTCGGTATCGGGGTTACCGGCCAAGGGGAAGGGATTTGGCTCCTCGATGAAAACGGGGAGCCGGTTCAAAATGCAATTTTGTGGTGTGATGGGCGTGCGACAGATCAGGTCGACAAAGTCACTCAAGAAAATCCAGCATTGGGCGATATGATTTTTGAAAAAACAGGATCACCGCCGTTAACCGGAACACAGCTTATGTTATTGAGCTGGATGAAAGCGCATCGCGAAAAGACCTTAGATCGTGCGGCGCACATGTTGTTCTGCAAAGATTTTGTGCGATTTAAACTGACGGGGGAATATTTTGGCGATTTCAGTGACGGCAGCACGTCGATTTTAGACGCACAAACCGGCAACCCTGCAGCCGAGGTATTTGACGCCTTGGGATTAAATGATTATATCCACCTAATTCCGCCAGTGAAAAATGCGATGGAAACGGCCGGCGTATTGACCGATGCCATCGCGTCAGATTTGGGGTTAACCCCCGGGACGCCGGTCGTGGCCGGCGCCATTGATGTGGCGGCAACGGCGGTCGGCATCGGTGCCATTGACGAAACAGATATTTGCACGATTTTGGGGACGACCTGTGCGACAGAAACTTTTGGCCACAAAGCCGATTGTCGTTTTGGTGCGCCGAGAACCCGCTATATTAAACATGCGCCTGATGATATCTTTATGAATCTTCAAGCAACGATGAATGGAACACCGAATTTGGATTGGGCTTTATCTGAAATTGCAATTACCAATGATTTTGATCAAATTGACACGATGATTAAGGATATCGGCCCGGGCAGCGGCGGTGTGATCTATCATCCGTATATCAGTGCGGCAGGTGAAAGAGCGCCGTTTTATAATCCGGATGCAAAGTCCAATTTCTTCGGCATCAGTGCGCACACGACACGAGCCGATTTGGTTCATGCGGTTTATGAAGGCATTACATTTTCGATCAAAGATTGCCTGAATCATTTGGATAAAAATGTCAAGATTTATCTCGCTGGCGGTGGCGCAAAAAGTGAAATATGGTCGCAGATGATCGCGGATATGCTTGGCGTTCAGGTGATTATTTCGGCTGGAAATGAATTCGGCGCTAAAGGCGCGGCCATGTTAGCGGGGGTTGCGGCAGGCTGCTACAAAGATCTGACCGAAGCCAAGCGCGCCTGCTGTTACGCGAAAAAGATGCATCGTCCGGATCCGGAAAAGACGAAAATTTACAGCGATTTGTACGAACTTTATGTCGACATTCGAAAAGCGAATGACAGCTTGTGGCACAAGCGGGCGGCGATTTTGGACAAATATTTTGGCCATGACGAGGGGGAATAAAGCATGAAAATATTTTTTACTGCGGAATACGATGAAGAGGCGCTGAAACCGCTATACGATATCGGGGAAGTCGTTAAAGATGGTTGGGCCATCGGCAAAGCAAAAATGACAGAAGAAGAATTTGCGGAAAAATCGAAAGATGCGGATATCATCATCACGAGTTATGACGATGTCACAAAAAAAGTCATCGACGGAGCATCAAAGCTGAAGCTCATCGCTGTGACCCGTGCGACGCCGGTTAATGTCGATATAGAAGCGGCTGAGGTGAAAAATATTCCGATCATTTATACGCCGGGGCGCAATTCCGATACGGCGGCAGAGATGACGATCGGCCTGATGCTCGCCATTGCCCGCAAAATTCCGATGGCGCATATGGCCCTCAAACAAGGTCAATATACAGCGGATCCTGAATATCACAAAGAAACAAAAGAAGGCCTGAAAGTCGACATGATCTGGGACATGAACCCGGGATCGCCCTATGTTGTATTCAAGGAGACCCAGCTTAAAGGCAAGACACTGGGGATCGTCGGTTACGGCAGCATTGGCAAGCGCGTTGGCAGAATCGCCCGAGCGATGGGGATGAAGCTTTTGATTTATGATCCGTTCTGCTGTCCGATCGACATCGAAGAAATCGGGATCGAAAAAGTTGAAGATCTCGAGGATTTGATGAAGAAGGCAGATTTTGTGACCTGTCACCTGAAAGTGACACCGCAGACAAGAGGGCTCATCAGCGACAAGATGATAAAGCTGATGAAGCCGACGGCCTATTTGATCAATTCATCGCGCGGAGCCATTTTAGATGAAAATGCGCTCGTCGATGCATTGCGCGAAAAACGCATTAGGGGGGCGGCCCTGGATGTCTACGCCTCAGAACCCGTTGCCCGTAACCATCCCTATATTACAGAACTCAATAACGTGGTGATTACGCCGCACATCGCCGGTGCGACAGACGATGTACTGACGAATCACACCAGGCAAGTCGTTGACGATGTCAAACGCTTTGTCGCCGGCAAACCACTATTGTATCACTACCATTAATCCATATATAATCGATTCAAACATCAAGGGGGAATAACCATGTTGTTAAAGCAAGAACGCAATGACGTCGTCATTTATTGCAAAAAATTAATCACAGCCGGCCTCACCACAGGAACCGGCGGCAACATTAGTATTTTTAACCGCGAGAAAGAATTATTTGCGATCAGTCCGTCCGGCATCGATTATTTTGAACAAAACCCAGAAGATATCGTGGTCATGGATCTCGACGGCAATGTCGTCGACGGCGATCGCAAGCCATCGAGCGAAAAAGATTTGCATCGCATTTTTTATACAGACCGGGACGATATCGACGCAATTGTGCATACGCATTCGACATATTGCACAGTTTTGGCAACATTGCGAGAGCCTTTGCCGGCGTCAAGTTATCTGGTCGCGTTTGGCGGACCGGAAATTCGCTGCGGCGGATACGCCTCTTATGGAACACCGGAATTAGCCAGGCTGACATTTGATGCCATGCGGGATCGTCAGGCGGCGCTCATGGCCAATCACGGGATGACCGCGGGCGGAAAGAATATTGCCAGTGCATTTAATGTTGCGGAACAAATCGAACAATGCGCACGGGTTTACGTGATCGCCAGATCGATTGGCGAGCCTGTGATCTTAGACGAAGATGAGATGGAACGCATGATGGTTAAATTCCGCGATGATTACGGTCAAAAACACATGGAGTCCATCAAACGAAAATAATATATAAAAATGAAAATCCGATTTCGAAGAGCCGGGTTAAATTTGTAACGATAAAAACCACGATAATCTTTAATATTGGAAACTTGGCTATGGAAAAAGAGGGCGTTGCGCCTTCTTTTTTTGCGGGGCGGCTCAAAAGCGCCTGTAAACCTTGACATCCCTTGAACAAGCGGTATAATGATAGCGAAAAAACGCACGAAAGGGGGGATCACCATGAAAGATCAGAAGGACAAAGACCAATTGGAAAAAAGAGTGATGATAGCCAGCGATGAGGCGGCTGAGCAGGCGGCCGTCCCGGGAGAAGCGCCCCCGAAACGCTTCGGTAAAGGTGACACCGGGCCGGACGAGCGCAAGGAGGAACCCGTCGAACGGTTTGAGCGGGGAAAAGCGGAGCCTAAGGTCGGGGAGGTGTCGGAGGAAAAGGCATCGGATAAGCCCCACCGGTTTGGCCGAGGGCCAAAATCCTGAACGCGCCGGGCAACACACAAAAAACGACCGAATCAATAAAGATTCGGTCGTTTTTTGATGGACGCCTTAAGCGTCTTCGTTGATCCAGGGGGAAATCTGCCAGACGTAGCGAGTATCCTCCGCGTCGTTGAGTGCCAAAATGGCGTAGTTTTTTCCGATGAAAACCGCCTTGTCTCCGGGCGCTTCCTGATATTCCACGCCGGCATCGCCATAGTAAACGGCCTCGGTCATGGCCTTCAACGGGACAACGGGTTTTTGATCATATTGCCGGAAGCGGTTGAATTCGCGAAAAGCTTCCGCCTGCATCACCTCACTTAACAGATGTTTTTGAGGTTCTTCCTTGATATCGATAATCAAAACATCAGTGGCATCTTCGGTTCTGCGGACCAACGCTAAAACGTATTTCATGATGAAGCCTCCCTCCACGCGATCGTTTTTTAAATTATAAACCATTTCAAAAAGCTTGTCACGAAAATCAAATTAAAAATTAAACTAAAAAAGCCCTGCGTTGTGCAGGGCTGCCAATGGAGGTTTAGTCGTAGGTCTTGATCTTGTTGTTGATCTTCTGGTGGGTCAGGTCCTTGCCGAACCATTTTTTTGTCAATTTGCCGTAGGTGCCGTCCTTTTTGATGGCCTTGAGCGCGTCGTTGATCTTGTCGCGCAGGGCGGTGTCCTGCTTGCGGCAGACAACGGCCACCGGCTCGTTGGACAACGTGCTCGAAGAGACCTTGTAAGTATTCGGCTGCTGTGCCACATAGAAGTTGGCCACCGGTTCATCGGTCATGATGTAGTCGATCTGGCCGCCCCGCAGCGCGGTGAAGGCGTCGATCATGGAGTCGAATTCCTTGAGGGTCATTTTGTTGCCGTCCTTTTTGAAAGCCTTGGCCGCGTAATCCGCGGTGGTTTCGAGCTGGACGCCGACTTTCTTGCCGTCAAGCTGCTTGATATCCGTGGCCTGGGTGCCGCCGGCCGGGGAGACGATCACCACGCCGTTGCCCAGGTAGGAATTGCTCATGGCGAAGCTCTTCTGTCGCTTGTCGGTGTTGGAGACGCCGGCGATGATGCATTCGTACTGGCCAGAATTGAGCCCGTTGAAGATCCCGTCGAAGGAGGTGTTGGTCCATTTGGCCTTCACGCCCATTTTCTTGGCGAGGGCGCGGCCGAGATCCACGTCGAAGCCGACGAGCTTGTTGTTTTTATCCTTATATTCGAAGGGGGTGTATTCGGCGTTGGTGCCGATCTGCAAAACCCCGTCGTCCAGGGCGCTCTTTTGTTTGCTGCCGCAGCCCGTCGCAAAACCGATCACCGCGGCGAGGCAGGCGGCGAGGGCAATCACTGTGAGTTTCTTTTTCATGAATGAACTCCTCTCTTAAAATTATCTTTATTATAAAACAAAGGCCGGCAAAAGGCCAGCCTTTTATGGGTAAATATGCAGGAAAATTTTATTTTATACAACGTCGCCGGCCGGCGCGAGCAAATTGGCGCGGATGGCGGCGAGATCCGCCGGGGCGAGGTCGGTCTGCTCGGTCAGGTAGCGGTCGACATGGCCGAAGTGTTCGCGGATAAAATCGAGCTGGGACTTAAGCCAGGCCGGCCGAACGCCGAAGAAGTCCCGCAGCTTGGCCCGTTCCTCCGGCGCGGCCATGTTAAAGCCGGTGGCCATGATGGTGCCCAGACTTTCGTAGGCCCGCTCGAAGGTGAGGTTGCTCAGGGTGTAGTCGGAGAGGATTACGGACTCCGGCACGCCGCAGATCAAAAGGATCAGCGCCGTCATAAAGCCGGTGCGGTCTTTGCCGTTGGTGCAGTGATAAAGCAGCGGAAAGGCCGCGGGGTCTGTCATCAGATGGAGCACCCGGGCAAAATCCCGGGCTTTGTGTTCGACCTGGTAGCGGTAAATCTCCCGGAAGAAGCGGTCGATGGCGCCTGGATCGTCGAAGTCGATGTCCCGGGCGGAGACCGGGATGCCCTTCAGCACCGGCAGGTTGATGTAGTCCGCCGTGGCGGGCAGCCGATCGCGCTGTTCGCCCGCCCGGCCGGTGTCGCGGAAGTCAATCACGTGGCGCAGACCGATGGCCTCGAGGGCGGCGATGGCGTCGTCATTCCAATCTGAAAGCGCCTCGGCGCGAAATACCAGCCCCCAGCGCAGCTTTCGGCCGTCCCGGCCGGTGTAGCCGCCGATATCCCGGAAGTTGATGGTGGTCTCGGGCAGCAGGAAGCGGCGGTCGAGCTGCGACTCGTCGCAGAGAATCAGGTGTTCGGCGTCGTGATAATCGATGACCGGAACGGCAGATGGATGTGAGGCAGTTTTTTCTTTCTTTTGCTTCAGGCAGGCGAAGGCGGCGGCAAAGCCGAGGGCCGCGAGCCCGAAGCCGATCATTTTTTTCATGAGCGTTCTCCTTGGATGCGTTGCAATGTGCGGGTGTTTTCATTATTATAGCATAATGCACGCCGGATAATGGCGCCGGCGCGAAATTTTGGAGGTGGCCATGCAGAAGGATCGACAGGGAATCGGCGTTTATGTGCATATTCCCTTTTGCGTTAAGAAATGCCGCTATTGCGATTTTTGTTCGTCTCGGGAGGACGCGGCGGCCGTCGACCGGTATATCGACGCGCTCATCGCCGAAATTCGAGACGATGGCGCAGCGGCGGGAAAGCGGGTGGCAAGCCTTTATTTTGGCGGCGGCACCCCGTCCTTTGTGGACGCGGCGCAGATTGCCCGGGTGGCGGCGGCGCTGGAGGCGCGCTACGCTTTTTCCCTGCGGGATGCCGATATCGAGGCGACCATCGAGGTGAACCCCGCCTCGGCGGTGGGCGAAAAGCTTGCGGCCTATCGGGCGCTGGGCTTTAACCGGCTGTCCGTCGGCTGCCAGAGCACCGATAACAGACTGCTCGCGCTGATGGGGCGGGCGCACCGCGCGGCGGATTTTTTTGCCACGGTGGCGGCCGCGAAGGCCGCTGGGTTTGAGAATATCTCCGCCGACGTGATCTTCGGCCTGCCGGAGCAGCAGCTGGCCGACGTCGCGGCGACCATGCGGGATCTGTTTGCCCAGCCCTTGACCCATCTCTCGGCCTATAGCCTGATCGTCGAGCCGGGGACGGTGTTCGACCGTTTAGAGCGGGAAGGCCGGCTCGCGCTTCCTCAGGAGGCGGAGGAGCGCGCGATGTATGAAACGGTGCGCCGGATGGCAGCCGCCGCAGGCTTTGAACCCTACGAAATTTCCAACTTGGCCCGTCCGGGTTACGCGAGTCGGCACAACAGCCGGTACTGGACTTTCGAGCCCTATCGGGGCTATGGCCTCGGGGCGGCCTCCTTTTCGCGGCCGCTGGCCCTGCCTCTGGGGGACGGAGATGGCCGGCGCTTTGCAAACACATCGAACTTGGCGGCTTATTGTCTGGCGCCGGGCCGGGCGTTGGCGGAGGATCACCGGCTGTCTCTGGCCGAGGCCAAGGGCGATTTCATGTTTCTCGGGCTCCGGCGCACTGCGGGCGTGCGCGACGCGGTTTTTCAGCAACTTTTCGGCGTTTCCTTTTTTGAGGAGTACGACGCGGCCATCGCCAAGCTGCGGCGGCAGGGACTCGTCGAGGTGGCCGGCGATGCGCTGCGGCTGAGCCGCCGGGGATACGACTTGGCTAATCAGGTGTTTGTAGCCTTTGTGTGAGCCGGCTTAAATTAAACTGTAAATTTTTCAGAAAAAACGTCGGAAGGGGAAATTTACGTCGGATTCTTGTTGACAATTCAAAATCCCGGTGCTATATTAAACACAGATATTAGCACTCATGCAAAAAGAGTGCTAATAAAGAGGCGGTGATAAGATGAAGCCCAGAAAAAAGAAAATACTCACGGCGGTGATTCAGGAATACATCAATACGGCCGATCCGGTCGGCTCGCGGACCCTCTCCAAGCATCACGAGCTCGGGGTCAGCCCGGCGACCATCCGCAACGAGATGGCCGACCTGGAAGAGATGGGCTATTTGATTTCGCCTCACACCTCCGCCGGGCGCATCCCGACGCAGAAGGCCTATCGCTATTATGTGGACGAGATCATGCAGATCCGCAAGCTCGCGGAGAGCATGCGCCGGGACATTCACCGGGGGTATCTGACGGCCGGCCGGGAGATCGAACACGCCATTGTCCACACGGCCGATGCCCTGTCGACCCTCACCAACTATACCTCGGTGGTGCTGTCGCCTCGGGTTTCGCGGTTCAACTGCAAACATGTGCAGATCGTGCCGCTGATTCGCAACCGAGTGCTGATGGTGGTGGTCACGGTGGAAGGCATCGCCAAGAATGTGGAGATCACCCTTTCCCAGAATGTGGATAACGAAATGGCCCTGCACCTGTCCAACGCGCTTAACAGCATGCTCAAAAACATCGCACTGCAGGATTTCGGTACGGATATGGTGGACAGCATCGCCGATCTGACCCAGGCAGAGACGGCGGCCCTTCGCGAAATGCTTCCGGTCCTTCAGGAGACCCTCCTCGAGGAGGAAACCGAAGTCACGGCGACAGGGTTTAAGAATCTGCTCAACTACCCGGAATTTAACGACGTGGACAAAATCAAGAATCTGGTGGACGTGGTCGAGGCCAAGCCCCTTTTGGCGAAGGTGATGGTGAACGGCATCACCCACACCGGCGACGACCGCAATCAGATCATCCACATCTCCATCGGCGACGAGAACGACAATCAGCATCTGAAGGAATTTTCGATCATCACCTCGACTTACGAGATGAACGGCAGCCCGATGGGCGCCTTCGGCGTGATCGGTCCGACCCGGATGAATTATTCGCTGGTGTCCTCGGTGCTCGATGCCATTCGAGAGGAACTCAACGACAACATTAACAAGCTATTGGAATAACCGCGGCGATGACCGCGGCGCAAACACACAAAGGCAGGAATCATGGCAGAAGAAAAAGAACCATTAACACAGGAAGCCGAACCGACAACGCCGGAATCGACGGCTGACACCGAGCAGACGGCCCAGGCCGAAACGCCGGAAGCATCGCAGGAATCCCCCAAGGCAGACGCAGCTCAGGAAGAGAATTACAAAGATCAGCTGATGCGGCTGCGGGCGGATTTCGACAATTACAAAAAACGCACGAGCCGGGAAAAGGCCGACATCGCGGCCTACACCACCGAGGGACTGCTCAAGAAGCTCCTCCCAGTGGTCGACAATCTGGAACGGGCTCAGGCGGCGGCCGAATCGGACGAGGAGAGCCAGGTGGCCGAAGGAGTCCGGATGGTCTTTGACGAGCTGATGGGCGTGCTCAAAGAGGAAGGCCTCGAGGAAATCGAAGCCGAAGGCCAGCCCTTCGACCCGAATTTTCACCACGGCGTGGCGGTGGGGAGTGATCCCGAAGCGGACGATCAGGTGGTGTTGAGTGTCTTTCAGAAGGGCTATACCTACAAAGACCGGGTGGTGCGCGCCGCGATGGTGCAAATCAACCAGAAGTAAGCAAAAAATCCGGCGCTTTTCAGCGCGATTAATGATAAAAAATATCCATTTGAACAATTTCAGGAGGCAATAAAATGAGTAAAGAAAAAATTATCGGCATCGATTTAGGAACAACCAATTCTTGTGTAGCTGTGCTTGAAGGCGGCGATCCCGTCGTTATTCCGAATGCGGAAGGCGCCAGAACCACCCCGTCGGTCGTGCAGATCAAAGACGGCGAACGCCTGGTGGGGCAGGTGGCCAAGCGCGGCGCCATCTCCAATCCGGACGGCACCATCTCGTCCATCAAGCGCCACATGGGCTCGGATTACAAAGTCACCGTCGAAGGCAAGGAATACACCCCGCAGGAGATCTCCGCGATCATTCTGCAAAAGCTGAAGGCTGACGCCGAAGCCTACCTGGGTGAGGAAGTGAAAAAGGCCGTGATCACCGTGCCGGCCTACTTTAACGACGCCCAGCGCCAGGCCACCAAGGATGCCGGCAAGATCGCCGGTCTCGAGGTGGAACGCATCATCAACGAGCCGACGGCCGCATCGCTGGCCTATGGACTTGAAAAGGACGCGTCCCAGAAGATCATGGTCTTCGACCTGGGCGGCGGCACCTTTGACGTCTCCATCCTCGAACTGGGCGACGGCGTGTTTGAAGTTATGGCGACCTCTGGGAACAACCACCTCGGCGGCGACGATTTTGATAACAAGGTTATCGACTGGCTGGCCGACGAATTCAAGAAGGAAAACGGCGTCAACCTGAAGGCCGACAAGATGGCGCTCCAGCGTTTGAAGGAAGCGGCGGAAAAGGCCAAAATTGAACTGTCCTCCACGCTGAAGACCGAAATCAACCTGCCCTTTATCACCGCGACGGCGGAAGGGCCGAAGCATCTGCAGATGGATCTGTCCCGGGCCAAGTTTGACGAACTGACGGCCGATCTGGTGGACGCCACCCGCGGGCCGGTCAATCAAGCGCTGGCCGACGCCGAGATCTCCGGCGCCGATCTGGGCCGGGTGATTCTCGTCGGCGGCTCTTCGCGGATTCCGGCGGTGCAGGCCGCAGTGAAGGGCATCACCGGCAAGGATGCGGACAAATCCGTCAACCCGGACGAATGCGTTGCCGTCGGGGCAGCCATTCAGGCCGGGGTGCTCGCCGGCGAAGTCAACGACGTGCTGCTCCTCGATGTGACCCCGCTGTCTCTGGGGATTGAAACCCTCGGCGGCGTGAGCACCAAACTCATCGAACGCAACACCACGATCCCGACGAAAAAATCCCAGGTGTTTTCCACCGCGGCGGACAATCAGACGGCGGTCGACATCCACGTGCTCCAGGGCGAACGGGAAATGGCCAGAGACAACAAAACGCTGGGCCGCTTCCAGCTGACGGGCATTCCGGCGGCGCGCCGCGGGGTGCCGCAGATCGAGGTGACCTTCGACATCGACGCCAACGGCATTGTCAACGTGTCGGCCAAGGATTTGGGCACCGGCAAGGCGCAGAACATCGTCATCAAGTCCACCTCCAACATGAGCGAGGCCGATATCGACAAGGCCGTGAAGGAAGCGGAACAGCACGCGGCCGAAGACAAGAAGGAAAAGGAACTCATCGAGGCGCGCAACAACGCCGACTCCGCCGCCTATCAGGCCGAACAGTCCTTAAAAGACATCGGCGACAAGGCCACGGCCGACGAAAAGGCGAAGGTCGAAGCGGCGATTGCCGAGCTGCGGGAAAAGGCCCAGGGCGACGACCTCGAAGCCATCAAGACCGCGACCGACGCGCTGAATGAATCCCTTTATCCGATTGCGCAGAAGATGTATGCCGATGCGCAGGCGCAGCAGCAGGCCGGCCAGGAAGCGCCCCAGGGCGAAGGTCAGACACAAGGCGGCGGTGACGACGACGTGGAAGACGCCACCTATGAAGACGTCACGGACTAACCGCACGGCATTAACGACAACAAAAGATCTGCCGCAGAGCAGAAAGAGAAGGGCAGCTTTTTAAAGGGCTGCCCTTCTTGAACAAAGGCGATTTAAAAATGCCGGCTTTACAGACGCGGCCGGATGGCATAAAATGGGGCGGCAACAAACGACGTGAGGTGAAAACGCGATGAGTGAAGAAAAACGCGATTATTATGAAGTGCTGGGCGTGGATAAAAACGCCAGCGCAGACGACATTAAAAAGGCCTACCGCAAGCTGGCCTTAAAATATCACCCGGACCGCAATCAGGGCGATAAAGAAGCAGAAAATAAATTCAAGGAAGCCAACGAAGCCTACGAAGTGCTCAGCGACGACGAAAAGCGCCGCAACTATGATCAGTTCGGCCACGCCGGCGTGGACGGTCAGGGCTTTGGCGACTTTAGCGGCGGCGCCGGGTTCGGCGGCTTCGAGGACATTTTCTCCGATATTTTCGGCGGGGGCTTCGGCGGTTTCGGCGGTTTTGGCAGCAGCGGCACGGGCTCGGCTCGGCGCGGGCCGAGCCGAGGCGCCGATATGCGCATCAATCTGCACTTGAGCTTTAAGGAAGCGGTGTTCGGCACCACCAAAAAGATCAAGATCAAGCGGCGGGAAGCCTGCACTCACTGCCACGGCACCGGCGCGAAGGACGGTTCCGGCGTGAAGACCTGCGACCGCTGCGGCGGCACCGGCCAGGTGACGATGCGGCGTCAGACGGCCTTTGGCATGATGGCCCAAACCACCGTGTGCGACAAGTGCCACGGCGAGGGCAAGGTCATCGAAGAG
Organism: Pseudoramibacter faecis; assembly: GCF_036289405.1. Classification (NCBI taxonomy): domain Bacteria; kingdom Bacillati; phylum Bacillota; class Clostridia; order Eubacteriales; family Eubacteriaceae; genus Pseudoramibacter; species Pseudoramibacter faecis. Next base: position 473,017 of record NZ_JAYFFI010000001.1, on the reverse strand, counting down.
CCCTGCGATTATTGTCACGGCAGCGGCCTGAAAGAAAGGGAACGCACCATCGAGATCAAGATTCCGGCCGGGGTCAACAACGACTCCGTGCTGCCGCTGCGCGGCCAGGGGCACGCCGGGGCGAACGGGGGCGGCAAGGGCGATATCCTGGTGTATATGAGCATTGCGGCGGATCCGATCTTCAGCCGGGAGGGCGACGATATTTATCTGGATATGCCCATCACCTTCAGCCAGGCGGCCCTCGGAGGCAATGTGGACGTGCCATTGGTGGACGGGACAACTAAGAAGATCAAGATTCCCGAAGGCACCCAGACGGGCAAGATTTTCCGCATGCGGGGCATGGGTGTGCCCAATGTCAACGGCTACGGCAAGGGCGATCAATACGTGACCGTCAAGGTCGAAACTCCCCAGAAGCTCAACAAGCATCAGCGCGAACTGCTCAAGAAGTTCGACGATTCGCTGGAGAGCAAAAACAAACAGCGGGGCAGCAGCTTTTGGAATAAAGTGAAAGAGGCGTTTCAATAAGCCGGGCGAGCGGCAGGGCGCGAAAGCATTCAAAACGGCAGTTTGGCTGCCGTTTTTTAATGCGCCGCAGATCCGTATGCCGCGGCCGCGGGACTCCGACGAAAAAAATTTAAATTCTGCTTGATGCCCGTTCGCTTATTTGCTATAATCGTTCGTGTTCAAGCGGGTATAGCTCAGTGGTAGAGCCCTGGCTTCCCAAGCCAGTCGCGAGAGTTCGATTCTCTTTACCCGCTCCAATTTCTGAAATTTGAAACCCGCATTGTGTAAGGCTTTGCGGGTTTTTTATTTATGCAGATTACGCATTTGATGGCCATAAATATAAATTATTTTAAAAAGATAATTTTTATCATTGTTTACACCCTTTTTAAATAATTTGTTTTTAACTTCCGTGTTCAATAAAAAATCAGGATCATGGTTCAAATCAAAGCATAATCCTTAACAAAGTGAGCCCTAAGGGCTTTTTTTATGTGCCTATCGGGCAGCGCATCTTATCATCATCTGCGTGACACACAAGGGTAAATGCGCTCGCTTCGTGTGTTTGATAGATGATAATCAATGATAGATAAATCAAATCTATGAAAAATTATCGTTTTCCGATAAAATAACAATGATAATCGTTAAAATATATGTTACCCTTAACAAAAAGGGGATTCGTTATGAAAAAACGCAGAGGAAATGTTATCCGATATGAAGCAATAGGGACTTGTATTAAGGCATTGACGTATGCGTTTTTGATTGCATTGATAATAAAATTGCTTGTCGGTATCTGGATACTGACAAAAACGCAAAATAATTTTATGGTAAGCAAACAACTTAGATTAACAACGATATTCTTGCCACCTATCTTTTCACTAAAAAAATCGATATTTATCCCAAGACGGTTTTTATCATTGCATATATGGCCCAGATTGTTCGGACAGGAATTCTTTTCTGTATTTGCCATTCGATTTCAAGTAGAAAAGTTAAAAAATATAATTAGCAAGGAAATGAAGGAGAAAACAGTAATAATAGTCACACATAATGAAGAATTTGTACAACTAGCCAATAAAGTGCTAAGAGTCTCTACAAATGGTGCTGTCAAGAAATTGGAAATGAAATAAATGAAGAAAATAAAAAACAAAAAATATGATTTAAACCTTGGTAAGGTATCTATAAAAAGAAATTTTTTGATGAATAGTCTTTTGACGCTTTCGTCTTTTATTTTCCCAATGATTACTTTCCCATATATTTCTCGAATATTATTACCGGCTGCGATCGGTAGAGTTAGTTACGCCACTTCCTTAGTGGTGTATTTTAATTTGATTGCTCAATTGGGAATCCCTACCTATGGCATTCGAGCTTGTGCGCAAGTTCGCGATGACAAATTGAAATTAACGCGAGTTGTTCAAGAACTTTTTATTATCAATCTGCTGATGAGTGGGCTAGTATATATTTTGTTTTTTGGATTGTTGGTTTTGGTGCCGCAGCTACAAGACGATCGAATGCTCTATATTGTTATGAGTTCAGCCATTTTATTTAACGCGCTTGGCATCGACTGGATGTATCAAGGATTGGAGCAATATGCCTACATCACAAAGAGATCAATTCTTTTTAAATTTTTTGCCTTAATCATGATGTTTGCTTTCATTCATCAACCAGGAGATTATATTATTTATGGAGGTATTTCTATTTTTGCTTCGTCGGCTTCAAATATTTTGAATTTTATGAATGCACGGAAATTCATATTGATGAAATATGTTGGAGGGTATCAATTCAAAAGACATTTTAGAGCGATCGGTATCTTTTTTGCCATGTCGTGCGCGACGATTATTTATACAAATTTAGATACGATAATGCTTAAATGGTTGACAACTAATATTGACGTTGGTTACTATAATACAGCTGTAAGGGTCAAAACAATTTTGGTTGGAATAGTAACCTCTTTAGGTGCCGTTTTATTGCCTCGGGCATCTTATTACGTTGAAAATCAAATGTTGGAAGACTTTCGTCGAGTTAGTAAAAAGGCGATAAATTTCGTTGTGGTTTTCGCCTCTCCAATAAGTCTTTATTTTATTCTTTTTGCAAAACCAAGCATTTATTTATTATCGAGCAGTGCTTTTGCCGGCGCGATTAAGCCCATGCAAATTATTATGCCAACAGTGATGCTTATTGGGATAACCAATATTTTGGGAATTCAAATATTGGTGCCCCTGGGGCGGCAAAAGATCATTATGTGGTCGGAGATAGCCGGAGCAGGCATAGATTTTTTGGTCAATTGGCTTCTTATTCCCAAGTATGCATCGGCGGGCGCAGCATTTGGAACACTGTTGGCAGAAATCATTGTCTTAGTAATACAATTTGTTTCACTCCGTCAGGAAATTAAATTTATTTATCGGCAAATTTATTTTGGGAAAATAGGCTTGGCGTTGCTGGCCGGCTGTATTTTTTCCTTTTGGGCCTTGAAGGTTAGCCCTGTTTTTATTGTACATTTCGGCAATATCATGGGAAATCTTATGACGCTAATCCTGTCTTTCGGCCTGTTTTTTGCTGGATACATCATGATCCTTTTGTTTTACAGAGAGCCGATGGCCCTCTATATCAAGGAACAGATCACGGGCTTTCTGCCCTGATTGTCCATGGCTGGGAAAACCGACAGGGCTTGTCTTGCAACTTTAACGGCTCAAAAAATTGATTTTTTTGCGCGGAGTCTGCCGGCGCAGGCGGGAGGCGATCGGCAGCCCGAAAACAGTTATTGACATATGCCGATAATTGTGCTATCATCAAACGAAAGAAAGGCGGGAGGTGGCAAATGGCAAGGCCCTGCAAGAAAAGACGCATCGGCGGCACGCCCTGCTGCAGACGCTTCGGCCCCGGGCGGGCGGCGAGCGGCGCGGCGGTGACCCTAAGCGTGGAGGAATACGAAACCCTGCGCCGCATCGACTACGAAGGGATGCGTCAGGCGGAATGTGCGGCGGCCATGGCCGCGGGGCGCACGACGGTGCAGGCCATCTACCGTTCGGCCAGAAAGAAGCTGGCCACCGCCTTGGTGGAAGCGCGGCCGCTGATCATCGGCGGCGGCGATTATATTTTAACGTCGGCCGAAGCGCCGATCAGCAAAGGAGAAGACATGGAACAACGCATTGCAGTCACTTATGACGACGGACAGATTTTTCAGCATTTCGGCCACACCAGCCAGTTCAAGATTTACGACATCCGGGACGGCGCGGTGGCGGAAACGGCCGTGGTGGACACGAACGGCCAGGGGCACGGCGCCCTGGGCGGTTTTTTGAAGAACGCCGATGTGGACGCGCTGATTTGCGGCGGCATCGGCGGCGGTGCGCGCATGGCGCTGGCGGATGCCGACGTCGCGCTTTATGCCGGCGTGACCGGAGAGGCCGACGCGGCGGTGGCGGCGCTTTTGGCCGGCACCCTGGCCTATCAGACCGAGGCCAACTGCGATCATCACGGGGAAAGCCATTCCTGTGGGCACCACCACGGCGAGGACTATCACCGCCACGGGAAACACCATTGTGGGCACGCCGGGGCCCATCGGGAAACGCAGGCATGATGAGCGAAAACACAAGGATCCGGGCAGAACGGGCTGTGACCCTCAAGCACAGCGGGCATAATTGCTGCCAGGCGGTGCTCCTGGCTTATGCCGATCGGCTCCCGCTTTCGGAAGCCGTGCTGGACGATCTCGGCCTGCCCTTCGGCTCGGGCATGGGCACTGGGGAAGGCACCTGCGGGGCGCTTTGCGGCGCCCAGATGGCGGCCGGGCTTTTAGGCCTCGGCACGGCACGGCGGGCAATCTTCAGGCAGTTCGTCGACGACACCGGGGCCAGCGTGTGCCGAGATTTAAAAGGGACCGCGGCCGGCCGGCCTCTGTGCAGCTGTGACGATTGTGTGCGCTGCGGGGTGACGGCGCTGGCAGCTGTTTTGAACGATGCCGAGGATGCGCCGCAGGTATTCGATTAAAATCAGATAACCAATGATTCAAAAGCCGTGTTCTGGATGAACGCGGCTTTTTTTGTTTGGGACCAGCATTGCTGTTTGCATTTGTGTGCCGCCGGCACACCACCAATCGACATTTTCCCCGTATAATAAAGAAAAAGATGCACCGAGAGAAAAAGTTTAAAAACCCTTGGACATATGATGGCGTTAATCTTTTACATCCGGAGGAGAGAGAAAATGATGCAAAGCAAAAAGTGGACAAAATGGCTCGTCGTCGGCTTGGCGGCGGTGTTGGCGCTGGGGGCGACCGGCTGCGGCAGCGGCTCTAAGGACACGTCGCCCATCAAGCAATCGGAAATTAAAGCATTATACAGCTCGCCCGACGATTTTAAGGGCAGAAGCTTCACTTTCACGGCGGCGGTGTTCGGCGATGTTGAAAAGAAGGACGATCAGCTGGTGTTCCAGGCGTGGCACGATATTGAAAAATCAAGCAAAAACACGGTAATCGTTGCGGAGGACACCGATTTAGACCTGAAGGAAGGTGACTATATCCGGGTCAAAGGAAAAATCGACGGGAAATATACCGGGGAAAATGCCTTTGGCGGCGATGTGAAGGCGGTGCAGGTCACGGCGTCAACCGTCAAGAAGATTTCGGCCGCCAGCGCCATCCCCGCGACGAAAACCGTCGACGTGAATAAAACCGTCTCTCAGGGCGGGATCGATTTGACCTTGAAAAAAGTAGATTGGACGAATTCGGAAATGCGTGTGTATCTGAGCGTTAAAAACAACAACAGCACAGAGGTGTCGGTCTATGCCGATTCGGACGGCAAAATCATTCAGAACAACACCCAGCACGATCCGGCGATGTCGAGCATCGACTATCCCCAGCTGAGCTCTGATCTGGCGGCCGGCGCATCCAGTGAAGGCATTATCACCTTTAAAAACGTGAATAAGGCCAATTTTACCTATCAGTGCAGCGGCTACAACACCAATTTCGACGAACTGCATTTCAGTTTTGACGTGAACGTTCAGTAGCAGATCGGCGATTTTAACGCAGCGATGGACATCGCTGTGTTTTTTTATTGGCCGCATTTTGAAAATGATGTAAATACAGGGTCAAAGAATTGTAAACTTTGCTTTAAATTTGCATCCGGGGCTTTTCAAGGCGGGGGCTTTCTGATAAAATAAAAATTATCAATCGAATATGTAAAGATAGAGGCGCGTTTTTTAAGAGTATGCGGGGCGATCGCAGCAGGGCGAAGGGACCACCGCGGAAAGGAAAAGACGCCGAAGTGTCATCTGCCTGCTGTGGTGATTGCTGGGGCCGTCGAGAACATCGCCGGGACTGTCGCCGTCAGGCGGGGGGCTGTCAAACACAAGCAAACACAGGATTTGATTTTGCGCGGCCGGTATCTTTACTGGCCTTTTTTTACGCAGGGGGATTTAAATTGGGATCGCAGGTAAGGAGGATCGCCATGAAAAAATATAAAGTCGGAATTTTGGGAGCCACGGGCATGGTGGGCCAGCGCTTTGTGACGCTTTTGGCCGGCCACCCGTGGTTTGAGATGACCGCGCTGGCCGCGTCGGCCAGATCCGCGGGGAAAACCTACGGCGAGGCGGTGGCCGGCCGCTGGAAGCTGGAAGGGCCGATGCCGGAAGCCGCGGCGACCATGCCCGTGGCGGACGTGCAGGACATCGACGCCATTGCGGCGCAGGTGGATTTTGTCTTCTCCGCCGTCGATATGAAGAAAGACGAAATCCGCGCCATTGAAGAAGCCTATGCCAAGCGGGAAATCCCGGTGGTCTCCAACAACTCGGCCCACCGCTGGACGCCGGACGTGCCGATGGTCATCCCGGAAATCAACGCCGATCACTACGCTATCATTGGCGCGCAGAGAAAACGGCTGGGCACGAAGCGCGGCTTTGTCGCGGTCAAGCCCAACTGCTCTATCCAGTCCTATACGCCGGCGCTGGCCGCCTGGCAGGCCTTCGAGCCCTACGAGGTGATCGTCTCCACCTATCAGGCGATTTCCGGCGCGGGCAAAAACTTTGAAACCTGGCCGGAAATGGCGGGCAATATCATTCCCTACATCGGCGGGGAAGAAGAAAAATCCGAGCAGGAACCCCTCAAGGTTTTCGGCCGGGTTGCCGGCGATCACATCGAAAAGGCCGAGGGGATGGCGATCACATCCCAGTGCATCCGCGTGCCGGTGCTCAACGGCCACACGGCCGCGGTCTTTGTGAAATTTCGCAAGCATCCGACGAAAGACGAGCTGGTCGGCGCGCTCAGAAATTACAGCGGCGGGCCCCAGACGCTGCGGCTGCCTTCGGCGCCGGCGCATTTCATCCAGTATCTGGAAGACGACGATCGGCCGCAGGTCGCGAAGGATGTCGATTTCGAGAACGGCATGGGCATTTCCATCGGGCGGCTGCGGGAAGACAGCGTTTATGACTGGAAATTCGTCGGCCTTTCCCACAACACGCTGCGCGGCGCGGCCGGCGGCGGGGTCGAAGCGGCGGAATATCTCTGCGCGAAAGGCTATATCGCATCCAAAGAAGCGTAACGAACGCGGCGGGTATCGACCGCATGGCCGATGCCCCATCACGAATTAAGGAGGAAGCAATGGCTACTATTTTTACAGGTTCCTGCGTGGCGATGATCACCCCGTTTGATACAAGCGGGCGAGTGGATTACGACACGATGAAGGCCAATATTGAACGGCATATTGCCGAAGGCACAGACGCGCTGCTGATTTGCGGCACCACCGGCGAAAGCTCGACGTTAAGCGACGAAGAACACCGCGAAGTGCTCCGAGTCGCCGGCGAATGCATCGATCACCGGGTGCCCTTTGTTGCGGGCACCGGCTCCAACGACACGGCTTATTCCATCGGGCTGACCCAATACGCCGAAAGCCTTGGGGCCGATGCGGCGCTGGTGATCAACCCGTATTACAACAAAACCACCCAGGAAGGGATCTATCAGCACATCAAGGCCATCGCGGACAGCTGCGCGCTGCCGCTGATCGTCTATAACGTGCCCAGCCGCACCGGCTCCAACATCCTGCCGGCGACCACGGCCCGCCTGGCCAAGCTGCCGACGGTGCAGGCCATCAAAGAAGCCAGCGGCGATATCAGCCAGATCGCCGAGGTGATCGAGCTGACGGCTGCCGACGATTTCGACGTGTATTCCGGCAACGACGATCAGACGCTGCCTATCATGGCGCTGGGCGGCAAGGGCGTGATTTCTGTGACGGCCAATATCGCGCCGAAGGCCATGCACGAGCTGGCCGCGGCCTGCCTGGCCGACGACATGGATGACGCCAGAGCCCGCATGCGAAAGACCAACATCCTCAACCGGGCGATGTTTTACGAAAACAACCCGATTCCGGTGAAGACGGCCATGGCGCTAATGGGGCTTGACACCGGCGTGATGCGGCTGCCGCTGGTGCCCATGGGCGAAGCCAACAAGGCCCGCCTGGCAGAAGCGCTCAAAGCGTACGGGGGGCTGATCGGATGATGAAGGTGATACTTTCCGGCGCGGCCGGCCATATGGGCCGGGTGGTGGCCGATTGTGCGGCCGCGGCCGACGACGTGACCGTGGTGGCGGGGCTCGATCAGAAGTCTGGCGATGCCGGCGCCTTTCCGATTTACGCGGACTTCGACGCCTGCACCGAAGACGCCGATGTGATCATCGACTTTTCGCACTTTTCCGCTTTTCCAAAGGTGATCGCCTTTGCCGAAAAGCGCCGGCTGCCGCTGGTCATTGCGACCACCGGCCTCACGGGCGAAGACAAGGCGCGCATCGCCGAAAAGGCCAAGCTGTTCCCGATTTTCAAAACGGCGAACATGTCCCTCGGGGTCAACGTCATTGCGGACGTGCTTCAAAGAATCTCGGGGCTGCTCGCGCCGGGCTTCGACATCGAAATTGTCGAGAAGCATCACAACCGCAAGGTGGATGCCCCCAGCGGCACGGCCATTTTGCTGGCAGACGCGGTGAATGCCGGCATCGAGGCGGACGGCGGCGTCCCCAGGCGCTACACCTATGGCCGGAGCGGCCGCGACTGCAAGCGCACCCCGGACGAGCTCGGCATCCACGCTGTTCGCGGCGGCACCATCGCCGGCGAACATACCGTGCTTTACGCCGGGGACGACGAGCTGATCGAAATCAAACACACGGCGCTTTCCCGCAAGATTTTCGGCAACGGCGCCCTGACAGCGGCCCGGTTTCTCATCACGAAATCAAACGGCCTTTACGATATGAGCGATGTGATCGGAGCGTGAAGCGCGAACGACAAACAAGACAGAAAAACATTTTGGAGAAAGCAACATTGACCAACGAAGAAATTAAAGAAAAATACGATTTAAAAGATCCCTATCAGATCGCGAAATACATCAAGGAAGTGCAGAAGAGCACACCGGTCAAGGCGTACCTGCGCGGCTATCTGCGGGAACAGGATCTCGACGGGTTTAATTATTTTGGAATTCCCTCGGCCTGCGTGGTGCTGGGAGAAAGCGACGCCGTGGCCGAACTCATCGAGGCGACCGCGTCCAAGCTGACCTTCTGCCAGGTGGAAAACGCCGCCCGCAACTCTGCGGTGCCGATGCTCGACATGACGCATGTGGACGCCCGGATCGAACCGGGAGCCTATATCCGCGAAGGGGTGCAGATCAAAAAGAACGCGGTGATCATGATGGGCGCGGTGATCAACATCGGCGCCGCCGTCGGCGAGGGCTCGATGATCGACATGAACGCGGTGCTCGGCGCGCGCGCCACCGTCGGCAAGAACTGCCACATCGGCGCGGGCACGGTGCTCGCCGGCGTGCTGGAGCCGCCCTCCAGCGATCCCGTCGTGATCGAGGACGGCGTGGTCATCGGCGCTAATGCCGTCGTGCTCGAGGGCGTGCGCGTGGGCGCCGGGGCCGTGGTCGCCGCCGGGGCCGTGGTCGCCGAAAATGTGCCGGCCGGCGCGGTGGTGGCCGGCAGCCCGGCGAAGATCGTCAAGGAAAAGGACGAAAAAACCGAATCGAAAACCGAATTGCTCGACGATCTGCGCGGCTAAGCGCTCGTCGCCGGCCTTTTAAAGGCGGTGCTTTGGCGCCGCTTTTTGTGGTGTTAAAGGAAAAATCAAGACAAACGCAAAGGGAAAATCCGATGAATACGATTGTTCAAAAATACGGCGGCACGTCCATGGGGACGATCGACCGCATCAAAAATGTGGCCAGACGCATCATTGCCAAGAAGGAACAGGGCAACCGCATGGTGGTGGTTGTCTCGGCGATGGGCAAGAGCACCGACCAGCTGGTGGCCATGGCCTACGCCGTCAACGACAAGCCGCCGAAGCGCGAAATGGATATGCTGCTCGCCACCGGCGAACAGGTTTCCATCTCCATGCTCTCCATGGCGTTGGCCGAAATGGGGCATAAGGCGATCTCCTTCACCGGGCCCCAGGTGGGCATCAAAACCGAGGGTGTCCACGGGCGCGCTCGCATCATGGACATCGACACCACCAAGATCACCCAGGCGCTGGCCGACGACAACGTCGTGATCGTCGCCGGCTTTCAGGGGGTGAACGAGAACGACGACATCACCACCCTGGGCCGGGGAGGCTCCGACACTTCGGCGGTGGCGCTCTCCTGCGTGCTGCGCTGTCCCTGCGAAATCTATACCGATGTGGACGGGATCTACGGCGTCGATCCGCGGCTGTATCCCCCGGCGAAAAAGCTCGACGTGGTGAGCTACGACGAGATGCTCGAGATGGCGAGCCTCGGCGCCGGCGTGATGCACACCCGCTCCATCGAGCTCGGCCGCAAATACAACGCGGACATCACCGTGGCGTCGAGCATCCACGATGTGCCCGGCACGTTAATCACGGCGAACGCCGCCGCGACCCAAAAGCCCATCACCGGGATGGCGGTCTATAACGACGAGATGATGGTCTCGATCAAAAACGTGCCCTACGACGTGAACATCTCGGCGCGCCTTTTTTCGGCGCTGGCCGCGGCGGGCATCAACGTCGACATGATCAGCCAGACCGCGCCGATCGCCGATCGGATGCACATTTCCTTTTCGGCCTCTCACGACGATATCGACGCGCTGGAAAAGGCGCTGGCCGAATTCCACGCGGCTTATCCTCAGACGGCCGTCGATATGCGCGAGGACGCGGTGAAGATGTCGGTGGTCGGCAGCGGCATGAAGGCGCACCCCGGCGTCGCCAGTAGATTTTTTAAGCTGTTGTCGGATCAGCACTTTCCGATTCTGATGGTCACCACCTCGGACATCCGCATCTCCTGCATGATCCCGGCGGAGGCCAGAGAGCGGGCGGTCATGGCGGTGGCCGACGGCTTTGAATTATAAGGAGGGCGATGTGATTAATATCGAAAAACATCCGGTGGACAGCCTGTCCATCGACTGCGAAAGCCTGATGATCTCCCTGAAGGCGGTGCCCTTCAACAAAAACATCATGAGCCGCCTGCTGGACGATCTGGCGGCAGCCGGCGTCAACGTGGACGTGATTTCCCGGACGGCGCCGGTGGGCGAAACCTTTGACGTGTCGCTGCTCGTGCCCGAGCGGGACATGGCTGCGGTGCGCGAGATTGCCAATGATCTCGGCGGCGATTTCAAGATGATCGGCATTGCGGTCAACAAGAACATCACCCGGCTCAACCTGCACGGCATCGGCATGCGCACCCAGTCCGGGGTGGCGGCACGCTATCTGCAGGTCTTCGCCGACAACGACATCCAGGTGATGATGGTCACCACGTCGGAGATCTGCATCTCCTGCATCGTCCGCAACGAGGATGCCAAAAAGGCAGCGACGGCGATTCAGGCCGCCTTTCAGTTACAATAATGTTACAGAATTTGGCCGCTGACGTCGTGCAAAGCGGGATGGGGTATGGTATAATTTTTCCAATTTTGAAGTAGGAGCAGAAAAATGGCTCAAGATGAAATGAAAAAAAACCCGGCGGTCGCTGAGGCGCCGGTCGAAGCGCAGGCAGCATCCATGCCCGTTAGCGAAGCGTCTCCTCCGGAGGCCGGCGGCGACACCGCTCGGTTTTTGGAAGAGGGGGGCGTGACGGAAACGCCTGACGCGGACGCCGAAGCGGCCGACGCATCAGCAGATGATGCCGAAAGTGCCGCCGATCGTGAGGACGCGGCCGAGGCTGACGACGCAGCGGCGGATGCCCCTGATGCGGCGGATGAAGAAACGCAGACCGCGGATGTAATCGTCGAAGCGCCGGACGAAACGCCGTCGGAAGCGGCGGAAACGGTCGATGAAACGGTGCGGCCCGAAGAGGAAGCGCCGTCGGAAGAGATGGCGGCTGAAGCCGAAGTGGCGGACGCATCGGTGTGCGACGAAGCGGCGGCGGAAGAAGACACGGACTCAGACGAATCGGTCGCGTCTAAAGAAAGCGCGGACGAAATCGCGGATTTAGACGAAGGGGCCGGCGATACCGACCCTGACGAAAGCATGATAACCGAATCGTCAGACACAGAAGCGGTCACCGAAGCGCCGGACGAAACGCCGTCGGAAGCATCGGAACCGGCCGATGAAACGGTGCGGCCCGAAGAGGAAGCGCCGCCGGTCGAACCTGCGGTCCCAACCGATGCGGCAGAAGAACCGGTGACGACTGAGAATTCTGAAAACGGCGAAGCCGTGGTGTCTGAGGGAATCGCAGATGCGGATTCAGATGAGGTGGCCGGCGACACCGACGCAGCGAATGAAACCGCTTATGACGAAGAAACGCCGGCAGAAGATTCGGACAGTGGCGACACCGACGCTGACGAAAGCATGATAACCGAATCGTCAGACACAGAAGCGGTCACCGAAGCGCCGGACGAAACGCCGTCGGAAGTGACGGAACCGGCCGATGAAACGGTGCGGCCCGAAGAGGAAGCGCCGTCGGAAGAGATGGCGGCTGAAGCCGAAGCGGCGGATGCATCGACGGGCGACGAAGCTATCGCCGCCGAAGCGGCGACGGAAGAAGATACGGACTCAGACGAAGCAGTCGCGCCATCGGAGATGCCCGGGGCCCCGGCCGACGCGGCGGAAGAACCGACGGCCGAGGTTTTGGAAGCCGGCGAAGCAACGGCATCCGATGCGGAGGCGATTGCGAATAACCGCTTGCGGGGACAGGCGCAGGATTTAACCGAATTCCCCGAGCCGGAAACGGCAGAGCCCGCTGCGGAAGCCGTTCCCGCCGAAGCGGCAGCGGCCGGCAATGCCGAGGCGGTTGCGGCCGACGGTGCAAGGGCGACCGAAACACCTGCGGCTGAAGGGCGGACCATCGATCTCGGTGCGTTCGAGACACCTGCATCCGCGCCGCCCGTGAAAAAGCGGAAAAAAGGCGGATTGATCGCTGGCGTGGCGATCGCCGTGCTCGCGGTGATTTATTTTGCCGGCGCAGCCTTTTATCACGGGCATTTCTTCGCCGGGACGACGATCAACGGCGTGGCGGCGGGTAACCGGTCGCCGGCGGCCGTGCAGGAAACCGTTCAGAACAAGGCGGCGACCTATCGCCTGGTGCTCAAGGGCAAGGACAACCATGTGGAAAAAGTGACGGCGGGTGCGCTTGGCATCGCCTACAAGGGGGACGCGGCCCTGCAAAAGCTTTTGACCGGGCAGAACAGCTTTGCCTGGCCGGCGATGTTCTTCCGGAAGGATCAGCATGCGGTTTCCGCGATCCGCTATAACGAAACCAAGGTGAACCGGGTGGTCTCGATGCTCAATCTGGTCACCGGCGATCAGGTGACCGACGCGCAAAACGCGCGGCCGGTGGTTGAAAAAGACGGCGACGTGCGCATTAAAGCCGCGGTGACGGGCAACCGGCTGGATAAAGCCCGGCTGAAGACCGCGATCCTTAAAGCCGTGGCCACCGGCGATGAAACCATCGACCTGAAAAGGGACCGCTGCTATGTCGAGCCGAAATACCATAAAGATTCGGCGGCGGTCAAGCAGGCCGCCAAGGTGATGAAGCGATATGCTAAAGCCAAGATCACCTATATGTTCGGCTCGGACAATGAAGTGGTGGACAGCAAGGTGTTCGGCTCCTGGCTCACCGTGGACGGCAACATGAACGTGACGGTGAACGAGGCCAAGGCGGCGGATTATTTGTATCAGCTGGCATTGAGGACCAACACGGCTTATGGCAAGCACACCTTTAAAACCAGCGGCGGCAACACCATCACGGTGAACGGCGGCAGCTACGGCTGGCGCATCGACCGGGATGCCGAGCTGAAGCAGCTCGTCGCCGATATCAAGTCCAGCAACGCGGTCAATCGCGAGCCGGCCTATAAACAAAGAGGCAAGACCCGCAAGAGCATCTACGAGGACATCGGCGATTCCTATGTGGAGGTGTCGATTGCCCAGCAGCACATGTGGGTTTATAAGAACGGTCGGCAGGTGGTGAGCACGGCGATAGTCACCGGCAACACGGCTGCCGGCCACGGCACGACCCCCGGCGTGTATTACATCGCCTATAAGGCGCGTCACGCGACGCTTAAAGGGGAGGATTACAAAACCCCGGTGTCCTACTGGATGCCCTTTAACGGCGGCCAGGGTATTCACGATTCCTGGTGGCGCAGCGCTTACGGCGGCGCCATTTACCGGGGCGGCGGCTCCCACGGCTGCGTGAACACCCCGCCGTCACAGGTGCCGCAGGTTTACGCCAATGTGGAAACCGGCACGCCGGTCGTCGTCTATTACTAAAACACAAACAGCGCTCCGGCGCTTACCCCGCAATGCGGGGTTTTTTAATGGCGGCGAATTCCATTGACGCCGCCGGCTCAGAACGGTACAATAAAAATTAAAACGACAAGCGGCAGCCGGTGCCCGGCTGCCCGATTGAAGGCATTGAATGCAAGGCGAAAATAAGGAGAAAATGCGGTGAGCAGAAAATTTAACAGGCAGATTACCCAGCTCAACAAAGAGATGGTGGCGATCTATCGGGAAGATGACGCCTATATGTCTTACACCTCGGCGGCGCTGCCCCGGCGCAGCGAGGTCATTTTGCTGATTAACGAAGTGCGCGAGCTTTTTTATCCCCGGCATTTCGGCAGGCGGGAGCTTTTTGACTGCACCCTGCAGTATTATATCGGCGATCTGATGATGACGGTGGAAGAGCGGCTGCACCGGCAGGTGCGTCTGGCCCTGATTCGGGCCAACGACACCAAGGATCCGGCGCTGCGGGTGGACAGGCCCCTGCTGGAGGACCGGGCGGAGGAAGTCAGCTGCGAATTCATGAACCGGATTCCCGCGGTGCGGGAGATGATCACCCTGGATGTGCAGGCCGCCTACGACGGCGATCCGGCGGCCAAGGATCTCGACCAAATCGTTTTGACCTATCCCGGGGTCTTTGCGATGATGGTGTTTCGCCTGGCCCACGAGCTCGAGCGGCTCGAAGTGCCGATTATCCCCCGGATGATGACGGAATACGCCCACAGCCGCACCGGCATCGACATCAACCCCGGGGCGACCATCGGCAAATCCTTCTTTATGGACCACGGCACCGGCATCGTCATCGGGGAGACCACGGAAATCGGCGACGAGGTCAAGCTCTATCAAGGGGTGACCCTCGGCGCGTTGTCCACCCGGGGCGGGCAGTCCCTGCGGGGGGCCAAGCGCCACCCCACCATCGGGGATCGGGTAACCATTTATTCCGGAGCGTCGGTGCTCGGCGGCCGGACGGTGATCGGCCACGATTCGGTGATCGGCGGCAACTGCTTTATCATCCAGCCTATTCCGCCGTGCAGCAAGGTTTCCATTAAGGACCCGGAACTGCAAATGGACAACGGCACGATCGAGGCGTACCACGACGATTTTAACTGGGCGGAGGATCGTTGATGGCGGCGCGCCCGGCCATTGACGGCGCGACCCGGCTGATCGGGCTGCTGGGCAGCCCGGTGACCCACTCAAAGTCGCCGGCGATCCACAACGCGGCCTTTGCCGCGACGGGTGTGAACGCGGCCTATCTCGCCTTTGAGGTGGCGCCAGAGAAGCTTGCGGCGGCAGCGGCGGGGCTTGTGGCCCTGGGGGCCGCGGGCTGGAACGTGACGATGCCCCACAAAACCGCGATGGCGGCTCTTTGTGATGCGCTGTCGCCGGCGGCGCGCATCGTCGGTGCCGTGAATACCGTGGTGGTGCAGGACGGCCGGCTGATCGGGCATATCACCGACGGCTCCGGCTTTACCGCGGCGCTGGTCGACCGCGGCTTCGATCCGGCGGGCAAGCAGGTGGCGCTTTTCGGCGCCGGGGGCGCAGCCCGGGCCGTGGCGGTGCAGCTTGCCCTTGACGGGGCGGCGCAGCTCACGATTTTCAACCGGACGGCGGCCAAGGCCCGGGTGCTGGCCGAGACGATTGTGGCCGAGACCGGCTGTGCGGCGCGGGCCTATGCCCTGGATGACGCCGGGGCGCTCCGCGCGGCGGTGGCCGAGGCAGACCTGGTGATCAACGGGACGAAGCTGGGCATGGCGCCCCGCCCCGAGACCTGCGTGCTGCCGGACGCCCGCTGGCTGGCCCGCCGGCCGGTCGTGGCGGATTTTGTCTATAACCCGGTTCAGACGCGGCTGCTCGCCATGGCGGCGGAGGCCGGCTGCCCGACGCTGGACGGCCTGGCGATGCTCCTGTGGCAGGGCGCCCAAGCCTTCACCCTGTGGACTGGCCGCCCGATGCCGGTGGCCGCGGTCCGGGCGGCGGTCTTCGGCGTTTAAGGCCGCCGGCCGGCTTGACATCTTCCGGACTTTTAAGTATTATGGATACAATGTTACGCGTGGGATCCCTGTGGCAGAAGTCACGGGGATTTTTTAATGACAGGCGCCAGTTTTTGGCGGCAGGTTCGCATCAGCGGAGGAGGAAAGTGTGAAATATTGGAATGAAACCTTTGAGCGCATGCCCCGGGAGCAGCTCCGGGCGCTGCAGCTGGACCGGCTGAAGAAGACGGTGGACAAGGTCTACGCCCGGGTGCCCTTTTATCGGGAAAAGCTGCAGGCGCTGGGCGTCGGGCCAGAGAGCATCAACAGTCTGGAAGACATTCGCCGGCTGCCCTTCACCACGAAGGAGGATCTGCGGAATGGCTATCCCTATGACATGCTGGCCGAGCCCCTGTCGCAGATTGCCCGGGTGCAGGCCTCGTCCGGGACGACGGGCAAGCCCGTCTGCGACGGCTATACCCACAACGATCTGGCCATGTGGGCCGAATGTGTGGCCCGCGGGCTTACTGGTGCCGGCGCGGACGAGCACGCCGTCATCCACAACGCCTATGGCTACGGCCTGTTCACCGGGGGCATCGGGATCCACGGCGGCGCCGAGCGCATGGGCGCGTCGGTGATTCCCATGTCCAGCGGGAACACTGCCCGCCAGATCATGCTGATGCAGGATTTCAAGGCCACCCATCTGACCTGCACCCCTTCCTACGCCAGCTATCTGGGCGAGGTCTTCCGGGACGCGGGCATCGACACGGCCGCGCTGCCACTTAAAGCTGGGATCTTCGGCGCGGAGCCCTGGTCGGAAAACATGCGCAAAACCATTGAGGAAAGCCTGGCCATCAAGGCCTTCGATATTTACGGCATGTGCGAAATCTGCGGGCCGGGTGTCGCCATTGAGTGCGAAGAGCAGGACGGCCTGCACTTCTGGGAGGACTTTTTCTATTTTGAAATCGTCGATCCGAACACCGGCGAGCCGGTGCCCGACGGCGAAGAAGGAGAGCTGGTGATCACCACCCTGGCCAAGGAGGGCATGCCCCTTTTGCGCTACCGCACCCACGACCTGACCCACATCGTCGACGAGCCCTGCCGCTGCGGGCGCACCCACCGCCGCATCGCGCGTCTCTCCGGCCGCACCGACGACATGATGGTCATCCGCGGGGTTAATGTCTTCCCGACCCAGATCGAATCGGCCCTGCTCGACACCGGCGACGTGGAACCGCACTATCAGCTCATCGTGCGGCGTGAAGGCGCTCTCGACACGCTGGAGATCAAGGTGGAACTCAAAGAAGACACCGATATCAACTCCGTTACCGAGTTGGAGGCCATGAAGGCGAAGATCGCCGACCGGGTGAAGTCCATCATCCAGATCAAGTCCAAGATTACGCTGGTGGAGCCCAAGAGCATCGCGCGCAGCGAGGGCAAGGCTAAGCGCGTCATCGATCTGCGCAAAATCTGAGGAGGTGTCAAAATGATCAGACAAGTTTCGGTTTTTATGGAAAATCAGGCCGGCCAGCTCGGCAAGGTGCTGCGGGTTTTGGCCCGGGCCGAGGTGAACATCCGCTCGCTGACCATCGCGGAAACCTTGGATTACGGGATTCTGCGGTTGATTTTGCAGGATACCGACGCGGGCCTCGCGTCGCTGAAGCGCGCCGGCATCCTGGCCAACGTGACCCGGGTGCTCGCGGCGGAAGTGCCCGACAGCCCCGGCGGCATGAGCGCCATCGTCGACGTGCTGGCGGAGGCCGGCATCGGCATCGCCTATGCGTATTCGTTTTTGCCGAAGAACACCAAGAACGCGGTGATCGTGCTCAAGGTGATGGATGCCGACAACGACGCCGCGGCCAAGGTGCTCGCCGAGGCGCCGGGCATCATCCTGCTCGAAAAGGACGAACTGCTCGATCGCTGACGCGCAGACGCGCAGCGCGGTGTTGACAAAAGCCTTGAAAATGACTATACTGAAACCAATCAAATATCAGTCTGTTTCAGGGCGGGGTGCGATTCCCCACCGGCAGTGATGCGAAAGCGAGTCTGCGCGCCGGGGCTTCGGCTCCCAGCTGATTCGGTGTGAATCCGAAACCGACGGTATAGTCCGGATGAAAGAAACGGTGCACGACCTTGTTTCCCATGCCCTGGTTTTTGCCGGGGCTTTTTTGTGAGCGGGTTTTTCTGCGCTTCGAGACAGACAACAGGAGGATCCAATGACAGCCCAAAGTCGCAAAACAAATTTTTTGGTTAAAATGGCCATTCTCGCCGCCATGTCGGTGCTTTTGGTCTACCTGATTCACTTCCCGATCATTCCGGCGGCGCCCTTTCTGGAATACGATCCGGCGGATATTCCCATTCTCATCGGGACCTTTATGTTCGGGCCACTGGGCGGACTCATCATCACGGCGGTGGCCTGTGTGGTGCAGGGATTAACCGTGTCGGCGTCCAGCGGGATCATCGGCATCCTGATGCACTTTTTCGCCACGGGCAGCTTTGTGATCGTGGCCGGCCTGATTTACAGCCGTTTCCACACCCGCCGGGGGGCCGTCGCCGCGCTGCTTGCCGGCATCATGACGATGACGGCGGTGATGTGCGCCTGGAATTTGATCATGACGCCGATCTTCATGGGGACGCCCCGGGCGGCGGTGGCGGCCATGCTGGTGCCGGTCATCATTCCCTTCAATTTAATCAAGGCGGGAATCAATGCGATCGTGACCTTTGCGGTGTACAAATCCGTGTCCCGTTTTGCCGATGCGGATTTTAACCGCAAGAAAAACCAGAAAGCGAAAGCTTGAAGGGCCGGGCTTCAAGTGAGCCGCTTCCGAAGCGCTCGGAGGCGGTTTTTTTATGCCCCGTTTTCGGGCGGCCGCGGGACAGATCAAGGGGCGCGGCGGCTTTTTTGAAAATTTGGGTTGGCAAAAGCGGGAATCATCGATAAACTGGAGGCATGACAAAAATATCAATTGAGGAACGAGGTTGAACATGACGGAAAATAAACGATGGACGGACGTGATCCGCGCGCGCAAGAGCGTGCGCACCTTTGACGGGAGGGATTTGAGCCCGGCACATCGGGCGGAGCTCGAACGCGCTATGGCCGGGACGCCCCGGCTGCTGACGACTCCGGTGACCTTTCGATGGCTTGATGCCGAGTCCGACAGGCTGAGCAGCCCGGTGATTGCGGGAGCCAGGACCTATCTGGCCGGCAAGGTCAAAACGCAGCCCCTCGCGGCGGCGGCCTATGGCTACAGCTTTGAGCATCTGCTTTTGAGCGCGGTGGCGCTGGGGCTGGGCACGGTGTGGATCGCGGGCACCCTCGATCGGCCGGCTTTCGAGGCGGCCATGGCGCTTCAGGGCGACGAGATGATGCCGGCGGCGAGCCCGGTGGGCTATGCGGCCAAGCGCTCGATCCGGGAGCGGGCCATGCGCAGGGCTGTGAAAGCCGACACGCGCCTGCCCTTTGAACGGCTGTTTTTCGTCGGCGATTTTGCGAGCCCCTTGGCTCCGGATGCGGCGGGGAATTGGGCCGATCCGCTTGAGATGGTGCGGCTGGCCCCGTCGGCCGTCAATAAACAGCCCTGGCGCGTTGTGATCGACGGACAGCGCGTTCATTTTTATGAGTGCCGTTCCCGGCGGATTTCCAAGGAGGCGGCTCTGGATATTCAGCAAGTGGATCTGGGCATCGCCCTGTGCCATTTTGAACTGGCGGCAAAAGAAGCCGGCCTGCGCGGACATTTTGCTTCGGCCGATCCCGGCATCGCCTGCCCGGATCACACGACGTATGTTTTAACGTATGAAGCGGAGCCCTGATCCATCCGTTTTCCGCGGCGGTCGGTGATGAACGAAGCGCACGCATATCGGGATGCCGATGGCCCTGACATTGGTGCGGGACATGAAAGATGGGGCTGTTCCTGGCCTCATGCAGGACAACGAGGAGAAACCATAACGAGATGCCGATTTCACAATATTTTGTCGAATTTATTTTTTTCAGCTTTTTAGGATGGGTTTGGGAATTCGTCTACTGCACCATCAGCGAGCGCCACTGGCAGGACCGGGGCTTTCTCTTCGGGCCGGTGTGCCCGATTTACGGCGGCTGTGTGGTGACGGCGAGTCTGGTGTTCGGCGGGCTTTCCCGGATCAATTCGAGACCGGCGCCGCTGTGGCAGATTTTTATCATCTGCGCCGCGGGCAGCGCCGTCGCGGAATACGCCACCTCCTGGGTGCTGGAGCGCCGCTTCCACGCGCGGTGGTGGGACTACAGCCGGCTGCCTTTCAACCTGAAGGGGCGGATCTGCCTGCCGGTGAGCCTGGGCTTTGGGCTGGCGGGGATCGTGGTGGTGCGTTATCTGCTGCCCTGGACGTCGGGTCTTCACGGCGCGATTCCGCCGATAGTTTATGAAGGGCTTGCCATCGGCTTTGCCTTGCTTTTCGGCGCGGATGTCGCCTTGACCGAGGCGAGCCTCTCGGCACTCATCGACGATATGACGCGCATCCACCGCGAATTTAATGCGCGGGCGCAGGAAACCTATGAAACGGTCAGCCGCGTGCCGGCGCGCCTGGAAAATGCCGGTTTGGAAAGGCGGGCAGCCCTCGAGGCCCGCGTGAAAAGCGGCGAAGCCCGGCTGCAGGCAATGGTGACGCACAGCGCGGCAAGACTCAGCTGGGGCCAGCGTCATACCTTAAGCCGCATCCACAGCTTTAAGCCCCGGCGGCCGGAGCTCAATTTGGGCGAGAAGCTGCGGGAAGCGATGCGACGCCGGGAAGCGGCCGATAAAGGGAGAGATGGCCGATGAAGGACGAGACGACGCGGGCGATCCGCGTGGCGACCCCGGCGGATGCCGAGGCATTGCTCGCGGTTTACGCGCCCTATGTGCAAAACACGGCCGTGACCTTCGAAACGGCGGTGCCTGCAGCGGCCGATTTTCGCAGGCGCATCGCGGCCACCCTGCCGCGCTATCCCTATCTGGTGGCCCGGGACGCGCGGGGCGTCGCCGGCTATGCCTATACCGGGGCGTTTGTGGGGCGCGCAGCCTACGATTGGTCGGCGGCGGTCTCGATTTATCTCGCGGCCGACCGCCGGGGCCGCGGCTGGGGGCGAAGACTTTACACCGCGCTTGAAACTCTCAGCCGGGGCCAGGGCATCGCCAATCTCTACGCCTGCATCGGGATGCCCGCCGAGGCGGACGATCCTTATCTCACCGATGCCAGCGCGGCCTTCCACGCGCATCTGGGCTATCGGCCGACGGGGACCTTTCGCCGATGCGGCTATAAATTTGCCCGTTGGTACGACATGATCTGGATGGAAAAGATCATCGGCGAACACCGGACACCCATGCCGCCGCCGATCCCCTTTGACAAGCTGCCCGCCGAGACGGTGGCGGCGGCTTTGGCCGCGGCCGTTAACGCATGAAAAAAGTCCGGCGGATGGGCCGGACTGTGGCGATGGGCCGGGCGCCCCTTCAAAAGAGCCTGCGGTTCGGCTCCTGCGCCCAGGATTAAAAGAAAGAGGAAAACCATGAATGCATCACTGGCGGCCAAACACAAGGCGGCTTTTTGCACCTGCAGCGATCGGGGCTGCCCGCACCATCCCGCCAATCACGCTCGGGGCTGCACGCTCTGTATCGCGAAGAACCTGCTCGAAGAAGAGATTCCCAGCTGTTTTTCTAACGCCGCCGTCGGTCCCCGAAAGCGCCCAGCCTATCATTATATCGATTTTGCCCGGGCGGTGCTGCAGGCGCGCCCAAAACGGAGGACTGACATCAAAGCCCCGGCATTGCCGGGGATTTTTGGTTGGTTATCGGCGAATCGCGTTGATGCCGTCGCAGAAGAGCTGCCCCGAGAGCGCGATCAGCCGCTCGAGGGGAACGCGCTTGCCGTCGGCCACCCACTGGCGGTAAAGGTTGAGGGAGCCGATGCACAAATAGGTGTTGATCAAATGCTGCTCGTCCTCGGGATAGGCGGCGTAGGGATTGTGCCGGGCGCGGTTGTGCTCCCGGGTCGCGGCGAACAGCCGGTCGGTAAAGGCTTGGTAGGCCGGGGTGCAGACCATTTTCTCCACATAAGGCTCCCGGCGGGCCATGAAGGTGAAAAACACCCGGTTGACCTCGGCGAAGGGAGCGTCCGGCGGCAGGGTGTCGATGGCGGCGTAATAATCCTCGGCCAGACCGAGGAGCAGATCCTCGAAGAGCGCCTCGATGCAGGTGTAGTGCAGATAAAAGGTCTTACGGTGAATTTGGGCGCGCTCGGCGAGCGCCTTGACGGTGATGGCGGCGGGATCCATTTCGAGGATCATCGCCTTGATCGCGCCGCGAATGGCGGCGAGCGTCTTTTGAACCCGCAGATCGCGGGCGGTGGTTTCCGGCATGGCAGCCTCCTGAAAAGTGTCCAGTTTTTAAAATCCGTGGCATAAACCCCGGCGGCTAAAAACTGGTCATGGTATTTGGGAATTATCGCTATTATAATGAAGGCAGATCAAAAAAGCAACGCGCGGACAGCGCGCGTGTGAAGGGAGGCGCGCGGTGACGACGATCGCGATCAGCGCCGGAGAGATCACCCTGCGGGCGGTTCTTGGCGATTCGGCAGCGGCCCGAGATTTCGGCCGACGGTTGCCTTTCACGGTGACGATGCGCGGTGAGCCCGCGCGGCTGGCCGGCCGGGTGCCGGGGGCGCTCACCTTTGCCCGCGCCTGAGCCGATGCGGATTCAGTCAGGATTCAAGCAGAATTCAATCAGGAGGGAAAGCATGCATCAACAAAATCAATCGGAAAAAATTGTGCAGACCGCCGGGCGGGACGCCCTCGGAGCCTTTGCGCCGGCCTTTGCCCATTATAACGACGACGTGCTCTTCGGCGAAAACTGGAACGACGCCGCTTTGGATCATAAAACCCGCTGCCTGATCACCGTGGTGGCGCTCGTCGCCTCGGGCATCACCGACAGTTCGCTGCAATATCATCTGCAAAATGCGAAGCGGGCCGGCGTCACCCAGGAGGCCGTCGCCGCGGCGATCACCCACACGGCGTTTTATGCTGGCTGGCCCAAGGCCTGGGCGGCCTTTAATCAGGCGAAGGAGGTCTGGCCGGCGGAGAATGATGCGGCGGATGGGAAGGCCGCTTTCCAGCGGGAGATCTTTTTGCCCATCGGCGAGCCCAACGACGGCTTTGCCCAATACTTCACCGGGCAGAGCTACCTCGCGCCGCTGACCCTCGCGCCGATCCCGGTGTTTAACGTCACCTTCGAGCCGGGCTGCCGCAACCACTGGCACATCCATCACGCGAAATCCGGCGACGGGCAAATGCTCATCTGCATCGGCGGCCGCGGTTTTTATCAGGAAGCGGGGAAGGATGCCGTCAAACTGACCCCCGGCAAGATCGTCAACATCCCGCCGGAGGTCAAGCACTGGCACGGCGCGGCAGCAGACAGCTGGATGGCCCACATCGCCATCGAGGTGCCGGGCGAGGAAACGGCCAACGAATGGTGCGAGGCGGTGGACGACGCGGCCTACGCCGCGGCGAACGCATGAGCCGGCGCGGAAAAAATTAAAAAGAGACGCGAAAATGCGAAGGAGATTGTGGTGAAAAAGATTTTAGTCAGTTACTTTTCGGCGACGGGCACCACGGAGAAAACCGCCCGGACCTTGGCGAAGGCGATCGGCGCCGATATTGAGCCCATCGAGGCGGCGGTGCCCTACACCGCGGCGGATCTGAAATGGACCGACCCGAACAGCCGCAGCAGCATCGAGATGAAGGCCGACAAAGCCGAAAGACCGGCCCTGAAAGCGGCGGCCGACGTCGCGGCCTACAACGTGATTTTTCTGGGCTTTCCCATCTGGTGGTATACGGCGCCGACCCTCGTGAACGCCTATCTGGAAAGCGGGAACTTCGCCGGCAAGACGGTGGTCCCCTTCGCGACCTCCGGCGGCAGCGGCATGGGCCGGGTGCTGGATGATTTAAAGCCCTCGGCGCCGGACGCCGATTGGCGCGCGGGCCGGCGTTTTGAAGTCGGGACCGGCGAAGCGGCGCTGGCTGACTGGGCGAAGGCCGTGCTCGGCTGACGCGGCGGACGCAGGGCAGCGATTTGCGACCCCAATATTAATAAGTAGATTTATCAAACGAGGAGGAAAAGCAATGGAAGCTATCACGTTAAACAACGGCATTCAATGCCCGGCAATTGGCATCGGCACTTTTATGCTGGCTCCGGCGGAGGCCGAGAACAGTGTTCGAGAAGCGTTGAAGATGGGATACCGTCTGGTCGATACCGCTAATGCTTATGTTAATGAAAGGGCAGTTGGCAGAGGCATCAAAGCAAGCGGCGTGCCGAGAGAAGATATTTTTCTTTCCACTAAACTGTGGTCGAGTGAATATGAGAATGAAAAGGCCGTCGATGAGACTCTGGAACGCTTGGGGGTTGCCGGTGTCGATCTGCTCTATATCCATCAGCCCGCCGGCAACTGGCTGGCCGGATACCGGCAGCTCGAGAGGGCCTATCGGGAAGGGAAGGCCAAGGCCATCGGCATTTCCAATTTTGAAGGCCAATATATCGCAGAGCTGGCGAAAAAATGGGAGATTGTTCCGCAGTTTATCCAGGTGGAGGCCCATCCCTATTTCACCCAGGCGGCCCTTCGGCAGACGTTGGAGAAGGATGATATCAAGCTCATGAGCTGGTATCCCCTCGGTCACGGCGACAAGTCCCTGATCGCCGAGCCGATCTTTGAGCAGCTCGGCAAAAAGTACGGCAAGAGCAGCGCTCAGGTCATTCTCCGATGGCATACACAGATGGGCTTTGTCGTTATTCCGGGGAGCAAGGATGTGGCTCATATCAGGGATAATCTGAACATCATGGATTTTAGCCTAACCGATGATGAGATGGCGGCCATTGCAAAACTGAATAAAAACGAGCGCTATTATCATCGCGCCGATGAGCAGTTGGCCGGCTTCGCTGCCTGGAAGCCGGCGTACGAGGCAGAATAAGAAAATCGTATTCACAGCTTCGGTTCAGCAGGTGTGCTCATGGCGGCGCGATTGCAAGGGATGTGAACCGGCGAAGGATAGATTGATTTAATAACGAAAGGAAATGCGATGAACGTTTTTGAAGAAACCTTGACGTTAAACAACGGCGTGGCGATTCCCAGGCTCGCCCTGGGCACTTGGCTGATCGACGACGCGGCGGTGGCCGAGGCGGTGAAGGCCGCCGTGGCCATTGGTTACCACCACATCGACACGGCTCAGGTCTACGGCAACGAGCGAGGCGTGGGCAAGGGCATTCGCGAATGCGGCGTGCCCCGGGACAAACTTTTCGTGACCACCAAGGTCGCGGCGGAGCACAAGACCTACGGCGCGGCGGCGGCATCGATTGATACGTCGCTGGAAAAAACGGGATTGGATTATATCGATATGATGATCATCCACAGCCCCCAGCCCTGGAAAGCCGTCAATCGGTCGGACGACCGGTATTATGAGGGCAACCGCGAAGCCTGGCGCGCCCTGGAGGATGCGCTTTCGGCCGGCAAGGTCCGGGCCGTCGGCGTCTCCAATTTTAATGCGGGTGATCTCGACAACATCCTCGGCGCCTGCCGGGTGAAGCCGGCGGTCAACCAGGTGCTGGCGCACATTGCCAACACGCCCAAGGCGTTAATCGATCGCTGCCGGGCCCAGGGCATCGCGGTGGAGGCTTATTCCCCGGTGGCCCACGGCGAGGCGATGAAACGGCCGGAGATCGCCGCCATGGCCGATAAATACGGAGTGAGCGTGCCGCAACTGTGCATCCGCTACGACTGGCAGCTCGGGCTCATCGTGCTGCCCAAGACGGCGAACCCCGACCATATGCGCGACAACGCGGCCATCGATTTCGCCATCAGCGATGCGGACATGCAGACCCTGCTCGGCCTCGCGCCGATGACGGATTACGGCGATGCGAACGTCTTTCCGGTTTTTGGCGGCAGGCTTTAGGCAGCGGCGGCCGCAGACAAAATCAGCAACCTTCCCCGCCCGGCGCGGGGATTTTTTATGCCGGAAAAAGCACCGGCGGGATGCCGGTGCCGGATGGCCGCCTCAGGTGCGGCCGGCCTCGTAATCGGCGAGCTCTTCGGAGAAGCAGCGCAGTTTGTGATTGACCTTTTCGAGATTGTGCTGCATCGCCTCGATGCCGTCCAGCACCTTCTGCCGCTGCACCTCGAGGATGGCGCAGCGCTGCTTGAGGGTGGCCGGCCCCCGGGCCTTGAGCCGCACAAAGGTGTGGATCTCCCTGAGGGGCATGCCGGTGTTCTTCAGGCGGGTGATGAGCCCGAGCAGATCCTCGTCGGTGTAATAACGGATGCCGCCCTTGGTCCGATGGATGCCGGTCAGCAGCCCTTCCTTTTCATAATAACGCAGGGCTTGAACGCTCAGATCGGTTTTTTCCGAAACGGTTTGAATGGAATAATGCATGGCTGACCTCCCAAAAAATTAAAAAATTGAAGAGAATCCCTTGATTTCAAGTTAGCTCGAAGTTCCATAATGACGATATCACAAGCAATGAGCTGGGGCAAGAAAGGAGATACGACCGTGAATGAAATGAAAAAATGGACGAAGCCGACAGCTGTGCGACGGCGTGGAAATTCCCTGTGCGGGGTTCGGCACCTGGCAGGCGCCGGACGGCGCCGTCGCGACGGACGCGGTGATCAACGCCATCGGGGCGGCTTATCGCCACATCGACACGGCGGAGGATTACGGCAACGGGGCGAGCGTGGGCGCGGCAATTAAAAAATGCGGCGTGCCCCGGAAAGCGCTTTTTATCACCTCGAAGCTGCAAAACCGCGAGCACGGCTACGACAAGACCATGGCCGCCTTCGAGCGGACCATGCAGAAGCTGGATCTGGACACCCTCGATCTGTTTTTGATCCACTGGCCGAACCCGATCTTCTTCCGGGACAACTGGCAGGAAGCGAACGCCGGCACCTGGAAAGCCTTTGAAGAACCTTACCGCGCCGGGCGGATCCGCGCCATCGGCATCAGCAATTTCCAGCCGCGTCACATTGAAGAACTGATGAAGACGGCGACCATCGCGCCGATGGTCAATCAGATCCGCCTGTGTCCCGGTGAAACCCAGGACGAACTGGTGGATTACTGCAACGAACACGGCATCCTCGTGGAGGCCCACAGCCCGCTGGGCCGCGGCGAGGTCTTCAAGGTGCCGGAAATGAAGCGGCTGGCCGAAAAATATCAAAAGAGCATCGCCCAGATCAGCGTGCGCTGGTGCCTGCAGCGCGGTTATCTGCCGCTGCCCAAGTCGGTGACGCCGCCGCGCATCAAGGGAAAACATCGATATTCTCGACTTCGAACTGGAGCCGGCCGACGTGCAGCTGATCGCCGACCTGAAAGGCTTCGGCGGCTTCTGGCCGAATCCGGATATCACCACGTTCTAAGGCGTTCGCGAATCGAGGGAAATGATGGATAATTTTAGTTTTTATGCGCCGACGTATTTTGAATTCGGCAAGGATACCGAAAACAGCGAAGGGCGCGGCGGCAGCATCAGCGGTTTTGTGACCTTGGATGAAGAAGCCTGCACTCGGATTTATCAGCTGATGGTTTAGCCGCGCGCGTTTGATACGAAATGAAAGATTCGCCGCCTGCGGACGACAACCACGGCCTTCGGCGGAGGCTTTTTAGCGTGCAAGGGCCGAAAGAACGGCAGAAATGAAGAAGGGGAAAACCGAAGCGCCGTCGCAGCGCGACACTTCAAAGCGGCAAGTCCGAGAAGGGATTTGCCGCTTTTTTGCGGTCTTCGGTGCCGGCCATCGCGTTCAAAAAGGGAGCCGGCGGCTCTGCCGCGGGCAGAGGCTTAATTTGTCATGAATTCTTTAAGCGAAATGCTGAAAAACTTGATTAAATTCAAAATGTCAGTATAATCAAATTACAATAAAGACGTTTTCAAGACGTCTTGAAAGGAGTGAGGAGTTATGAAGCGCAATGGGTGGAAACTGATGATAGCCCTGCTGCTAATGTTCGCGCTGGCGGGATGCAGGGTCGCGGCAAAGCCGGAATCGGCGGCCGAAAACACCCTGGCACAGGTTTTTAAAGCCTTGAAATCCGGAGATGCAAAGACGCTTGAACGGCTGACGGACGATGACGACGTGGATATTGACGACATGCGCGACGACGATAAGGCGGATGACCCGGACGACGAGCTGGACGATGATCCGGACGACGATAGCGACGATTTTGATCTTGATCTGGACGACGCGGACGAAGCGCCGCTGTTAAAGGTGCTGGGGCGCCACGTCAAATACAAGATACGCTCGAAAAAGAAGGTGGCCGACGACCATGTGAGGATCAGGGTGACGGTGACCAATGTGGACATGACAAAAATCGTGCCGGCATGGTATCAGAAGAGCGTGGCCTACGCCGCGGCGCATCGGGGCAAGGATCACGACGAAACGGCTATCCGCACACGGATGGCCAAATCCCTTCAGACCGCCGCGGATCGGCAGGCGAAGGATCCGAAAAATATGGTGACGCGCCGGGTGACGGTCGATCTGCAGAAGATCGGCGGACGGTGGCGCCTGGTCGATCCCCGGGATACTTTTTTGGACACAGCCCTCGGCGGCTATATCACCGCGATGAACAAGCAGCAACCATATGATTGACGGAGTGTAAAAATCGCAAAAATAAAAGTAAGGAAGAGAGGCGGCAGTGAAGACGAGCCAGATGATCCGGGAGGCCTGCCGGCGACAGCAAATGCCCTTGGCGGAATTGGCCAGACGCATCGGTCAGAGCCGGCAGAACCTTGATAAGAAACTGCGTCGGAACACGCTGACCCACGAGGAAATCCTTCGGATCGCGGCGGCGCTCGGCGTCGTCTTCCGCCAAAGCCTGTCCAGCCGGGAGCCGTCCTTTCTGCCGCTGTTAAACACGGCCTTTGCGCCGGGGGAAGCCTGGGCGGCCATCGAAAGCATGAACGGGACGATGAGTGCCATCGCCCGGGCGGAATACTATTATTTCGCCGGTCGACACCGGGAGGCCGCGCGTCTGGCGGCGTGTCAGCTGGCGGACAGGGAGCGGACGGCCGCCCAATCGGCCAACCTCATTTACGGCTATGCCAATTTGACGGAGGGAGATATTTCCTCGGCCAAGTGGGGAATGCGCCAGCTTCGGGAAACGTGCCGGACGCTGAAGGGAAGCGATATGCCGGAGATGCGGGCCGTCGGTGTGATGGCGGCCTACGCTGCGGCGGTGCTTTTGCATCTGCCCGTCGCCGATGAGGTGCCCATCGAATCGGCAATCGGCTCATTGCCCGTTGGGCTCAAACTCTTTGCGTATTATGTGTGGGCGCATCAAAAATATCTCGAGGAGGCCTATTGCGAATCCCTCGGTATCGCAGCGGCGGCATTGATGATGACGGACCAGCCCTATCCCATCGCGCAGATTTATTTGCACCTGGTCTGCGCGATGAATTTGATCAGCCTGAAGCGTGGAGCCGAGGCGAAGCTCCGGTTTGAGGCGGCTTGGGAGCTGGCCGAAGGCGACGGATTTATCGGTCCCTTTGGGGAACATCACGCGCTTTTGGGCGGCCTGGCGGAAACGTGCCTGAAGGAGCGGCATCCCGAGCACTATAAGGCGGTGGTTACCTTTGCCGGCGCCTTTGCCCGGGGATGGCGCAAGGTGCACAACGACGTCTCTCCGGGGCCGGTGGCCGAGTCGCTGACCGTCGCGGAATTTTCCGTCGCCATGCTGGCCAGCAAGGGCTGGCAGAACGCGGCCATCGCCGAGCACATGGCCATCTCGGTGAATACGGTTAAGAGCATGCTCTCGGTGGTGTATCAAAAACTGGCAATCAGCGGCCGGGGGCAGCTCAAACAGCACTTACTCAAATAGACGGCGCAAGCTTGAAAATTTTCAATGAAAACGGTCTGATCTTTTTGCATTTTGGGTGATGACCGTCAACAAAAA
The DNA here is from genome assembly GCF_036289405.1 of Pseudoramibacter faecis. Taxonomy (NCBI): domain Bacteria; kingdom Bacillati; phylum Bacillota; class Clostridia; order Eubacteriales; family Eubacteriaceae; genus Pseudoramibacter; species Pseudoramibacter faecis. The sequence continues at coordinate 442,958 of NZ_JAYFFI010000001.1, read as the reverse complement.
TTATGAAATAATAAAGAAAAGATGGAGCGTTGAGACGAACGGCCAAGCAGGTGCGGTGCGGCAAAGGGCGGCACCGCCGAAAGATGCGCATGTGCAGGAAAGGAGTAAGTGATGAAATTGAAGAAAAAAATGGCGGTCCTGGCGATCGTGATGATCGCCGTGCTGACGCTGCCGCAGTTGGTGCTCGCTGCAGAACCGGCGGCGTCGGGAAGCGGGACAGTCCAGCCGGCCGTCGAGCAGTCGGCTCCGGTAACCCCGGCGACCCCCGCCGTCGCCCCGGAACCGAAGAACGACACGGCTGTTCAGCCGGCGGCAGACAAACCGCAGGCATCTGCCAAGGCGAAGGCGCCGGCCGCGGAGCAGAAAAAAGTGCTGCCGGAAATGCGGTCAGAGATGACTTACAAGGTTGAATTTGATTCGCGTGGCGGCACGCCGGTGGTCGATCAGCTGGTGAAGCATGGCGAGAAAGCGGTAAAGCCGGCCGATCCGACTAAGGAAGGTTACGTTTTTGACGGCTGGTATTGGGCCGGCAGTAAATTCAATTTTGATATGCCGGTCACGACGAGCCTGAAGCTGACGGCCCATTGGAAAGAAATGCAGGTTCCGAAATTGGTGCAGGTTCCGGTGAATCTGCAGATTCGCCAGGGCGGCGATGTGGCACCGCCGGCCAGAACCTTTCACGTGAGCGCGACGGCAGGCGGCAAAACGATCTCAGCCACCGGCACTGCCATTGCGACCGACGGCGTGGGCACCTACAAGGGCACCCTATGGCTGAAGGTGCCGGGGGATGTCGATAAAGTGCAATTGTTTTTGGCCGAGAAAAGCGGCGGCGGCTGGGAGGTGGACCACCGGAGTTATACGATTGATATGAAGGCGGAAGACCTCGCGGATATCATCTGGGTCAATACCTACACCAAAAATGAAATGATCATGCACACCATCATCTTCGATCTGAATGGCGGCGTGCTTGAAGGCAAGACCGGTACCCTCGTCTTTAAAATGGAAGACGGTACCATCATGACCATTCTTGATGCGCCGACGCGCAAGGGCTATCGTTTCCTGGGGTGGGAAGGCTCGTGGTATCACCCCGGCGATCACTACAAGGTGACGGGGGACCACCGCTTTGTGGCTCGCTGGCAGCGCATCCAGCCGGCAAGGACGGTAAGCTGGCGTTTCCGTGCGCCCCGCACCGGCGACACCCAGCCGCCGATGGTGCTTTGGGGCGGCGTGATGGCTTTCATGGGAGTGATGGCCTGGGCGCTCTATTGTGAAGGCAAACGGCAATAATTCGGGATTTAGAAAGCAGCCTGTTCCGGGCTGCTTTTTTCTTGGCGGCAGGGTGCCCGCCGCCGATGCAAAAGTTTCGCCATGGGCCGCGCGAGGCTGAAAATGGAGAGCGGGGATTTCTCCGGCTTGAGATACGGCGCGTCGCGTCGTTTTTTAATGCACGGCATGAAGCGGTTTGTCAAATGTTTTTTATTGACATAAAAGTAGATTATGTTATACTGAAAATATAAATCATATCAATCATACTTTTCGTTCGGAGGTAGGAAAATGGATTACCCAAAAGGAAAATACGCTTGGACCGTTAAGGTGGGGGAAAAGGGGCAGTTCGTGATCCCTAAGGAGGCCCGCGATGTTTTCGACATTCACCCCGGGGATACCTTGATTGTGATGGGAGATATCAATCAAGGCATCGCCATTCCGCCTAAAAGCATGTTCGCTCATATCATCGACACGGTTTTCGGCGGCGATGCGCCGAAGGAGGCTGAAAAATGAATGCGATTGCTGCGGCGCAGCTCACAAAAAAGTACAATCGTATCGCTGCTGTCGATCATCTTGATTTGACGGTTGAACGGGGCGAGCTATTCGCCTTGCTGGGCGTGAACGGCGCGGGGAAAACCACGACGATTAAAATGCTCTCCTGCCTGATAATGCCCACGGGCGGCGATGCTTTGATGCTCGGGGACAGCATTCTTTCAAATCCCCGCGCCATCAAGAAAAAGATCAATCTTTCGCCGCAGGAAACGGCGGTCGCCGCCAATCTGTCGGTTTTGGAGAATCTGGAGTTTACCGCGGGAATATACGGACAGAACAGCAAAACGGCGAGGGAAAACGCATGCGAAACAGCGCGGAAATTCGGACTGGAAAATGAATTAAGCAAAAAAGCCAAACGCTTGTCGGGCGGTATGCAGCGTCGCCTTTCCATTGCCATGGCGCTGATTTCGGATCCGCAGATTTTATTTCTCGACGAGCCGACCTTAGGACTGGATGTGCTGGCCCGCCGTGAATTGTGGGCATCCATTGAAGCCTTGAAGGGAAAAGTGACGATCATCCTCACGACGCATTATATGGATGAAGTGGCAATGTTATCGGATCGCGTCGGCATTATGGCGCGGGGCAAATTAACGGCGATCGGCACGGTGGCAGAATTAACGGCACAGACCGGCACGGACAGGCTGGAGGACGCCTTTGTTGCTCTTTCAGGAGGTGCGCGATGAGGATGCTGTTATTTGCAAAACGCAATGCAAAAGAGGTCCTGCGCGACCCCGTCAATCTCTTTTTCGGTTTGGGATTTCCGCTCGTATTGCTGGCGCTGCTGTCTATGATCAATGCCGCCATTCCTCCCGAAGCAGAGAACACAATGTTTGAAATAAAGAATCTCGCGCCCGGTCTGGCCATGTTCGGGAGCGTGTTTATGGCGCTGTTTGCGGGGATGTTATTATCCAAAGACCGCACTTCCTCTTTTTTAATGCGGCTGTTTGCCTCGCCCATGACGTCCGGGGATTTTATTTTAGGATACACGCTGCCGATGCTCGTTATAACGATCGGGCAGGCAGCGATCACCTTTTTGGGGGCGGGCACTTTGGGGCTTGAAATAAATATCCATATCCTGTTTGCGGTGACTGTGACCGCGTTGACCTCCCTGCTGTTCGTGGGGACGGGGCTGTTTTTCGGCAGCCTTTTGAACGATAGGGCCGTCGGCGGCGTCTGCGGAGCGCTGCTGACGAATGTTGCCGGGTGGCTGTCCGGGGTGTTTATTCCGATTGATTTAATCGGCGGCGCCTTCAAAAAGATAACCAGCTTCCTGCCCTTTTATCACAGCGTGGAAGCGATACGGGCGGCTTTAAGGGGCAGCGTCGGTCACATGCTTCCCCATTTGGCGGTTGTCACGGGCTATGCCGTCGTCATTTTTGCGCTTGCGATGATCGTTTTTCAGCGTAAAATGAGCGGCGAAAAATAAGAAGCTTTTACCCGGGGACGGGTAGGGGAAAGATAAAAATAATTTGCATAGGAGACAGCTTGACTTTTGGGAATGTCGGTTATTCATACATTCATTTCCTGAATAAAATTTCGGGCCATCAAGCAATAAGGGCAGGAACGAGGATACGGTAAGAGGCTGAAAAACCTGATGGGCAAGTCCAAAGATCATTCAGAAATGTATATTATCGGCATTGGCACGAATGATGTCCTTTTGCCATACCTGAGGTCTGCTTCCTTGTTCTGGTTTTTGCGGATGAGCTTGCGCTGCAGGCTGATGAGATGCGTTGAAGACGATGAGATATTCTGCCGGGAATACCGTAAGATTTTGGCGCTTTTGTATAAAAAGAATAAACAGGTGGTCCTCTTTGGAATGCCCTTTATCAATTTAAAGAACTTCCCGCATGCGCGCCTGATAAAAAGAAATAAATGCATGGAAGCATTGGCTGAAAAATATCACTGCCCGCTTGTCGATGTGTACGGACCTCAAAAGGAAAAGATCCGTGCCGAACGCCGCAGATATACGTGGAAATACAGATTCTTAATGAGAGTTGCCGATGCGGCGATCATGACCTTATTGCCATTTACGAAAGATTATTTTGTAAAAATCAGAGGGTTAGCGACCAGTGTGGACGGCGTGCATTTCAATGCCGAATCGGCGAGCGTTTTGGCTGCGGAAATAGAAAAGCATATCTTTGCGAATAGAAGGGGAGCATGAAGAAGATGAAGAAAATGAAGAAATGGAAGCGGTTTGAACACGATTGGGATGCCTATACGGCGGCCAAAACAGAGTTCATCAGGAAATGGACGGCCTTGGCAAAGACTGAGTACGCTGGGCGTTATTCTTGAAATTGTAGAGAAACCTTATTAAGAAGTGTGCAGAGCGGCGGGATGGTTTTGCTATCCCGCCGCTTTTCTTTTTACCGGTCAAGGTCGTGCCTGCGTATAGGCTGTATCCTGCGTGTCTCTTCTTTACAGTCGGTCAGTCGGTTTCGCAGTTTAGAGGTGCGGGTCTGCCATTCGAATTTTAGGGTTGCGTTTTCCGCGTTTCTTCATTACTGAAAGGCAGCGACGCTCGATGGGCGGCGTGGATGGATTTATGTTGTCGATTTTTCGGAGCATCGGTTTTGTTGCCGCCTCTGTCGGGAATGGTCTCTCCCGCGTGCGTATCTTTTGCCCTGCAGTTGAAAGGATGCCCCTGCGCTGATATAATCATGCTGACGATCATGTCGAATATCGCCGCAGGAAGTCCGAAGCGGGCAGTGAAGGAGGTGCGGGATGAAGCAGCGTTATTTGGTGACGGGAGCCGGCGGCCACCTGGGCACGATGGTGGTGCGGCGGCTGGCGGACCGGGGCATGGCCGTTCGAGCGCTGGTGCTCCCCGGCGAGCGGGTCCCGGCGGGGGCCGAGCGGGTCGTCGGCGATGTGCGCAGCCGCGAATCCCTGGCGCCCTTTTTTGCGCGGACGGGCGACGAGGCTCTGGTGCTCATCCATTGTGCGGGCATCGTGACGATCGCGTCCAGGCCGGAACCGACGCTTTGGGCCGTAAATGTGACGGGCACCGCCAATATGCTGGCGCTGGCCCGGACCCATGCCGTGTCGCGGATGATTTATGTGAGCTCGGTGCACGCGATTCCGGAGGCGCCGGGGGTGATCGCGGAGACGCGGGACGTTGGGCCGGAGCAGGTGATGGGGCCCTATGCAAAGGCCAAGGCCGCAGCCACCCGCCTGGCCTTTGAGGCCGCAGACGAGGGGCTTGCGATCAGTGTGGTGTATCCTTCGGGGATCATCGGCCCGGGGGACGGCCGCGGCAGGAACCATTTGGTGCGCACGGTGGCGGCGATGGCCGCGGGCCGGATGCCCGTGAGCGTGGCGGGCGGCTACGATTTTGTAGACGTCCGGGATGTGGCGGCGGGAATTTTGGCCTGCGCGCAGCAGGGAGCGCCCGGCGAAGGCTATATATTGAGCGGGCACGCGGTGTCGCTGGCCGGCCTTCAGGCGACGGTCTGCGCGCTTTGCGGCAGGCGGCCGCCGCGGTGGGTGATGCCGGCACCGGCGGCAAGAATCGGCGCCGGCCTTTTGGAGAGGTTGTCCGGGCGGCGGGCGGTGTGCACGCCCTATGCCATCGATGTGCTGCAAACCAACAGCCGCTTTTCGCATCAAAAGGCCACGGCGGCCTTTGGCTATGCCCCGCGGCCCCTGATGGTGACGCTGCGGGATACGCTGGCGGACAAAGGTTTGCTTTAGGCATTTGTGATAGGCTGGGGCCATTCAAGAGATTGAGAGGAAGGCAGGATGATCAGATGGCAGATTTGAAACAGGTTGAACAATTTTTAAACGATGCGGGCGTGTATTTTCTGGCGACCCTCGACGGGGATCAGCCCCGGGTGCGGCCCTTTGGCACCGCCCATCTTTTCGAAGGCAGGCTCTATATTCAAACGGGCAAAGTGAAGGCCGTGTCCCGCCAACTGCACGCCAATCCGAAAGCGGAGCTTTGCGCGTTTAAGGACGGCCGGTGGCTGCGGGTGGCCGCGACCTTCGTGCCGGACGAGCGGCGGGAAGCCAAGGCGGCGATGCTTGACGCCTATCCGGATCTCAAGGCGATGTATTCGGCCGACGACGACAACACCGAGGTTTTTTATCTGAAGGCGGCCAGGGCGACCTTCTGCTCTTTTACCGCCGCGCCGGAAACCATCACCTTTTAGGGCGGCGTTTCGGTGTCGGCTTCGCGGCTTTGAAATGCGGCGGGGCGCCAATCAAGATTGAAAAGAGGCGAATCCAATGAAAAAGAACGATCGTTTTGAACGGGTCTATCAGCAAGGCAAGCTGACCGCGGCAGAAATCTGGGTGGACCGGGAAACCGGGGTAAACTATTTGTATATCGGCGAGGGCTATGGCGGCGGCCTGACGCCGCTGCTCGACGCGGCCGGCAAGCCGGTGATGACCCCGGTCCGGGCGTGAGCAATGCACCGGCAGAAGGGAGGCGCGCCCATGTGGTTGCTGTTTGCGGCGCTGTCGGCGGTGTTTGCCGCGCTGACATCCATTTTGGCTAAAATCGGCATCGAGGGAGTCGATGCCAATCTGGCTACGGCCGTCCGGACGGCGGTGGTGGTCGTGCTGGCCTGGGGCATGGTGTTTTTAACGAACGCTCAAGGCGGCATCGGCGCCATCAGCCGGAAGAGCTGGTTGTTTTTGATCCTGTCGGGCCTTATGACCGGCGCGTCCTGGCTGTGTTATTACCGGGCGATTCAGATGGGATCGGTCTCCAAGGTGGTGCCCATCGACAAGCTGAGCGTGGTCATCACGTTGGTGCTCGCCTTTGTGTTTCTGCACGAGCAGGCGACGGTCAAATCGGTGGCGGGCTGCGTGCTCATCGGCGCCGGGACGTTGCTCATGGTGCTTTAGCGGTGCCCCGGATGCGGGAGAAGGAGTTATTTTTGAAGGAACGCTTGTGGAACGGGCTGCTCATGCTTGGCTATCTGGCCGGCTTCGGCCTTGTGGCCTGGCGGAGCGCCGGTGTGATCGCGCTGGCTTTTGTGGCGCTGTTCGCCGGTTTGCGGGATGCCCGCCGTTTTGAGAATGAAGCCGCCGTGTTGGTGCACCTTTTGATGGCGGCAATCATTGCCGCCTTTATTGACCGAAGGGCCGGGCTCGTCCTGTTTGCCCTGAGCGCAGCCACCGCCGGCGTGATTTTGCGGCGGCTTTCCCGGGCGCGCCGGTCGTCGTAATCGGCCATCAAAAAAAGTCAGTCTGCGGACTGACTTTTTTGTTGGGGGCGCTTGGCGTCCCAGAGAAACGCCGCGAGATCGCGGTCGACGGCGAGGTTTTCGTGCAGACGGCTGTGTTGGCCGTCTTTGCCGGTGATTTTCACCTCGCGGTAGGCCTGCACGCCGGGACCGGTCAGGTAGCGCATCGAGCAGGAGGACGCATTGGAGACGACGCCGTCGGAATGGGTGCCGTCGTCCAGATCGCCGTAAATATTGAGGACGGCGGTTCGGGTCCGGGGGTAGATGGCCCGCAGGGCCAGAAGCTCGCGGTAGTAGGCGGTCATTTTTTTCGGCCGGCCGCCGGCCAGCAGCTGCATTTGATTGACGGTATCGTCGGCACCGAGCACGCCGTTAAAATGGGCGCCCAAAGCGGCTTGCCGATCGAGCCTCGGCAGGGCGGGATCACGGCCGTATTGCAGCAGATAATAGGCGATGGACATGTTGCCCACCGAGTGCCCCACGGCGTTAAACCGCTCGATGTGATAGGCTTGCTGCAGCGCGACGACGACGTTTTTCATCCACTGGCCCAGAATGTAATAATTATTTTGCCGGGAATTGAGATAATTAACTTTTACAATGGGATTGCGGGGGTGCTTCGGCAGCCGGCCGCGCAGATGCACCTTGCCCGAGGGCATGACGTCCGCGCGGATAACGGCATTGGTGATACCCCGGCGCTCCATGTAGCGAACCATTTGATTTTCGGTGAAGCTGCCGCTGCCCCAACCGTGAAAAAAGAGGGTGGGTGCGCTTGAAACGGTATAGGATTGAGGCGGTGATTCTCGTCGGGAAGCCGCTTCAGACAGCTCCAGGCGGCGGGAGCCCAGGGCGTAGCCGGCGACGATCAGAAGGAGGATCAACACGAAAAAAATTTTTCTTTTGGTCATGAACGGGATCCTTTCGTGGAATGCTGTTAACAGCATAGCCTTTTCGGCCGAAGAGTGCAATGAAAATTGACAATCGGATCCCGGGCATCGGGGAGAGAGGCGCCGGTTTTTTCGGAAATTAAGCTGAGATTAAGTGTTCGTGGTCACAATATAAATGTTATGCTGCCGGCTGCAGGGCAAATGCCGAAGGGCATGTTGTTACTGTTTGCCGTGCTGTCGCGGCAGTCGCTTTGGCGCTCTTCGGAGCGTCTTTTTTTATGGCGGGCAGCAGGGGGGCAGCGGTTTAAAGCTTTAAAAATTTTTAAGAAACGCTTGTTATGCTAATGCATAAGCTGCTTCGCGGCATAAGGAGGCTGCCATGATGGATAAACGGCGCGTGCACCGCCGCAAGATGATCGCACCCATTGTGATCACGGCGATTTTTGTGGCGTATTTTATTTTATATTTCGCATTGCTGGTGACCTGGGTGCCGGGCTTCTGGCCGAAGGTTTTGCTGGGGGTGTTTCCCCTGGGGCTGGCTATCGCCCTGATCGGCGTCTGCGTGTCGCGGATCCGCGAGATTCAAGGAGGCGAAGAAGATGATCTTAGTCACTACTGATTACATTACGGGAAAAGATTTGGCCATGCTCGGCATGGTGAAGGGGAGCACGATCCAGTCGAAGAACATCGGCCGGGATATTTCCCAAGGTCTTAAAACCATCGTCGGCGGAGAGCTCAAGGCCTACACCAAGATGATGGACGAAGCCCGGGCGCTGGCGACCAAGCGCATGGTGGCCGAGGCGGAAGCCCTGGGGGCGGATGCCATTGTTAATGTGCGCTATGCCTCGTCGGCGGTGATGCAGGGCGCGGCGGAAGTCATTGCCTACGGCACGGCAGTCCGCTTTGCCGGATAAGTGCGGACGCACATCAACACCCTTCGGGGTGTTTTTTTAATGCTTTTTTTCCGAAATCGTAAAAAAATCCCGCACGATAATCCATAAAATGATAAAATATAGAATAATAAATCTATAAATATCCATAAAAAGAAAGGAGAGTGGGTCAATGGCTGCCGATCGACCGGGCGGGACGCCGTCGTTCACGCACTATGCCCGGACGCATTTTGAACCGCTGGTCGCCCAAGCGATGGCGTCGGTCGCGCCGGGCCCCTTTGCCATCGAAAAGGCGAAGGCCTGCGCCGCCGGTGCGCGGATGCTGGTGGATCTGCGGGTGCGGGTGCGGGCGGGGCGCTACATTGTGAGTTTCTGCGGGGATATCCGCTGCCATTTCGCCGATGCGGACCAGATCGCGGTGCGCCCGGGCGAAGCCCTGCCCTGGCGCCTGGGGCATCTTTCAGACGAGCTGCTGCCCCGGCTTTCCCCGGCGGAAATCGAGGCGGAGGGCCGGGCCCTTTCGGCCAGACTTTGCCGGGGGATGCGCCGGCCGCCGGCACACCCGGCGGGGATGCTCGCAGGTGAGGCGCTTCGCTGCGTTCAAGTGCCCCTGCCGGGGGACGGCCGGGTGCTGGGCATGATCGCCCTCCTGCCCTGCGCGTTGGGAGGCCGCACGTTGCCGGCGGGCACGCTGGTGGTGGATCCCCGGGCGTCGGCGGCGAGCCGACGGGTGACGGTGCTGCACGAATGGGTGCACTGGCATTATCATCAGGCGGCGGCCTGTCTCGCCCGGGATCAGGGATATGAGGCCGCATCGCGCTTTCGCCGGCGGGCGGCACCGATGGACGCGGCGGAGTTCCAGGCGGAGGGCATTGCTCTGGCCGCGCTGATGCCCCGGGATGACCTGGCGGCGCAGATAAATGCGCGCTCCCGGGCCCTTTATGCCAGGCGAAAAGCCCGGGCGCCGGGTGTACCGCTGGGGCGCCGCCAGATGATCGGCTGCCTGCTGCCGGAGCTGGCCGCCCATTACGGGGCAGATCCCCGGGATGTGCTCGCGCGGCTGGCGATGCTCGGGGTGGCGGGGCTATCCCGGCGGGTGAAGCCTGCGCTTGGTCGATGCGGGCTGCGCTGCCGCCGCCATTCCTATCCGGTGACCGTGCGCTTCAGCTATGACGGCAAACCGGTGAGCGGACAGACGGCGGCCATCGCGAAAGACCGCCGGGAGATCGCGCGCCTGGCCGGGACGCTTTCCGGCTATATCTGGGATGTGCTGCCCCGGCTGATGGCCTGGCGGGAGATGAACGACGGGGAGCTGGCCGAGGCCTCCTGGGTCTCGGCGGATTATATCCACCAGCTGTGCAACGAGAAAAAAATGCGCCGGCGCGGGCGCATGCGGGTGGGCTCAGAGGTGGCGGTGAAGCTGGCCATCGGGCTGCGCCTGCCGAGGCGGCTGGTGACGCCGTTTTTATCGGCCTGCGGGGTACACCTGATGGCGGAGGATCCGCTGGAGGGCTGGTATCACGATTTTCTCTTTGAGTTTTCCGGGCTTTCCGTGGCCGACTGCAACGCGATTTTAAAAGCGGCGGGACTTAAACCCTTCCGGGAAAGCGCGTGAAGGGTGGGGCCGTCTGCCCGTTTTTTTCGCCGTCGTCCGCGCTTCATTTTTGCGAGGGCGGGCGCGAAGGGACGGTCGCCCTTCGTTTTTTTCGGAAAACCGTTAGAAGACCGCTGAGGAGCGCTCCCAAGCGCGCAAGGCTAAGACGCCGCTCAATTGACTGAAGGTGGCTTATCATCAAATAGGCAGGACGCGTTTGCATGACGCCCCGTCCGGGCTACAGGTATCGCCCAATCAAAAAGACAACCGAGATGCTTTTCTCGGTTGTCTTTTTTTGTTTGGCCTCGGGCCGGGTTGGCTTTAGGTGCGCCGGCTCGGCAGGGGATGCGTGCCGGTCAAGCGAGCCGGATCCATGGCCAGATAGTCAAACAGAGGCGTTCGAACCAGCTTTAAAAAATCGTCTTTAAAAACCTCGGGCGGCGCGGGGTTTTCACCGCTGATCCAGATTTTGATGATGGACATGATCGAATTGGCGAGGAGTTTCAGCAAATCCTCATCGGAAAGATTAAAGGCCTCGCTCCTCGTGGCAACCCGCGGCAGTGCCCATTCCAAACAGACATCCACCATAAAACTTTCCCATGTCGGATCGATGGACGTGATATAAAAACAGCGGACTAACTTTCGCTTTTTATAAAAAACAGGAATGATGGTGTTGGCGACAAGGACGAAAGGATTCATGGTCTGCTGCGCCGAATGATATTCCTTATAGGCCTGATGGAGGTCGGCGTCAATCAGCTGCCGCAAATAGAGAACAATTTCACGGGGATTTTTGAAATGCTTTTGATAGATGGCCTGCCGGGAAACGTGGGCCCGTTTTGCGATTTCGCGCATTGTAAAATTTGTTTTTTTAGGATGCTCCATGGCTAAATTTAAAAATGCATTGAGGATGTTTTCACGTGTGTTTTTCGGCACATTGTCCAACTCCTCCCTGCAATTAAACGATTTATTAAAATATAATGCAGATAGAGCCATCGAACAAGTTAAAAAACTTTACACGCTGTCAAGTTATTTGGGTTGTTCAACAAGCCCTAAGATGATTTAATAGAAATTAAATATTTTAGAAACAATAAAGAATAATAGGTGATAAGGAAAAAAGTAAAAGAAGAAAAATTGATGAAGATATGATGAAGATATTTTTAATGTAGATCAAGCAGCGGATTTAAAGAAAATTGTAGTGATCGTAGTGTGTATTGAAGAAAGGAGCAGAAAGTGAAATATCTAAAGCGCACAAGTATTCTATTGTTCGTTATTATGGCTTTTGGGTTATTGGCAGGAGGGGCGGCAACGGTTTTTGCAGAGGCTAAACCCGTCAATGTTAAAATTACGAAATTTGAGATTCAGAATCTTGATCATACGACTGCCACAGAAATTTATTATACCGACAGATTTTTGCTGATGATGAATTGGGACGCAACGCATCTTGGTACAGATTTGCATGAAGGTGATTATTTTGATGTCACGCTTCCGAATAATATGAAATTTCCATCAGACACTGCAGCAAGAGATTTTGACCTTAAAGACACCGACGGCACGGTGGTTGCAAAGGCACATGTCACACCGGGGCCGGAGGATAAGGGCGGCAAAATTCACGTTACATTCACAAAAGCGGTAGAAAACAAATACAATGTTAAAGGGACAATGTACTTAGCTGCCAAATTTGTAAAAGATAAAGTGAACTATGATAAGGAAAACACATTTAGTATTAAAGTTAATTCAGAAGTATCAGGTCAATCGCAGTCGGTTGATGATGGGGTGATCATAAAAGGTCCTAAAGAATTAAAAGATGAATATCTAAGCAAGTGGGGCGGCAGCAATGAAAATAATGCGAATCAGGCCGTTTGGCATGTACGCATTAATCACACCAAGGCGGATCTGAATAATGTTGTTATAACAGATACGATGGGGAATTCAGGAGAAGCCTTTATTCCGGAAAGCTTTAAGCTTGTAAAAGTTTCATTTGACGAGTACGGAAATATTCTCTCCAGAGAACAGGATGTTGAAATTGGAAATAAACTGACGTTTGGTGAGGGCAATAAAACATTCGAATTGAAGTTAGGGAATATAGGTGCCCAGCAATATTATCTTGAATACAATTCGACCTATACACCGGGGACAAAGCTCAAAAATAGTGCAAGTCTTACTTCTACCGAAAAGAATGCTGCGGCTGCGACTACTTATCAGTCGGCTGACTCCGGCGGGACGGGCAGCGGCGATCTTGCCAGCAAGATCAAGCTGAAAAAGGTTGATGCGGATAATAGTAGTATTCTGCTTGCAAATGCCGTATTTACTGTAACGGCACCGGACGGTTCTACTTTTGAACTGACAACGGGCGCCGACGGAACGGTGACTTCCGGCGTTTTGAAACAGGGCAGTTACAAAGTAAAAGAAAAGACGCCCCCTGTTGGATATAAATTGAATAGCCAGGAATTTACCTTGAAGGTCACGCCAACCGGCGGCGCGCTGCAAACCATCACCGATAAGAAAAAAAACATAGAGATCAGCGGTGAAAAAACCTGGAACGACGCCGGCGATCAGGATGGCAAGCGGCCGAGCAGCATCACCGTGAATCTGCTGGCCGACGGCAAAAAAGTGATGTCGAAAAAAGTGACGGCCGCCGATCAATGGAAGTACCGCTTTACTGATTTGCCGGAATATAACGGCGAAAAGAAAATCGTTTATACTGTGACCGAAAATTCGGTGAGCGAATACAACACAAAAATAAGCGGCTATGACATTACCAACAGCTATACGCCGAGCAAGACCAGCGTGACCGTCACGAAAAGATGGGACGACGCCGGCAATCAGGACGGCATCCGGCCGAACAGCGTTAAAGTTCAGCTCTATGCCGACGGCCAGAAATCCGGCGATGAAGTCGAGCTGAACAGCAGCAATAACTGGACGACCACCTGGGGCAGCCTGCCGGAAAAGGCGGCGGGAAAAACCATCGAATATACGGTGAAGGAAGTCGGCACCGTCAATGGCTATACCACCGCCACGGGCAAAGACAGCAGTAACGGCAGCATTATTATCTGCAATAAACACACGCCGGAGAAAACAACGATTTCCGGAAAGAAAACCTGGGACGATGCCAACAATCAGGACGGCAAGCGGCCGAGCAGCATCATCGTGAACCTGCTGGCCGACGGAAACAAAGTGGCCGAGAAAGAAGTGACCGCAGATAACGGTTGGAAATATGACTTTAAGGATCTGCCCAAATATCAAAACGGTCGGAAAATCACTTACACGGTGACCGAAAATTCGGTGAGCGAATACAATACAAAAGTATGCGGCTGCAACATTAAGAACAGCTACACGCCGAAGAAAACCAGCGTGACCGTTACGAAAAACTGGAACGACGCCAATGATCAGGACGGCAAACGGCCGAACAGCGTTAAAGTTCAGCTCTATGCCAACGGTCAGAAATCCGGCGACGAAGTCGAACTGAACAGCGGCAATAAATGGACGACCACCTGGAACAACCTGCCGGAAAAGGCGGCGGGCAAAACCATTCAGTACACGGTGAAGGAAGTGGGGACCGTCAGCGGCTACACCACGGCGATTGACGATCAAAACATCGGGGATATCCGGATTACCAACAGCCACACACCGTCGGTAACGTCGGTATCCGGGACCAAAACCTGGAACGACGCGGGCGACCAGGATGGCAAACGGCCGAAGAGCGTCACCGTGAATTTGCTGGCAAACGGCAAAAAAGTGGATGAAAAAACCGTGACGGCGGCCGATAACTGGCAATATCGTTTTACGAATCTGCCGGAATATAACGCCGGAAAGAAAATCATTTATACCGTGACAGAAGATGCGGTAAAGAATTACAGCACCAGCATTGCCGGCTATGACATTGTGAACAGCTACACGCCGAAAAAGACCAGCGTGACCGTGACCAAGCACTGGAACGACAGCGACAACAAGGACAAGATCAGACCGACGCACATTCAGGTTCAGCTTTATGCGAACGGCGAAAAAGTCGGCGATGCTGTCAAGCTGAGCGCGGAAAACAAATGGACCAAGACCTGGGCGAATCTGCCGCAGAAAAAGAACGGGCAAACCATTCGATACACCGTTAAAGAAACGGGCGTCCGCGCAGGCTATTCGGCAACCGTCAACGATCAGGATCATGGGAATATCGTCATCACCAATTCGCACACACCAAAAGCCATCGCACCTCGAACAAAGGATCATAGCCGAACGGCGCTTTACCTGAGCGGGGTCATCGCATCCATCGCCGGTTTGCTTGCTTTGGGGATGAAACGTCGTGTGATTCAGTAAACGGGCTCTGTAAAATGACGGACGCGTAATCAAACAAAAGGGGCAGGCCGAGTGATGGCTTGCCCTTTTATTTGTGAAAGGGATGAATCAGGTGGCAAAGCGAAAAAAAATTGCGCCCGGCGACCGCTTTGGGCAGTTGACCGTCATGGCGCCCCTTCGGGACGAAAGGGGCCGCCGCAAATGGCGGTGCCGCTGCGATTGCGGCCGGATCACGGAGGTTTATCAGTCCAATCTGACGTCCGGACGGACGAAGAGCTGCGGCTGCCTTGGCGAAAGGCTTCGCCGTCAGCACGTGGATCTGACGGGCAGACGCTTTGGAAAGGTGGTTGCGCTGGCGCCGACGGACAAACGGCTGAACGGCTCGGTGATGTGGCACTGCGTCTGCGACTGCGGGACCCATTTCGAGACCTCCGAACGAAATCTGGTGCGGGGGTTCACGACGCACTGCGGCTGCAGCCGAAAGAAAAGAAAAAAAGTGTGGAAGAGGGATTTAACGGGGCGTCAGTTTGGCGAGTTGACCGCTTTGGCGCCGACCAGCCGGCGCACCAGAACCGGATCCATTTATTGGCGGTGCCGCTGCAGCTGCGGAAAGGAATGTGAGGTGTCGGAGAATGCCCTGGTTCACGGGCGCACGATCAGCTGCGGACACATCCGGCAGCAGATTCGCGAAAGCGTGCACGACCGGCTGCATTTTATAGACAATACCTGCGTTGAAGCGCTGATCCGCAAAATCAGAAGTGACAATACCACCGGTCACACGGGGGTTTATCGCAAGAAAAACGGCAGGTATTGCGCGAAAATTACATTCCAGGGAAAGACCCATTACCTCGGCACCTACGATAACCTTGAAGAGGCCGCCGCCGCGCGAAAACGCGGAGAGGAAAGCTACCATCAGCCCTTTTTGGAAGCGTATTACCATCGGAATGCGCCGAAGAACTCCGAGTGAAATTTGAAAGAAGAAGCGGCGGCCGGATTCGTGCGCGCGCAAGCGTGACCGATATGAACAATTGAAACCCAAGCGCTGTAAGATCGAAAGATAAAAGTTTAAGAATCGGTCGGCGACAGCCGCTGCCAATGGATCGAACGGAAAAGGACGGGGAATTTTTCACGATTTAAAGAGTAAATATTTGTACATTGTTAAATTAAAGAAATCTTTATGATATACTAAAAAAAATTACTAAAAATCTCAAAATAAGAATCGGATTGAAAAGTGCAGGAATAACGGCATCAGTGACTCACGAATGGAGAGCATAAAAGTGAAGAAATCAGAATTTGTCAGCGCGATGGCAAAAAAAGCGGGGTTATCTAAAAAAGATACCAGGAAAGAATTGGATGCTCTGATTAAGATCATTATGGAAACGGTCAAAGAAGGCGAAAAAGTTTCATTGATGAACTTCGGCACCTTCGATTGTTATTACCGGCGGGGAAGACCCGGGAGCAACCCCAGGACCGGCGAGCCGATTGATATCGCGGCCTGCTATTCCCCGCGGTTTAGGGCCGGCAGGGCTTTAAAAAAAGCGTTGAAAAAATAAAAGCGGTGTGGGAAAATGTGCGGTTGTCATTTGGACGGCGTGTTGTTTGGCAGAAGGGATGAATTTATGAGACGATCAGAAACCGAAAAGCGGATGATCATCATCGGACTTGCTTTTCTGATATTTTTGAGTTTTGGATTACTGAAAACAACGGTTAGAGCTGCTGATGCGCCGGAAAAAACAGATGTCGCCGTCACGGATCTTAAATTTTTAAATCAGGATCAATCGGCGGTATCGCAGGGAAGCGATTCAAAGCCTTACTATTTGGAAATCGGCTGGGATGCCAGCCGGTACGGCAATACGTTAAAAGCCGGAGACGCGTTTACCATCGCGCTGCCGGATCAGATTCGGTTTCAGGACAATGCGGCTGCGACGCATTTCAAACTCTACGCCGCCGATGGCACAACGGCGGTGGCCGATGCGGCCGTGACGCCGGGGAGGGACGGCGGCGGAACCGTCAAGATCACTTTTACAAATTATGTTGAAAGTCATTATCAGGTGAAGGGCACGATCCGACTGCTGGGGAGCTTCATTCCAGACAAAATTCAATGCGACAAAAATAATGTCTTCAAGGCGGCGACTGGCCAAACCTCGAAGGAAATGACGCTTTGCATGATCAAAACGGAAGTCGATGCGAAGGAAACGCTTTCTCAGTCGGCCGCTTGTGCAAAAGGCGATACGGCCCAGTGGGCAGTTCGGCTTAATTGTGCCAAGCAGGGAAATAAGAACGTGACGCTCAGCGGCGCGCTGAACAAAGATCAAAACCGCGGGGTTCATTACGTGGACCGTTCTTTTGTGCTGCAAAAAATGGCCTGTTCGGAGGACGGGAAGACTGCGCAGGGGGCAGAGTCCGTCAATATTTCCGATAAAGTCAGACTGAGCGGAGACAAAACCAGCTTTACCTGCGATTTGGGGGACCTGGATGCGTCGCCATATCAGCTGACCTACCAAACGGGCGGCCAGACGGACCGGCCGGTGAAAAGCACTGTCAAACTGTCGGGGGAAGACATCAGCGCGCAGGTCAATAACGTTTATCAGCCGGCTTCCGGCAGCGGAACGGGCGAAAAAAATGCGCAGATTTGCTTAGAAAAAACGGATTCCGAAAACGCAAACGTCAAATTGAAGGGGGCCGTCTTCCAATTGACACGGCAGGGCGATCAGCAGGTGACGACCCTGACGACGCGGGCCGACGGGAAGGCCGCCGCCGACAAATTGACGGCCGGGGACTACGTTGTTCGGGAAATTGCCCCGCCGAAGGGATATGAAATCAACCGTCAAACGGCGACGCTGCACGTTAAGGCCGGACAAACCGAAGAGAAGGTTTACGGCGGGAAGCGCATTAAAAGATCCCTTAGGGTCAGGTCGACCTGTGTTGGCCCCAGAGCGGGCAGAGTCGTCATCCATCTGTCGGCGGGCGGCCGATCTTATGCCTCGGCGACACTCACGGAGAGAACCAACTGGGAACATACCTTCGAGGTGCCCAAATACAACACGCAGAACGGCCGCGAGATAAAATACCGGCCGATTGCGAAAGCCCCAGGGTTTGCTTCTCAGACATCGGGGAGTGCCGCAGAGGGCTTTACGGTTAAAAATATCAATACCGCGAAGACCTCCGTGCCGGCTAAAGTGAAGTGGTTCGGCAAAACGGGAGACTTTGCGACGATCCGGCTGATTGCGGACGGCGGCGAACAGCGGGAGACGAAAACCGTCACGGCGAAGGAGCATTGGCGGACAGCGTTTACGGGTCTGCCGAAATATGACGGCAATGACGGCCATGAAATTAAATACACCGTGCAGGAAGAGCCCATTAAAAATTACAACGTCGCCATTTTCGGCTCCGAGGATACGGGCTATGTCATTAATAACACCGTTACGGGGCGGCTGACCATTCCCGTAACGGAAATTTGCCAGGGCGGCAGCAGAAAGAAAATAAAGGTGCGTCTTTTCGCAGACGGCAAAGAGAAGCGCAGAAAAACGCTTTGCAAAAAGAATCGCTGGCGGACGACATTTAAAAAATTGCCTCAGTATGCCAAGAAAGACGGCCATCGCATCAACTATACCATCATGGCGAGCAAGGCCCGGGGACACCGGCCGATCATAACCTATAATGCCGTCTATGGCTATTCGGTCACCATGGTCAGCAGGGAAAAAATAACCGTTCCCGTGAAGAAGAAATGGGTCGGGCCGGCCGCGAAAAGTGCGACGGTGAGATTGCTGGCCGACAATAAAATCATCGCGGCAAAAACATTGACGGCCAAAACGAACTGGTGCACGGAATTTCGCGGGCTGCCGAAATACAGCGTCATTGATGGCCACAGGATTATCTATACCATTTCAGAAAAGCCTTTAAAAAATTATACGAATAATATCTCCGGAACCATGTCGAAGGGCTACACGATTACGAACACAATGAAGGGAAAAACTTCCGTTTCGGTGACAAAGATCGATGAAAAAATTGAACGGCGTTCCGTAAAGATATATCTGATGGCTGATGGGAAGGTGATCGCGATTCGCCGCCTGACTCGGGCCAATCGCTGGCAGACGGTCTTCGCCGGATTAAGGGCCCGTCAGGGGAAATCCAGGATGCGTTATACGATCAAGGCAGGTGCGGATGCCCGCTACCGCATAACGGGCAATGCACAAAATGGTTATTGCCTGACGCGTTAGACTTTTCAGAGAAATCACGGCGAGGTCATGGGTGGCCGTGCTGTATTTCTAAATAAATCCTCTTTATAATTGCTCGCTTTATGCGAAAGCAGCCTCCTTCCCCGGTGGTTTTCCGGGGAGGAGGTTCCCGGGCGAGCAATCAGTCTAAAAGAAAGGGAAAATGATGAGTATAAAAAAAGTTGAAAAGTATGCGGTACTGATAGCGTTGACCTTGTGCATGGGGATCGCCCTGTTGGCGGGCTGCGGCATGAAGCCGCCGATCTTTGGCACGGAGGCCAAGGGCTACGACAAATTTGAACGATTGGAAGAATCGTCCGTCGCGCTTAAAAATGGCAACAAAATTCAGGCCTTTGTTCCCAAGGGGGGCAGCAAATATGCTTCTGACACTTATTTGATGGCATCGAGCAACGGCGTTACGCTCAATCTTCGCAGTGTTGACGCCTCCCTGGTCAATAATGCGGGCGGTTCCAAAGCGTATTTGAAAAAATACGGTTCGCTGTCAACCCCCAACTTAAACGCGGCCGTCGATACCGTCAGCAAAAAGGTAAACAAATCGCAAGACGGCAATACCGTTTATCGCAAGGGTTTTCAGGTATTGTCAAGATATGACAATACCTATTACAGCCAATGCCGGACGGAATTCGTGACCAAATTGGTCAACAAGAAAAGCGATACGACCAATTATGTCATCGGCTCCGTCAATGTCACGTCCTACAATTCAAATGATCGGACTGCAAAAACGGTGGAGGAATTATCCGGTTACTACAATGCAAAAATCTATTGGGATGCGAAAAAAGCTAAAAAGCAGGCGAAGCGTTATACCGAAAATCCGCCGACCACCAAGCGCATTCTGGCGGGAAGCTTTACGGTCCCGATTCCGACGGGCTGGCGTCTTGACAGCAGCCGATCGTCCGGCGCGGTGAGCTTTTACGGCCCCAATGGTGTGACGACGGCTTCTCAGCATTTATTGATCGCAAAAAGTTATATTAATTCGCAGACGCAAAACTATTCCAATGCGGATTTTGAAAATTATTTTAGGAACGCACTGCAAAACCGTTTCAGAGGGATGACGGTTCAGCTGACGACAACTAAAAGCCCGGTGTCTTCGGGGAAGGCGTATCAATTCATTATGTCGCGGGGCAATGCCAAGATCAACGGTTATTTCTTTTTCAGCAAATATAATATGCTGATGATTTATAATGTGTCGAACGGCAATATGAGCGCCGAGCAGCAGCAGGTGCTGAATACGGCATTTAACGGCATTGTGGATTACGACAGCCTCAAGAAATAAGACGGCGGCGGCATCGCGCGACTGCAATTTTAAGACTTGCATCGTCGATCGTCTCCGCTGTGCTCCAGGCGAAAAGCCATGTCATCGGGCGGCCGGGCAAAGATAATGCACCCGGACCGCAGACATCCGAATCAGGATGCCGTTTATCGAACGCATCGCCAAAGAAGGATCGCCGATCGGCCACAGGCACAAAAGCGCAGCTTCCTGGACAGGACGAAATCAATCTGTCCGGGAAGTTTTTAATAAGATAAATTCAGAATCAGGCTGAAGGCCGGATAGCGATGATAAAACAGGAATGCAATTTTAAGACACAGGACGAACAAAACAGCGCCAGACGGATCAGCGTGTCTGAGCGGCGGATGTGAATGATGGATGAACCCGAATGAAAAAAGACAGACATACTTATTATTAGAAGCAGGGGAAAAGAAACGATTTTGGCATGGAGGCGTTGACATAAGGAGCGTAAAATGATTAAGAGGCTACGCGCGAAGGGTGATTATGCGCTTTGGGTCTATTCGGCTCAGACAGCATTGCAGGCCATGGGCTATGTTGATATTAAGATCAATGAACACAATGATATCTTTGCGGAGAGCATAGGCGGCGATCATGTGCGAATGGCGTTCAGCGAAGAGCCGAATGGCCGGGTCGCGTTTATGTTTGATGCGGATGATGCGGAGTTTGCCGAGAAGTTTAAAACGAAGGGGAACCGCAGTTACCAGGAAAATCAGACAAAATTAAAAAAAGTGCAGGATCAGAAAACGTCAGCGCCGAAGCACGAGCAACCTTCGAACATTTTTGAAAGAAGTGCAGAAAATAGCCGAAGAAAATCGGTCGCGCCGGCGTCAAGGCGGTCCACATCGCCGCAGCCGTCCCGAGGGCGAGGGCTGCCCAAAAGGTCGCCGGCCCGCGCGGCCGAACACACCGATGCGGATCTTTTCGCAAGAGCGGATAAGCAGCCCAGAAGATCGCCGGCCCGCGCGGCTGAACACACCGATGCGGATCTTTTCGCAAGAGCGGATAAGCAGCCCAAAAGACCGCCGGCCCGCGCGGCCGAACACACCGATGCAAATCTGTTCGCAAGAGCGGATAAGCAGCCCAGAAGACCGCCGGCCCGCGCGGCCGAACAGGCCGATGCAAATCTTTTCGCAGGAGCGGATAAGCAGCCCAGAAGATCGCCGGCCCGCGCGGCTGAACACACCGATGCAAATCTCTTCGCAAGAGCGGATAAGCAGCCCAGAAGGTCGCCGGCCCGCGCGGCCGAACACACCGATGCAGATCTTTTCACAAGAGCGGATAAGCAGCCCAGAAGACCGCCGGCCCGCGCGCCCGAGCAGGCCGATACAGATCTCTTCGCAGGAGCGGATAAGCAGCCCAGAAGACCGCCGGCCCGCGCGCCCGAGCAGGCTGATGCAGATCTGTTCGCAAGAGCGGATAAGCAGTCCAGAAGACCGCCGGCCCGCGCGGCCGAACACACCGATACAGATCTCTTCGCAGGAGCGGGTAAGCAGCCCAGAAGATCGCCGGCCCGCGCGCCTGAACAGCCGGCCGCCCCGGCTGACGAGCCAGCGTCAGCGCCGCACAAGGCAAAGGAGCATTACAGCGATCCGTTTGGAGGTGAAACGCTGTCGACGTTGCAATTAGATAAATTGAACGAGCTTTATGAAGAGTTTGAAAAAGATGAAGTTGAGAATGATGACGATAAAGGCGGAACGGAAATATTCGAAGCGTTCGATCCGTTTGCTTTCGTCGATAACCCGAGGTTTTATTTCTACGTGGGGAAAATGGCCAGAAAAATAGTCGCCGGAGTTATCATCTTTATCTTTGGTTATTTTCTGGGGAACCTATAGCCATGGGGCGGCTTTCATTTTTAAATGCGCTGCAGCTTCATCCGAAGGGCTGGTGAAATAACGAGGGAATTATTTCACCAGCCTTTTTTTGATGGGAAATGGGCCGGCGACACGGGATCCCGGTGAGACGCAGCCGGCCGCCGGCAATCAAAAAGACAACCCGCGGGTTGTCTTTTTGCCTTGGCCTTTAGGCCGGATTAAATTTGGATTTGGGCACGCCGCACACCGGGCAGCACCAATCGTCCGGCAGCTCGGCAAAGGGGGTGCCGGCGGGGATGCCGCCCTCCGGATCTCCCTTCGCCGGGTCATACACATAACCGCAGACGCTGCACACATAGCTCGGGCCGAAGTCCGCGGCGGGGGTGTCGCCCTCGGGTGCGGTTTCACCCGCCACGGCCCGGGCAAAGGCCTCGCCGTAGGCCCGGCAGGCCTCCGTGGCGGCATCATCGGGCACCCAAAGGGTTTTGATGCCGTCGTCGACGATCTCAAAACCCGCGGCATTAAGCTGCTCGGTGATCTGGGCCGGGGCGTCGCCGCTCCAGCCGTAGCTGCCGAAGGCGGCGGCTTTTTTGTTTTTAAACTTCAGACCGCGGGCCATCTCGAGGATGCCGCCGATGGCGTGGGTCAGGCCGTAGTTGATGGTGGGCGAGCCGACGAGGATGGCCTTCGACTGGAAGATTTCCGTGAGGATGTCGTTCTTGTCGTCTTTGGCCGCGTTCGCGAGCTTCACGGTGACGGCTGGATCCGCCAGACGGATGCCCTCGGCGATGGCCTCGGCCATTTTGCGGGTGGACTGCCACATGGTGTCGTACACCAGGGTGATCTGATTTTCCTGATAGGCATCGGCCCACTTCAGGTATTGGTTCACGATCCAGCCGGGGTCGTTTTTCCAGATGATGCCGTGGCTCGGGCAGATCATGCGAAGCGGCAGGTGCATCCCGAGGATCTCGTTGATCTTGCGGGTGACCATCGGGCTGTAGAGGTTTAAGATATTGGCGTAATACTTTTCGGCCTCGTAGCGCAGCGCCGAGGGATCCACCGTGTCGTCATAGAGGGATTCGGTGGCGAAGTGCTGGCCGAAGCCGTCGTTGGAGAAGAGGATGTTCTCGCCGGACAGATAGCTGAACATGGTGTCCGGCCAGTGGAGCATCGACGCCTCGACAAAGGTCAGCGTCGTCTCGCCGAGATTCAGCGTGTCGCCGGTCTTCACGGTCATAAATTGCCAGTCCGCGTGGTAGTGCCCGCGCAAAATCGCCTCGCCCTTTTGGGTGCAGACGATCGGCGTGTCGGGGATCCGGCGCATCAGCTCCGGCAGGGCGCCGCTGTGATCGCTTTCGTTGTGGTTCATCACGATGTAGTCGATGCGGTTCAGGTCGACGGTTTCCGCAAGCCTTTTGACGAATTCCCGGTCGTAGGGTCCCCACACCGTGTCGATGAGGGCGGTCTTCTCGTCCTGAATCAGATAGGCGTTGTAACTCGAGCCGCGGTCGGTGGAAAACTCGTCGCCGTGGAAGCGCTTAAGCTCCCAGTCGACCTTGCCGACCCAGGTCACCTTGTCCGTGATTTTTTTGCCCATGGTGTTTGCCTCCTTCTGTTTGATGAATCGGTGCGGTTAATCCCGCATCAAAAGCAGGGCCATTTTGAAGCGGCCCGTCGCGCGCACGCTGTGCAGGCCGCCCTTGGCGAAGCGGAAGTTTTCGCCGGCGGCGATGGCGTGACTTTCGCCGTCGTAGCCGATTTCGGCGTGGCCCTCGAGGGCGAAGACCAGGGCATCCCCCGGCGCCGCGTGCTCGGCGAGGGCGCAGCCGTCGTCAAAGGCCATGACGACGAATTTCAGGTGATCGCTGTTCACCACATCCATATTGACAATTTTGCCGTCCTGATAGGGGACGAGATCGGCCAGGGCGAAAATTTCGCCCGCTTGAATCGATTGATGCATGGTGTTCTCCTTTGGTAAATCCATTTCTAAATAAATACTGTCCTGATGCCCTTCGGCCGCGACGCCGATATCAGTGTGCGCGGGTTTGACGGCGAAGGTGCCGGGAGCGAGGGTAATCTCTCCGTCCGGCGCGGTGAGCCGAGAGTAGCCCGCAAGCTGCAGCTGCAGCGTATCATTCGGGTAGCGCTCGGCGCTGATATCGGTGCCCGCCGCCAGAGAAAAACAGAGGACCCCGGGGAGCATTTCCCCGGAGACGGTGCATCCCGGCACCGCGGGATTGTCGCGGGCGATTGAAAAAACCTTGCCTGCCTTCATGGCGGCCTCCTTTTGAAAAAATGGGCGCATCAGGCGCCGGGCTTTCGGCTCACATTGGCGATATAGCCCAGCTGCGCCTTGTGCGCATTGAAATACGTGAACATTTTCCGGAACATCGGCCGGTTTTCTTTTTTGCGGGCGTTGCGGATGATCTTGAAGGTCCGGCCCAGCCCCTCGTCGTGGATCATGCCTGACGGGCGCATCAGCGTCATCGGGCCGACCTTCTGCCGGACGTCAAAGCCGCTTTGGGTGAGCAGATCATACCAGCCCGTCTGATTAAAGGGCTCGACGTGCACGTTGATTGCCCGGGACAGCCCGGCGCACAAATCCTTTTGTTCGGCGGGGTTATCGGTGAAGAGCACGACGTCGTGGGTGAGGAGCAGCCCGCCGGGGCGCAGCACCCGAAAATATTCTGCGAGCGCCGCTTCCTTTTTCCCGCCGACAAGCATGGTGAGCATCGCCTCGTTGACGACGATGTCGAAGCTCGCGTCGGCAAAGGGCAGCGCGGTGGCGTCGCCCTCCACCAGGGTGAGTTTGTCTTCAAGATGGTGCTTTGCGATGTTGGCCCGGGCGTGGGCCAGGGCCTCGGGGTCGCGGTCGACGCCGGTGATGGCGCAGCCGAAGCGCTCGGAAAGCTGAATCATCGTGCGCCCCATGTTGCACGCCACCTCGAGGATGCGCGTGTCCGGCTTGAGTCCGGCCTGCGCGATCAGCCAGGCCGTGGCGTCGATGCCGCCGGGGCGCAGGGTGGTTTTCCCCATTCTTGCCAAAAATACATGTCCTGCTTCTGCCATTGTGTGACCTCCTGCCACGGCTCCCCAGGATCTTTCAGCATTTTTCCTTCTCTGCGTTTTATTTTTACACCGATGGGCGAAAAAAACCGTTGTTAGGCCAACAAAATACTAAAAAAATTGATAGAAAACGCCGAAAGAATGCAAACGGGATTTGACAACAGGGGACAAAATAATGTAAACTAATCACATAATAAGAAATTGTTAAGCAATCGCGCTTTAAAGTTTAGGATGAAAAGATATCAATAGAATGGAGAAACGATGATGATGCAAAATACCAAAAGTGTCCGCAGGCTCGGCCGTGCGCTGTTCGCAATGCTGATGGGGATCCTTTGTGTGCTCGCGCTGTCGATGGCGGCTCCGGAGCCGGCCAGGGTGCACGCGGCGGGCGGCGCTGTCTATTTGAATGGCGCAGGCGGCGATGATGCCAGCGACGGGACCACGGCAGGAAGTGCCGTTAAGACCTTTGCTAGGGCCAAAGAACTGGCGGCGGCCGACCAGAGCATTCAGACGATTTATATCACCGGCACGGTGTCGATTTCCGGGGAGCTTTCCCTGAAGGGCACCAACGCGGCGATCAAACGGGATCCCGGATTTGACGGTTATCTGATGCGGGTGAACAGCAATATCGCGGCTACCCTTTCGGACATCACGCTGGACGGGAACAGCCAGGCGGCGACAAAGACGACAAAGTCGCTCGTCGATGTGGCGGGAACGCTAAACGTTCGGGACGGCGCCGTGCTCCAGAACAACGCGCTGACCGATCTCGACTATTTTCACGCGATGGGCGGGGCGATCCACAGCGACCGCGGCACCATCAACATGACCGGCGGCACGATTCAAAACAACACGGCGAACTACGGCGGCGGCATCTTTCTGAACTATGCCGTCTTCAATATGTCGGGCGGCACCATCCAAGGGAACAAGGCCGTGGACGGCACTGCTGAGGGCATGCGGGGAATGGCGGCCGGCGGCGGAGTGGCCGTGTACCAGGGGTCGACCTTTAACCTGAGTGGCGGCGCCATTCAAAACAACACGTCGGACAACCTGGGCGGCGGCATTTCCATTGGTACCGGTGTTGCCGGTAACGCCGCATATGTGCTTAACATGACCGGCGGCACGGTGGCTGGCAATACTGCAGGCTCCAGCGGCGGGGGCATTTTGGTGCAGGCGGGCTACACCAAAACCTATGGGACGGCCAATATTTCCGGCGGCAAAATCACAGGCAACACGATGAACGGCAAGGGCACCGGCAACAGCGCCTTCGGCGGCGGGGGCATCTATGTCAATGGCTATTCGAAAAAATATCTAAATAAGGGTTTCCACAACGGCGTGCTCAACCTGACCAACGGGGTGATCAAGGAAAACAAAGCTTCGATGGAAGGCGGCGGCTATGCCTCCTGCCCTAATTCCGAGACCCATATTTATGTGAAAAACGGCGTGGCCCTTTATGGGAATCAGGCGAAATCCGCTAAGGAAATTTATATTCTGGCAAGCAATGCCTACGGTGCCCACAGCGGCGATCCGGAATACAGCATTGCCCCGTCCATGCTCGGCGGCACACCCTATAATTGGAAATACGAAAACGGCTCGGAGGTGCCGCTCAATAAACTCACCGGCCGGCTGATGGCGATCCATCAGGAGAGCCTGTCGCTGCATACCGACGTGACGGTGGACACCGGCGCGGAAAACCTGGCGAAGGTCGCGATCTCCGGGAACACCTCCGCGACCCGCGGCGCCGGCATCGGCTCTAACGGGACGGTCAATATGGGCCAATGCGAAGAGACATCGGTCACGGTCGCCAAGCGATGGGACGATCGCAACAGCGACGGCCGTCCGGACACCATCCAGGTGGAGCTGTGGCGCAGCCAAGGCGGCGGCAAGCCGGTATACGTGGGGTATGAAACGGTGAAGGCCGGCGACAACTGGCGGCTGACCTTCGCGCATCTGCCCAAAAACGACGCCGACGGCCATGCCTATGCGTATTCGGTGAAGGAGCGTGCCGTTAAGGGCTATGCCACGGAAGCGATCACCGGCAGCCAAGAGAACGGCTACACGCTCACCAACGTGCCGAGCACCCGCGTGAAGGTTACGAAGGTGTGGCGCGACAACCGGGGCGGAAAGCGGCCTGCCAGCGTTATGGTGCAGCTTTATGCCGACGGCAAAGCCAGCGGCGATCCGGTGAAGCTCACCGCAGCGGGCGGCTGGACCCACACCT
Organism: Pseudoramibacter faecis; assembly: GCF_036289405.1. Taxonomy (NCBI): domain Bacteria; kingdom Bacillati; phylum Bacillota; class Clostridia; order Eubacteriales; family Eubacteriaceae; genus Pseudoramibacter; species Pseudoramibacter faecis. The sequence continues at coordinate 415,675 of NZ_JAYFFI010000001.1, read as the reverse complement.
GGAGCGGCCTTGCCAAAAAACAAAACGGAAAAACTGTGGTTTACACCGTGGACGAAACGACGGTGCCAGCCAGATACAGCAAGGTGATCACCGGGAATGCGGCGAAGGGTTACGTTATCACCAATACGGCAAAGACGAAATTCGGGCCCCAGCCCCCGGCAGGCCAAAAACGGCCAAGAACCGGCGATCCTGCCAATGTTGCCGCCCTCGCGGCGAGCCTCGGCATTTCGGCGGCGATGATGGCGGTGCTTGGGATTCGGGAAAAACGGCGGCATGCCACCGATCGATAAAGATTTTAAGCTCGGGCTTTGAACGACAAGCCCGGCAAACGGCTAACAAAAAGGACTGACCCCCGTGAGGACGGGGGTCAGTCCTTTTTTTTGTTGAACCGGTTCCGGATAACGCCCGTTCGATGCGGGAGCGCTCACGGCGGCAAGGTCACGGCATCGGCTCCGCGCCGGGAAGATCCAGCACGAAAAACAAACTGGGGACACTCGGCGCGGGATAGGGAATGGGCAGTGCGGCGCGCGGGGTTTCGCGAAAGCCCATTTTGCGGTAAAAGCGGTGGGCGCGCCGGGCTTTTGCGGGAGTGTCGAGCACGATCTGGGCAAGGCTTTCGGCCCGGGCCCGCGCCGTTAGGCGGCCAAAGAGAGCGGAGGAAACGCCGGCGCGCCGGCCGCGGCAGCTCGGATCGACAAAGAATTTTTTGAGCAGGCCCGTCCGGCCGCGGACCATGAGGCCGATGGTGCCCACGACGCGGTCGTCCGCTTCGTCGAGGGCGAGCCAAAAGCCCCCGCCGCCGGGGAAGAAATGCCCGGGGATATCGGCCAGCTCCGGCTGGTCCTCCAGGGAAAGCTCGGCGCGGTTCTCGCAGTTTTGCAGATAGAGCACCAGGCCGAGCACCTGGTTCTGGTAGCGCGGGTCATAGGGGATGAATCGCATGGGGGCTCCTTTCGTGATTCGGGGATGGGGCGCTCAGCCGCTCATAGCCCGGGCGCAGATCGCCGGCCTCTGCCCCGCCGGTCAGGCGGACGGTGGAGGCGCGGGTCATTAAAGGGTTCCTTTCGATAGGCACTAAAGCAAACAACTAATGAGCGTCAAAATGGCGAGGCCGCCCTGCATCAAAATGATTTTGGGGTTGCTGGTAATGCCGCCGTAAAGGGCGACGGCCACGATATAAGCCATCAGGCAGATCACGGCGGCCTTGCTCGCGAAGGCGAAAACGGCCAGCAAAATCAGTACGGCGATCAGCCCGTTATAAACCCCCTGATTTTTGAAGAGGAGATTCACAGCGTCGGTTTTTAAAGTTTCGACGTTCATGCCGAAGACCTTGGCCGTTCGCTCGGATGCGGTGGCGAGGGTTTCAAGATAAAAAATATAAAAGAATTCGAGGGCGGTAAGCGCCGCCAAAATTTTGGTGATCAGATGCATGAAAAATTCCTTTCTAAAAATAAAATGCGAAATCCGGCGGGGCGAATCGCCCCCGGGGCGGCTGGCAGACGCATAACCACGCGGTTGCGATAAGAGGCTGTTTGCTGGTGAACATTCGCAAACATCCGGATTTGATAAATCAAATCTCTGCGAATCGTTGCAGGGGCGTGATTCATCAAGCCCGCAGATCTCAGCGATTTGTTTAACGGATTCAATGCGAGGTCGCTTTCAGCTAAAAGGCGCATCTTTGATTCGCGTTTTTGGAAGGCTCCTCGGCGGTCTTCTTGCTGTTTTCTGCGAAAATAGAGGACGACCGGCAATTGAATCCCAACGAGACCGTTGTAGGGACGCGATTTATCGCGTTTGCTTATCGCGCCGCGTCCGCTGATCTTATCGGGATCGCCAAAGATCGCGCGCCCATATCAATCGCTCTCCTTATTTTAACACAGCGCGGCGGCTCCCGGCCGACGAATTTAAAATCCGCCGATCCGTCGTTTGTGGGCGCGCCGCCTCTGCCCTTCGCGCGGGTTTCGGGCTAAACTCGAAGGCACATCGATGAATGAACCAACAGCCGGCCGGCGCGAAAGGAACCGATTATGACACAGGCCATCATACCCTGTTTTGACAAAGACTGCGGCAATTACGACGAAACCTACAGCAACCATTGCCGGGCGCTGAATGCCCGGGCGCGGGCGGAATGCGCTCATCCCGAAACCTGCTTTGCCCGGATGAGCTGGGCGGCGGCCGATGCGGCGGACGAGCGGGCCCTGATCCTGGCGGACGGCGAGACCTATCGACGTTTGGCGGGGGGCATCGCAGGACGCAAAAATCCGGCGCGTCCCCGGCGGCGCACCTGGCCCCTGCCGCCGGGACGAGGCGGCCTGAAGCTGGGCCACGGAGAGCGGCGATGAACTATATTCAGGAGATCAACGCCATCCACCGCGATTTTGAAATCAGCGGTCTCAGCCCCAAGGCGCGGCTTTTGTGGCTCGTGCTGCTCGATCTCAACAACCGGCAGCATTGGGCGCGCAGCTTTCAGGCGCCCGCCGCCCTTTTGATCAATCAATGCGGATTTTCGGCCAAAAGCCTGCAGCGGGCCAGAGAGGAACTGACCGCCGCCGGACGCCTCGGCTATCAGCCGGGGGCCAGCGGCCGGCTGGGGCGTTACACCCTGCATTACCTGAGCGCGGCCCAAAAGGGCACATCCGCCCGGGAAGCGGCGGATACCAAACGGCGGGAGGCCCTGATGGACGCCATCACGGCCAGTGACGCCGAGACGCTCTGGCGACAGCTGCAAGCCGCGCCGGAAGCGCTTAATGAAACTTAAGGAAAAGGATGCCCGTCGATTGACAGAGAAAAGCCGAAACTTTACAATGAAAACGACTTAAAAATAGGAGCCGATCTTTTTTTCCGGGATAACCATTCCGAAACGACACCGATATTGCCGGGCGGCCGAAGGCTGTATTGGGTTTAAACGAAAGGAGATCCGCAATGAAAGCGTATTTTGATTTAACGGATCGCGTGGCCATGGTGACCGGCGCGTCCACCGGGCTCGGCGTGCAGATGGCCCATGCCCTGGCCAGCCAGGGGGGCGAAAATCGTGCCGATCGCCCGGCGCCAGGCCCTGATCGACGCGGTGGCCCAGGAGATTCACGATACCTATGAGGGTGGAGACGCCGCGATATCACGGATACGGCCATGGTGGGCGAGGCGGTCCGGACGATTCTCGATCGCTTCGGCCGGATCGATATTCTGGTGAATAACGCCGGCACCGGCGGGGTTGCCCCGGCGGAGGACATCACCGACGAGCAGTTTAAAAACGAGCCGGATATCGATCTGTTCGGCACCTTCAAAATGGCGCGGGAGGTGGCCAAAAAGACCATGCTGCCCCAGGGCTGCGGCCGGGTGATCAGCATCGCCTCGGTCTGCGGGATGGCCGGCAATAAAATCGCGCCGGCCTCGCCCTATGTCAACGGCGTGGTGCTGCCGGTGGACGGCGGCTACACGGCGATGTGAACGGCCAAAATAAAAAGGCTCCCGAAGGAGCCTTTTTTCGCGCGTCAGATGGCCGCGAAAGCCTGGATTAAAATGCGGATGCTGCTGTCCCGGGAAAAGGCGGCGGCGTCGAAGGACAGATGATAGTGCCGCAGATCGTTCCAGGATCGATCCGTATAGTAGGTGTAGTATTGGCTGCGGCGCAGGTCCATCTGTCTGACGACGCGGGCGGCATCCTCCGGCGATACCGCGTCCCGCCGGGAAACGAGCTTCACCCGGTAATCGAAGGGGGCATAGATAAAAACGTGACGGCTGTCGGCTTTATCCCGCAGCACATAATCGCCGCACCGCCCGACGATGATGGCGTCCTCGGCGGCGGCCACCTGCGCCATGACCGCCGACTCCAGGTGATAGGTGAAGGCGTCGTCGGTTTCAACGGTAAAATAGCCCCGTCCGATGTTGTAGTCGTCGACCTCGTATTCTAAACGGCCGGCGTCGTATTGGCGCACCACTTCAGGCAGTTTGGCCATTTTGGTAATCTGGCGGATACGCTCCTTGTCGTAAAAGGCGACGCCCAGCGCCTGCGCGGCTTCCCGGGCGATGGCCCGGCCGTCGCTGCCGTACTCTCTGCCGATGGTTAAGACTTTGCCCATGATGGTCACCTCCTCGCTTGTTTATTTAACTGTATTATAGCATGCGGTGCGGCGAAAAGGTCTGTCTATTTTTAGACAATCGGGATTTTGACAAATGGCGGTCCGGACACCGGATGATGAATGAAAATTGAAGAATTTGGGAACTTTTTAAAAAAAATGATTAAAATAGCTTAAAATCTGAAAGATTTTTTGACAATTCGGGAACTTTTCTTTATACTGAACACAGACAGCGGTATGGAATAACTAACTGATGGCCGCCCATCGGCGACGGTCGGGCAGCCGGCCATTAAAAGTTTAGGAAGATAAGAGAAAACAGGAAGAATGAGAAAAGAGGTATCCACATGAACCAAACGAAAGATGCGTTGACCATTGTGCAGGTAATCGGCCGCGAAGTGATTGACTCCCGCGGGAATCCCACGACGGAAGCCGAGGTGGTTTTGGCCGGCGGCGCCGTCGGCGTGGCCTGCTCGCCCTCCGGCGCGTCCACCGGCGAATTTGAAGCCCTCGAGCTGCGCGACGGCGACAAAGCGCGCTACGGCGGCAAGGGCGTGCTCAAGGCGGTGGCCAACATCGCGGGGCCGATCGCCGAGGCGGTGATTGGGATGGACGCGTCCGATATTTACGCGGTGGATGCGGCGATGTTTGCCGCCGACGGCACCCGGGATAAATCCAAGCTGGGGGCCAACGCGATTCTGGCGGTTTCGCTGGCGGCGTCCAAGGCGGCGGCGGCCCAGCTGGGCGTGCCGCTCTACCGCTTCTGGGGCGGGCTGAACGCGACGCGGATGCCCGTGCCGATGATGAACATTCTAAACGGCGGGGCCCACGCCACCAATTCGGTGGATACCCAGGAATTCATGATCATGCCCGTGGGGGCGCTCAGCTTTAAGGAAGGGCTGCGTCGCTGCGCCGAGGTGTATCACGCGCTGGCCGCCCTTCTCAAATCCGAAGGCAAAGCCACGGCCGTCGGCGACGAGGGCGGCTTTGCGCCGGACCTCGATTCCGACGAGGACACCATCGAGCACATCCTCCAGGCGGTGACGAACGCGGGCTATGTGCCCGGGGACGATTTTGTGCTCGCCATGGACGCGGCCGCTTCCGAATGGAAGAGCAAGGACGGCAAAAAGGGCGAATACGACCAGCCCAAGAGCGGCCGCTACTTCACCGCGGACGAGCTGATCGCCCACTGGGCCTCTCTGGTGGACAAATACCCCATCGTCTCCATCGAAGACGGCCTGGACGAAGAAGACTGGGAAGGCTGGCAGAAGATGACCGCCGTCCTGGGCGACAAGGTGCAACTTGTCGGCGACGATCTTTTTGTGACCAACACCGAACGCCTGAAGAAGGGCATCGACGGCGGCAGCGCCAACGCGATCCTCATCAAGCTCAACCAGATCGGCTCTGTCTCCGAGACGCTGGACGCCATCAAGATGGCGCATCAGGCGGACTATAAGGCCATTGTCTCCCACCGTTCCGGCGAAACGGAAGACACGTCCATCGCCGACCTCGCCGTGGCCACCAACGCCGGCCAGATCAAGACCGGGGCGCCGTCCCGCACCGAGCGCACCGCCAAATACAACCAGCTGCTGCGCATTGAGGAAAAACTGGGCAATTCGGCCGTGTGGCCGGGCAGGGCCTTTTAGGGCGGCGCGTCATGGCAGCGGTTAATATTCAAAAGGTCGGCATCATCGGGACGGGGTTTGTGGGCACGTCCATCGCCTTCACGCTGTTGCAGAAGGGCCTCTTTTCGGAGATGGTGCTCATCGATGTGAATCGGGACAAGGCCGAAGGGGAAGCCATGGATTTGAGCCACGGCATTCCCTTTGCCAAGCCGATGACCATCCGCGCCGGGGATTACGGCGACATCGCCGACGCGGGGCTTGTGATCGTGACGGCGGGCGCCGCTCAGAAGCCCGGGGAAACGCGACTCGACCTCGTCAACAAGAATGTCGGGATCTTTAAAAGCATCATCCCCGAAATCGCGAAGCGCAACCGCGACGCGATCCTGCTGATCGTCTCCAATCCGGTGGATATCCTCACCTATGCGGCGTGGCGGCTCTCCGGCTATCCCCAGGAGCGGGTGATCGGCTCGGGCACGGTGCTCGACTCGGCGCGCCTGCGCTATCTTTTGGGGCAGCGCCTGGCGGTCAATCCCCAGTCGGTGCACGCCTATATCATCGGCGAGCACGGCGATTCGGAGCTGGCCGTGTGGAGCGAGGCCAATGTGTCCGGCATCGCGCTGGACCAGTTCTGCGAGTTCCGGGGCTATCGGTCCCACGAGGAAAACGAGCAGGAGATCTATGAGCACGTGGTGAACGCGGCCTACGACATTATTCAGAAGAAGGGCGCCACCTATTTTGGCGTCGGCATGGCGGTGGGGCGCATCGCCGAGGCGCTCTTTCGCGACGAACACGCGGTGATGCCGGTTTCCGTGAACATGCAGGGGATTTACGGCATCAAAGGCGATTTGTTTCTCTCGATGCCGGCGATCGTCGGCGCGTCGGGCATCGAAAAGGTGCTTCCCCTCGACCTTTCCGCCGGGGAAAGCGAACGCTTTTTCCGTTCGGTGACGGCGCTGCAGGGGATCATCGACGCCGTCGATCTTTAAAAAATATCCGCATTTCGTGCCCGGGGCCGTGCGCTTCGGGTGTTTTTAAGGAAAATAAAAATAGCAAAAAACGGCGGAAAATGCTCCGCCGTTTTTTGATGAACCGGGTTAAAGACGGCCGGCTTTTGGCAGAAGGCCCGCCTTGGCAAGCACCGGGCGCAGGGCCATATAAAGCGCTGTCGCCGCGGCGACAGAGACGATCGCATTGGCGGCGCTGGAGAATAGATTAAGGCCTAACGACAAGGCGGCCGCCGGTTTGCCCAAAATCAGAATCTTGTAATAATAGCGCAAAAGCGGATCGGCAATCACGTTGAACAAAAGTCCGGCGATCGCGGAAAAAAGCGCCCATTTAAAATAGCGTTTTGGTTCGCGGATGGTGTTGATCCTGCCGATTTTATGAGCGACAAGTCCGGTCGTCAGGCCGAGAAGCCATTTTAAAATGAAGGTGATGGGGATATAAATCGGGTCGAAAAGGTCGCCGACGGTCATGCCGACGGCGCCGCCCAGCCCGCCCCATACGCCGCCGATCAGCTGAGCGGCGAGCACCACCACGGCGTTGCCCAGATGGATCGAGGTTTGATCGCCGGCGCCGACCGGGATCCAGAGCGGCCGTCAGACCTGTAAAGGTGATTTTAAGAACTTGTTGATTGTGCTCATTCATGTGAAAGCCTCCTTGATGTGTGCGACTGGCAGGTCAGATAATGATTCACTGCTTATTTTATCGGATTCCGGCGCGAATAAAAGGGTCAATTGCATTTTAAATAACAGGATCAGAGGCCGTTTTTCGGCGAAGGTCTTGGGCGGGGCAGACATTTTCTGTTATGATAAGCGCGGTGGGAAAAGCGGATGCGCGGCATCAGCGGGAGAAAGAACGGTAAAAATAGAACAAACGGCGAAAGAAGGTGCGCAAGATGGCAAATCTCAGCGATTATCTGGCCTGGCGGGGGGATCTGCCCCTCGCGGCGGACGGCTTTAACGAGGTGGACAACGTGGTGCTCTCGGAGCTGACCTATGCCGATTGGACAGGCCTTTTGCCCGCGGGCGGCGCGGCGCTGGCGACGGCTGCGAAGCGGTATCTGCGGCGGACCGGCCGGCGGGAGCGGGCGGCAAAAGCGTCGATCGAGCGGCAGGGCGGCACGCTGTTGCAGCAGGCGGCGCGCACAAGGCGATTTGCCTCGGTGCGGGTGACGGGCTTTGTGAATCGGGTGGACGCGGCCGCCCAGACCCAAATGGCGGCGCTGACCTTTGTGCTGCCGGACGGCAGCGCCTATGTGGCCTACCGCGGGACGGACAATACCCTCGTCGGCTGGCAGGAGGATTTTAACCTGAGCTATCTGCCGGAAACCGGCGGCCAGCGGCTGGCCCTGGCCTATCTGGCCGAGGCGGCTCGGGGGCATCCCGGCGCGCTGCGGGTGGGCGGTCACTCCAAGGGGGGCAACTTCGCGGTTTATGCCGCGGCCTTTGCGCGCCCTTCGGTGCAGGCGCGCATCCTCGCCGTGTATGCCAACGACGGGCCGGGCTTTCGTCGGGAGATCACAAGGCAGCCGGGCTACCGACGGCTGCTGCCCCGGGTCATAAGCCTGGTGCCGGCGGGAACGATCATCGGCGGGCTTTTGGTCAGTGGCTGGGACCGCCGGGTGGTGGCCAGCGACGGCCGGGGCATCTGGCAGCACGACGCGATGACCTGGCAGGTCCGGGGGCGGCGTTTTGTGCCGGCAGAGCGCACCGGGGCGAGCTTGTTTTTCGAGACGACCCTTTCCCGCTGGATCGCCCATCAGGACGACGAGAGCCGCCGGCGCTTTACCGAAGCGCTCTTTGCCGTGCTGGGCAGCGGCGGCGACACGGTGGAGGCGCTGGGAGCCAACAAATTTGCGGCGATGCGGGCCATGGCGGGCGCCCTGCGGGAGATGCCCCGCGGCGAGCAGGAGCAGTTTTTCGCGGTGCTGGCCGATCTGGTGAAAACCGGCGGGGCAAAGGTCGGCGCCGATGCGAAGGAAGCTGCCGCGGCGGGTGCCCGCCGGGTGAGAAGGCTGCGGGGCGCCAAAGAATCGTAAAAAAAGGACTGCTTGGCAGTCTTTTTTTGATGTGCAGGTGTTGGCCGCGATGGTTGGCGTTTTGGTTTCGATCGCTTCTTTGGGGCGGGCAGGGCGTCGGCCGCGGTGTCGAAAAGCGCCGTCGGCGCGCGGGCATCGCCCCTGTGCGACCCGGAGCATGGGTTTGGCCCCCGGGTATGGCAGCTCCAGCGGCGCATCTGGCAGCAGGGTGCGAGCCGCGTCCACGGGCTTGACGGGCAGGCGGTCGTCATCAATCCCGCCGATGACCCGGACATAAAGCGGGGTTCTGCCGTCATCGCGCGGGCGGCGACATCGGGAAGCTCAGACAGCTGGCGGAGAATCAAGTCGCGGATGACTGGGTTTGAAGACATAGAGCACTCCTTTAAGTTGTGATTTTGAAAACGGATAGCCTGCCGTCAAGGTGAAACGGTCGGCGATCCAGACCCCACAACCGATGATGCCGGCGACAATTTACAGGCGAATGGGCTTGACGGGGGCGCGCCGGTTGCCTACAATAAAGCTAAACAAGGTTCTCACAGGCGGCCCGGCGCCGCACCATGCAAAAGAAACGAGAGGTAATTCATGACCATGCAATTAGTCCTGCTTCGCCACGGCGAAAGCGAATACAACAAGGAAAACAAATTCTGCGGCTGGCACGACGCCGAACTGTCCGCCAAGGGGCAAGAAGAGGCCGCTGACGCCGGCAAGGCCCTCAAGGAAGCCGGCTTCGACTTCGATTTGTGCTTCACCTCCTATCTGAAGCGCGCGATCCACACCCTCGACCTGACGCTCACGAGCCTCGACCGCTGCTGGCTGCCCGTGATCAAGACCTGGTGCCTGAACGAGCGGCACTACGGCGCGCTGCAGGGACTCAACAAGAGCGAAACCGCCGCGAAATACGGCGAGGATCAGGTGAAGATCTGGCGGCGCTCCTTTGCGACCACCCCGCCGGCCCTCGATCCCGAAGACCCCCGCAACCCGGCCCTGCAGGATCAATACCGGGGCGTGGATGCGGCGAATCTGCCCCTGGCCGAAAGCCTGAAGTTAACCATCGACCGCGCGGTGCCCTATTATGAAGAGCATATTTTGCCGGAAATGCTCGCCGGCAAGCGAGTGATCATCGCGGCCCACGGCAATTCCCTGCGCGCTTTGGCCATGTATCTCGAGGGCATGAGCGAGGCCGAAATCCTCGAATTTAACATCCCCACCGCGGTGCCGCTGGTTTACACCCTCGACGACAAGGGCGGCTTCATCTCGAAGGAATACATCGGCGATCCCGAGGTGATTGCGGCGAAGGTGAGCGCCGTGGCCAACCAGGGCAAGGCCAAATAAGCCGGCCGGGCCCGCGGGGAAGAAGATCCCGGCGCCCTTGACGCGCTCCGCGGCGCGTGCTATCCTGTCCGTAATCATGAAAGTGGCGCGGGGGGACGCAAGCGGCGCCAAGAGGGTTAAAACCTGACCCCTTGAACCGATCAGCGGATACGGTCGCAGGAGGCGAACACAAGCGAACAGGCTCTCCCCCGCGGGAGGGCTTTTTTGTTGCCGGACGCGCCGGAAGGAGAAACAATGCAAACGAAAAAAACGATTGAGCAGGCCGCGGGCTCCGGGAGCTTTCAGATGCATTTCATCGACGCGCTGCATCGGGCCACGGGGGACGCCATCGCGGCGAACCCCTTTGATTTGGAGGAGGTTTAACATGAACACATTAATCGCTTTGGCCATCGCGCCGGTGGGCCTGGGGGACGAAATGGCGCCGGAGGTTGCCCGGGCGATCGCCGTGATTCGGGCATCCGGGCTTAAAAACCGCACGCACTCGATGTTCACCGAGATCGAAGGCGAGTGGGATGCGGTGATGCAGGTGGTGAAGGACGCGACCATGGTGCTGGCCGAGGCAGGCATCCGCACCGAAGTAGTGCTCAAGGCGGACGTGCGTCCGGGCTTTTCCGATATGATGACGGCCAAGGTCGACCGGGTGAACGCGATCCTCGGCGACACCGATCCGAAACCGGGGAAGGGAGGCCCGGCATGAGCCTGCGCGAGCGTTTAGACATCTCGGCCTATTTGGTGATCGGGCCGGAAAACACCCAGGGCCGTCCGGTGAAAACGGTGATCTGCGACGCGGTGGCCGCGGGCTTTACCATCGTGCAGCTGCGCTCGAAGGTGGCCTCGGCCAGAGAACTCATCGCCCTGTGCGGCGATGCGGCGGCGGCGATTGCCGAGGCGGGCAAATCCGGGCAGGTGGCCCTGGTGGTCAACGACCGGCTCGACGTGGCGCTTGCGGCGAGGGCGGCCGGCATCCGGGTGGACGGCATCCACGTGGGCCAGTCGGATATTCCCGCGGCGGTGTGCCGGCAATACCTCGGCCCCTCTGCTGTGATCGGGCTGTCGGCGCGCACCCGGGAGCTCATCGATTACGTGCGCGGCGTGGACATTTCGGAGATCGATTATTTCGGCGCGGGGCCGCTGCACGAGACGGCCACCAAGCCCGAGGCCGGTCGGGACGCTGCCGGGCATCTGGTGACCCGAAGCCTGGATGAAATCGCCGAGCTCGCGCGGATTAGCCCCATTCCCGCGGTGATCGGCGGCGGGGTGAAGCTCGCCGATATCCCGGATCTGAAGCGAACGGGCATCGCCGGCTTTTTCGTGGTGAGCGCCGTGACCGAGGCGGACGATCCCGGCCGGGCGGCGGCGGAGCTGGTGGCGGCGTGGCACGCGTGACCCCGGGCGTGATCTTGGATCTGGACGGTACGCTGCTCGACTCCACGGGCATCTGGAAGGCAGCCGGGGCGCGCTATCTTTCGGGCTTTGGCATCGCGGCCCCCGCAGGTCTTGGGGAGGTGCTCTTTCCGATGGCCATGGCCGAGGGCGCGGCCTATTTGAAGGCGCATTTTGATCTGCCGGGGCGCGTTTCGGCCATTGTCGCCGGCATTAACGCCGTCGTCGAGGAATTTTATGCCCGCGAGGCGGCGCTCAAGCCCGGGGCGCTGGCTTTTCTTTCGGCGATGGGCCGGGCGGGGGTGCCCATGGTGCTCGCCACCGCAAGCGACCGCGGACCGGTGACGGCGGCGCTGATGCGGCTGGAGATATTAGCGGCCTTCGAGGCGGTGCTCACCTGCAGTGAAGTGGGGGCGGGCAAGGTAGATCCGGCGATTTACCAAGCCGCGGCGGCCCATTTGGAGCGCACGCCCGGGGATATCTGGGTGTTTGAGGACGAGCTCACGGCGATTCGCACCGCGGCGACGGCCGGTTTTCGCACCTGCGCCGTGTTCGACGCCGAAAGCGCGGACCATTGGCCAAAACTTTGCGCCGCGGCCGAGGGCGCAGTCATGCGGTTGGATGCGGCCGTGACCCTCGTTTTGGCCTAATCCGAAAATCAACCAGAAAAAAACAGCTCTGCACCGAGAATGCAGGGCTGTTTTGCTGCGCGGGTCATGACGCGGGTTCGTCGGGCAGATTTATTTCCCGGGAAATCCGCGGGCGTTCGTGGCCCCGCTTTGCAAAGTAGGCTTTAGCCAGCTGCACCACCGTGGGCGAAAGGGCCAGCACGGCGATCAGGTTGGGGATCGCCATCAGCGCGTTCATCGTGTCGGCGATCTGCCAAACCACGGCCAGCTGCACGTTGGCGCCAACGATCACAAAGAGGATATAAAGCGCCTGATACACCTTAATGCTCTTCGTGCCGAAGAGAAATTCCGTGGCTCTGGCGCCGTAAAGGCTCCAGGAGAGGAGCGTCGAGAAGGCGAACATCGTGATGCACACGGCGATGATGATGGCCGCCGCCTTGTTGCCGAAGGTGGTGGCAAAGGCGGAAATAGTCAGGTCGGCGCCGGCGGTCTTGCCGTAAAACGCCGGGGCGCAGCCGGAGATCAAAATAGTCAGCGCCGTGAGGGTGCAGATGACGATGGTATCGGCGAAGACCTCGAACACGCCGAAAAGTCCCTGGCGCACCGGATGGGAGACGTTGGCTGCCGCGTGGGCGATGGGCGCCGTGCCGAGCCCCGCCTCGTTGGAGAAAATCCCCCGGCCGAAGCCCGCCTTGACCACCTGCACGATGGCGACACCTGCGAGACCGCCGCCGACGGCCCGGGGCGAAAACGCCGACTCGAAAATCAGCGCGAACACCGATCCCAGCGCCGAAGCGTGGCCGATCACCACGGCGAGGGTCGCGACGATATACACCAAAGCCATCACCGGGACGAGCTTTTCGGTGACGATGCCGATGCGCTGCATCCCGCCGAAAAGCACCATCACCGTGAGAATGGCGCCGACGATGCCCACCGCCAGGTAGACAATTTGCAGCTGGCCCGCCGTCATCGCCGGGTGATAGGCCGCAAAGATCGCGCCGATGGAGGTGGCGATGGTGTTGATCTGGGTGAGGTTGCCGGTGCCGATGGCCGCGATGGCCGCGAAGAAGGCGAAGAGCGCCCCAAGCCAGCGCCAGCGCTTGCCCAGCCCGTTTTTAATGTAATACATCGGGCCGCCGATCCAGTCGCCAAGGCTGTTGCGCTCCCTAAAATGCACCGCCAGCACGATTTCCGAAAATTTGGTGCACATGCCGAAGAGCGCGGCCACCCACATCCAGAAGATGGCTCCCGGCCCGCCGAGGGAGATGGCCCCGGCCACCCCGGCGATATTGCCGGTGCCGACGGTGCCCGCCAGGGCGGTGGTCATGGCCTGGATGGGCGTGAGCGCCCCGTCGCCGCCGCCCTCGCCGGAAAAGAGCTTGCCCACGGTCTCCCGCAGGACGTGGCCGAAATGGCGGAACTGCAGAAAGCCGAGCCGAACCGAAAGAAAAATGCCCGTGCCCACCAGCAGGACGAGCATGGGGATGCCCCAGACGGCCGCGTTGGCGGCACCTAAAAAGTGCGTGAATGTTTGCATAAAAAATCCTTTTCTGATGATAATGTGCGGCGCGCGGCCGCAGTGCTATTATTTTAGCAGGAAATGGGAAAAGGGTCAATTTTTATTGATGATGCGGCTTGCATCAGTCGAGCGCGTTCTTTTTTCACCCTTGAAACGCTTTTTGCGCCGGGGGGAGCGGTTCTTCCTTAGCGGTCAGCGACCTCATCCGCCTTGCGTAAAACCAATCGGTCAATCCCCTTCGCTCTCCCTCAGAAAAGCATTCGGCCGATACAAATCAGCATTGGCCAAACGCCGGTCAGGCACGAGGCCATTCGATCAAACGGCCCCTTGGCTGGGAAAAGCGGAGAGTCATGCATCACCTTGCATCCTGCGCCCCTCGCCTCAACACCGGATCGATCACCGCGCTGTAGCAGGCGGCGAGTTCCTCCGGGGTGGCGCGGCGCCCGCCGTCGATCCAGAAGCGCACCGTCTCCACGAAGGTGGCCACCAGATGCCCGAGAAGAAAATCCGCGGGGATGTCATCCCGGGCGGCGATGGCCGAGGCCAGTTCTTCGGCGAAAACCGCCTTGAGCGCCCGGCGGAAGGGCTCGAGAAAAAGCCCCGCCGCGTCGGAGGCGAGCACCCGGGCAATGGGGCGCCCCTCTGCCTGCAGGTGATAAAACATGTGGGTGATGGCGGAGCGGGTGTCACCCTTGTCCTTAAAATCGTGGGTGGGCTCGGCCGTGTCGTGATGGACGGTCACATGGGCGCAGATCTCGCCGCACAGGGCGCGAAACAGGTCGTCCTTGGCGGGAAAATGGGCGTAAAAGGTGGAGCGGCCCACATTGGCGGCCTCGATGATGGCCGCGACGGTGATCTTGTCGTAGGGGGTGGTGGCAAGCAGGTGCTCAAAGGCGGTGAAAATGGCCTGCCGGGTTTTTTGCTGGCGGCGGTCCATGGGGTCTCCTTTTCAATAAAATCAAAATAAAGCGAGCCAAAAAACGTTTAAAGCCGATCAGGAGCGGACAAAAACCGCAAACTGTGCCGTAAGGAACAGGCCGGCGGTTTTGTGTCTGGTCTTTTTTGTTTGGGGGGACTATCCTGAAGATGACGAACAAAATGTTTGCTATCGGTTATTTGTCCTTTATTTTAAACGATGGCCCGGCCGGATGCAAGCCGGAGCCGGGAAAGGAGAAGCGCATGAAAACAATCCTTCAAAATTGGCTGTCGAACGAAACGCGCGTCACCGTGGTCTGTGTGGCGCTTTCGGCGGCGGCGCTCATTTGCTCGCTTATGGGCTGGCTTTCGGCCCTGCCGGTGGATATCGCCTGGGTGGGCATCATCCTGTGCGGGGTGCCCATCGTCGTGGGGGCGGCGGTGGCGCTCATTACCGAGCACGACATCAAGGCCGACGTGCTGGTTGCCATCGCGCTGATCGCCTCGGTGATCGCCGGGGAGTGGTTTGCCGCCGGAGAGGTGGCGCTGATCATGCAGATCGGCTCCCTGCTGGAGGATTACACCGACCATCGGGCGCGGCGGGGCATCGCGGCCCTGGTGGCGCTCACGCCCAAAACCGCCCGCCTCGTCGCGGATGACGGATCGACTTTGGTGGTGCCGGCGGCGGATGTGGCCGCAGGGCAGACCCTGCGGGTGGTGGCCGGGGAGACTATCCCGGCAGACGGCGTCATCACCGTGGGCGAGACCTCGGTGGATCAAAGCGTGATGACCGGGGAGCCCTTGCCGGTGGACGCGGGCCCCGGGGACGCGGTGATCTCCGGCACGGTCAACCGCTGCGGCAGCTTCGATATGCGGGTCACGGCGGCCGGAACCGACAGCGCCCTCGCCCGGGTGATTGCCTTGGCGGAGGCGGCGGACGCGGAAAAGGCGCCCATCGTAGGCCTGGCGGACCGCTGGGCCAGCTGGCTGGTGCTGGCGGCGCTGGCCTGCGCAGTGGTCACGGGGGTTGTGACCCATCAGTGGATGCGCGCGGTGACGGTGCTGGTGGTGTTTTGCCCCTGTGCCTTTATCCTCGCGACGCCCACGGCAGTGGCGGCGGCCATCGGCAACCTGACGCGCTACGGCGTGCTGATCCGAACCGGGGACGCTCTGGAGCGGCTGGCGGCGGTGGAGCGCCTGGCCTTTGACAAAACCGGCACCCTCACCGCCGGGAAACCGGCGGTGGTCTCGGTGGCGGCGGCAGACGGCGACGACGCGCGCCTTTTGCAGCAGGTGGCCGCGGTGGAAGCCCGCTCGGAGCATCCGTTAGGCAAAGCCATTGCGGCCGCGGCGGATGGCCCTTTGCCCGAGGCGGCGGGTTTTGAAATGACCCCGGGGCAGGGGGTGGCCGGCACGGTGGCCGGGCACCGGGTGCTGGCCGGGCGCAAAAGCTTTATTGCAAAGCGGGGGGTGGATGTGGCGGATACGGCGGCTGCGCAGGTCGGGCAGACGGTGATTTTTGCCGCGGTGGACGGCCGTTTTGCCGGGACCCTCGCCCTGGCGGATACCCTGCGGCCGGCGGCTGCGGATGCGGTGGCCGGGGTGAAGCGGCTGGGCATCGCGCCGATGCTGCTGACTGGGGACCACGCCGAGGCGGCGGCTCCCATCGCGCGCGCCGTCGGCATCGACACCGTGCGCGGGGACCTGCTGCCGGACGAGAAGCTCGCGGCGGTGCGCTACAATGCGGCGGATCCAGCGGCGCCGAAGATCGCCATGGTGGGCGATGGGGTCAACGACGCGCCGGCTTTGGCCGCGGCCTACGCGGGGATCGCCATGGGCGGCATTGGCTCGGACATCGCCGTGGAAAGTGCGGACGCCGTGCTCGTGACCGATGATATCGCCCGCCTGCCCTATCTGCTTTCCCTGTGCCGCCGGTGCCTCGCGCGCATCAAGGTGAACATCGTCGCCTCGATGATCATCAACGTCACGGCCATCGTGCTTTCGGCTCTGGGGGTGCTCACGCCGGTGAGCGGGGCGCTCTGGCACAACTTCGGCTCGGTGTTCGTGGTGGTGAGTGCGGCGCTTTTGCTCGCGGCCAGGGATCAAGGGGCGCCGTCCGAATGACGGGGCGCCGCGTTTGAAAGATCAGCTTTGGCATCAAGGCGGCTCGACAGGGCCGCTTTTTGTGTGCCTTGCTTTGAGTATAGCGGGTGGAGCGGCAGGCGCAAGGGCAAGGTGGGGCGATATCGAGCGGATCGGCCTTCTCTTCTCAGCCAAAGTTTGTTTGCCCGGGCGGCTTATCGTCCGGCAAGCGTCCCAACGCAATGGTTTGTCCTTCTGCGAGGGAGGGCGAAGGGGGGTGATCGATTGGTTTCACGCAAGGCGGATGAGGTCGCTTTTGACCAATCGAACTTCATCTTCGATGCGCTCTCTTGGAAGTGCTCCGGGACGCTCTTCTAACTGTTTCTTTCAGAAACAGAGTGCGACCGGCTGCCCTCCCTCGCGCACTCTCCTACACCCCTCAAACGCTTATATACCTAGGGATGAGGGTGTGCCGTTGTATTAAGCTCCGTTTGAGCGAAAGGCACGTTGCCAAACGTTGAGTCTTAGCGATTCGGCAACGCGCCTGCCATGAGCCCGCAGCGCTCCCCTGCAAAAAACCCCCGAAGCGCGGACTTCGGGGGCTTGGCGTGTCGGTTATAAACCGCGGGGCATGGCCCAGCGATGGTGGTCGGTGTGGAGCAGGCGGTGGGCGGCGGGGCTGCCCGGCTCGCCGTAATGGTCGCGGTAGAGCGTCTGGATATCCGGGTTCTCGTGGCAGTGGCGAATCGGCGCGTCGCGGTCGAGGAAATAGAGATTCTTTCCTCGGGTGAAGGCGCGCTCTTCGCCGTCGTGGATGGGCTGTCCGCCGCCGCCGACACAGCCGCCGGGGCAGGCCATCACCTCCACAAAATCGTAGTGGGCCCGGCCGGCTTCAAGCGCCTCGATCAGGCGTCGGGTATTCGCGAGACCGCTCACTGCGGCGACGCGCAGAGGGATGTCCCCAATGGCAAAGGTCGCCTCGGTGATGCCGGTGTCCCGGCCTGCTGCCCGCACATCGGCGAAGTGATCTCCGGGGCAGTTGCGGCCGGTCAGGGCGTGATAGGCCGTGCGCAGGGCGGCCTCCATCACGCCGCCAGTCGCCCCGAAGATGATGCCCGCACCGGAGACGTTTCGGTACAGGGTGTCCGCCGGGACGGCCTCGAGGGTCGCCACGTTGATGTGGCAGGCGCGGATCAGCCGGGCAAGTTCCCGGGTGGTCAGCACGCAGTCGGTCTCGTGGCCGGCGTATTCCCCGGCGTAAAGGGGCATCTCAGCCTCGCTCTTCTTGGCGAGGCAGGGCATCACCGCCACGGAGAAGATGCGGTTCGGATTCAGGTGCTGATCCTCGGCAAAGGCCGTTTTCATCACGCTGCCGAACATCTGCATCGGCGACTTGGCCGTGGAGAGGCGGCTCTCGAGATGGGGATATTCGCTTTTGAGAAAACGCACCCAGCCGGGACAGCAGGAGGTGAACATCGGGCGCTCGGCCAGATCCCCGGCGGCAAAACGGGTAATCAGCTCGTCCGCCTCCTCCATGATGGTCAGATCGGCGGAGAAGGCCGTGTCGAACACGTAATCCGCGCCCATTTTTTTTAACGCGTCAAAAATCTTGCCCACCGGGGCCGCCTCCAGGGGCAGGCCCAGGGATTCGGCCCAGGCCGTGCGCACCGCCGGCGCGACCTGCACCACCACGGTGGTGTTCGGGTCCATCACGGCGCGCAGGAAACGGCCGGTGTCGTCCCGCTCGGAGAGCGCGCCCACCGGGCAGTGGGTGATGCACTGGCCGCAGAGGGAGCAGCCCGCGTCCTCGATATTGCGGGCGTGGGAGACGTTCACGGTGGAGCGGGAGCCCGTGCCCTCGAAATCCCAGACGCTAAGGCCTTGCATCTTGTCGCACACCTGGATGCAGCGCATGCACTTGATGCATTTGGCCGCGTCGCGGATCAGCGGGAAGTCCCGGTTCCAGGGGCGGCGTTCGATGCAGGACCCAAAGGGAACGTCCTGAATGTTGAGATCCCCCGCCAGATCCTGCAGCGAGCAGTTGCGGCTGCGCACACAGGTCGCACAGCGGAAATCGTGCTGGGAGAGGATCATCTGCACGGTGCGGCGCCGGTCGATGGTGACCTTGGGGCTGCCCGTCAAAATTTCCATGCCCTCGGCGACGGCGTTGTTGCAGGCGGTGAGCAGGCGCTCGGTGCCCACGATCTCCACCGCGCACACCCGGCACGCGGCGATTTCGTTCAGATCCTTCAGAAAGCAGAGGTGGGGAATGGCGATGCCGACGGATTCGGCCGCCTGCATGATGGTGGTGTTTGCCGGCACGGTGACCGGGATGTGATCGATGGTGCAATTTACCATTGGGGCTGCCTCCCGCCTTTAAAAATTCCGAAGCCGTAGTGGTCGCAGCGCAGGCAGCGCGAGGCCTCCTGACGGGCCTCCGCCGGCTGCATGCACAGGGCCACGCCCTCAAAGTCGCGCACCCGTTCGCCGGCTTCCCGCTCGCCGGGCTCCACTCGGCCGCAGGGCGCGTGGTCGAAGTCGCCGATGGCGGGATCGGGGACGGCCACGTCGCAGGTGATCTCGTGGTGATAGCCCAAAAATTCGTCGATGTTGGCCGCCATCACCTTGGCCGCCGCGATGGCCTGGATCACCGTGGCCGGGCCGGAGGCGCAGTCCCCGCCGGCAAAGAGGCCGGGCAGACCGCGGAAGCCGCCGTTGGGCAGGGTGAAGATGGTGCCGCGCTTCACGGGGATGCCGGCATTTTCGTAATGGTCGGTTTCGATGTTCTGGCCGATGGCGACGATGAGGGTGTCGCAGGGGATGCGCACGTCGGCTTCCCCCGAGGGCACCACCGAGGCGCGCCCGCCCTTGATGGCGGAGATCATCTGGGGGGCGGCCCAAAGCGCGCGCACCCGCCCGGCATCGTCCACCTCGATGCGCGCCGGCGCCCTGAGGGTGGCCAGCTCGACCCCTTCTTCCCGGGCCCCGTCGATTTCGCCGGCCAGGGCGGTCATGTCGGCCACCCGGCGGCGGTACACACAGCTGACTTTCTTCGCGCCGAGGCGAACGGCCGTGCGCACGGCGTCCATGGCCACGTTGCCCCCGCCGACCACGGCGACGCGCTGACCGGCGAGGTCGGTGGTGAGCCCTTTGCCCACATCCCGGAGGAAGCGCACTGCGGAGATGACGCCCGGGGCGTCCTCGTGTTTGAGGCCGAGCTTCTTGTCGGTGGAGGCGCCGATGGTGATCAGCGTCACGTCAAAGTCGCGGCGCAGCGCATCCAGGGTGAGGTCCTCGCCGATTTTAACCCCGTGGCGCACCTTCACCCCGGTGGCCAGGATGGCGTCGGTGTCGCGCTCGAGCTCGCGCTTGGGCAGGCGGTAATTGGGGATGCCGTAGCGCAGCATGCCCCCGAGGCCCGGCAGCATTTCAAACACCGTGGCCTGGTGGCCCATCAGCTGCAGGTAATAGGCAGCGGAAAGCCCGGCCGGCCCCCCGCCGATGACGGCGATTTTTTTGCCGGTGGCCGGCGCGCAGGGCGGAGGCGGCACCACGCCGGCATGGTCGGCGGCGAAGCGCTTGAGCCCGCAGATATTCACCGCGTCGTCGACGATGTTGCGGCGGCAGCGCGCCTCGCAGGGATGCTCGCAGATATAGCCGCAGGTGGCCGGGAAGGGATTGTCCTTGCGGATCAGGCGGATGGCGTCGGCATAGCGGCCCTCCCGCACCAGGGCGGTGTAGCCCGGCACGTCCACATGGGCGGGGCACAGCGAGACGCAGGGCACCGGCTGAGCCGTGATGCAGTGGCAGCGCCCGCTTTTGATGTGCGCCTCGAAATCGTCCCGGCATTCGCGCAGGCAGCGCCACACCATGTGGGCGGCTTCGTAGCCGATGGCGCAGTCCGCCGTTTCCGAGATGGATCTGGCCGTCTCCTCGATGAGGGTGAGGGTGGCCATGGTGGCTTCGCCGTCAAGCACCTCGGTGAGCAGATGCTTGAGCTGCAGCAGGCCGATACGGCAGGGCACGCATTTGCCGCAGGTCTGGGCGTGGCAAAGCTCCAGAAAGGCACGGGTGGTATCCACGGGGCAAATCCCCGGCGGGCTCGCCTCGATGCGGCGTTCCAGCGTTTTGTAAAGTTCCTCCACTGCAAGCTCGGCGGCGGCGGGGGTGTAAAGTTCCAGTCTGCTCATGGGGCTCCTTTCTAACGATCGGCGGGGCCGCGGTGCGCGCGGCGCGATCGCCCTTGATGATTCGGGTGATGGGCCAGGGCCTGTTTGAAAAAATAAAGAAATACACAGATATTGTACAATTGTATGTAAACAAGTGCAAGATAAGTTTAAACTTTGTCAAAGAAGGGTAAAATTTTGGCAATCCACGAAAATTTGATATCGTTTTATCAAACTCGCCCCGATGGGGATTCGCGCAGACGCGTCGGGACGCTGTCGTCGGCGATACGATGGCGGCGATACGATGGCCTCGGCATCAAAACAGCGAATGCGTTAAAAAAGCAGGACGCCTCATTGTGTGCGGGGCTTCGAGGGCGTATAATGGCATTAACAGCAAACAGGAGGTATGATGATGGCAAAAACATTGGTGATTTATTATTCGCGCACCGGCGAAAATTATGTGGACGGCAGCGTGAAGGTGCTCGACAAGGGCAACACGGCCGCCGTGGCTCAGATGATCGCCCAGACGGCGGATGCGGATTTGTTTGAGGTGCGAACGGTGAAGCCTTACCCGGCGGATTATTACGCATGCATCGACGTGGCGAAGCAGGAACTGCGCGACAAGGCTCGCCCGGAGCTCGCCGCCAGGCTAAACAGCGTCGCGGGCTACGACAACGTCGTGGTGGCCGGGCCCTGCTGGTGGGGCACCTATCCGATGGCGATCTTCACCCAGCTGGAAACCCTGGATTTTGCCGGCAAGCGCGTCTTCCCGGTGATGACCCACGAAGGGGCGGGCCTTGCGGGATCGGCCCGGGCGCTTGAGCAGGCCTGCCCGGGAGCGGAAGTCGGCCCGGGACTTGCCGTGCTCGGGGCCAACGTGGCCGAATCCTGCGATGTGGTGGCCAAGTGGGCCAAGGACAACCTGGCGTAAGACTGCTCGGCCAAACGGTAAAAGCCGCTCGAAAGAGCGGCTTTTTTGTGCGGGCTTTGGAACAATTGTTTTTCTCTGTGAGAAAAGGTGCGGGCCATTCGTAAGGACAGCCCCACAAGGGAAACAACGCATTGATCAATGCGGCAACGCACCCTTTCGTTTGGACGCCCCCAAGGGGAAGAAGGCGCCCCATCGATTCTTAAATTTTTCTTTCGCGCATCGGCAGCGTCCGCCGGTCTGTCCGTTCGGGCCGTTCGGGCCGGGATGCGCTGCTTTTGGCCGCTGGGACGCCGACAGTTCGCGCCCCCGATGCCGGCCAGATTGGCCACCTTTCATTATTATTAAATATAAAACATAAAGGTAAAAGGCGCGCGCGAGAAAAGCAAAAAATCCGCCGGCGGGGCAGGGTCAGCCGCCCCGGTTTTCAGCGCGCATCCCCATCTTGCCCTTGCGCTTCGTTTTGAAAGGGGTATCATCAAATCAAGATCATGATCGACGGCAGGCCTGCCATCAAAAAACAAGAAAGCAGGTAATCAAATGGCAATCACAGCAACAAGAACCGCGCTGTCTCTGCGAGTGCGCCTGAATTACGGCGTCCAGGATAACGGCAGCGTCAAAACCACCAGCAAAACCTATGCAAACCTCAACCCGAATATCAGCGACGAGCAGATTGTCGCCGGGGCGAAGGGCCTCGGCCTGATGCTCACCCCGGCCCTGGAGACCATCTCCCGGGTGGAGACCACCCAGCTGGTCGAAGGCTAACGGGCGCTTTGGCGCATGCAAACAGAAAGGATAAACCATGGAAGCAACGAATTATTTAGCGATTGAATGGACCACGGAAGCCGGGGAAACCGGCACCCTGAATCTGATGGATTACAAGACGGATGCGGATGATGCCGCGATCAAGGCGGCGCTTTCCACGGTGGTGGCCAACAAGCTTTTCGCCTATGACGGCAGCCCCATCGCCGCGGTGAAGGCGGCCAACCGCGTCGGCCGCACGGTGACCCCGGTCGCCCTGGCATAACGGCCAAGACAGCGCCGAAGCCCGGCCGCGTGCCGGGCTTTTCGGATGGAGGCGCTGCGCTTATTGGTTTGAACGGCAGGCTTCCCGCCTGACCGGCGTTTGGCGATGGCTGATTTGCTTCGCCCTCCCTCGCAGAGAGACGAATCATAACACCGGGGCGCTTGCCAAACGCTAAAAGGCACGGCCATTCGTTCGGATCAGCTGAACAAGAGCAATGGCGGATTTGTCAACTCGGCAACGCACCTTTCGCCAAAACAAAACCATCAAGGGAAAAAACGTGCCGAACAAATGACCTCAACCCCACGTATTCACAGAAAGGAAAACCCATGCAACTCGATTTATGGCGGGCGGCTATCGTCCGCATGGCGCGCACCTGGGCCGAGGTGTTTTTGGCCTACGTCGCCGCCTGCCGGCCGATGAGCCCGGCGGGCTACCGCGAAGCGCTAATCGTGGCGGGCTTTGCCGCCCTCTTCGCCCTGGCGCTGGCGCTCAAGGGCTTGCCGGAGGTGACGCCCCGTGTTTAAAGGCATCGACATCAGCAATCACCAAAGGACGTTTGACCCAAACGCGCAGGATTTTGTGCTTATGAAGGCGAGCGAAGGCAAAACCTACAAGGATCCGCTGCTGGACGCGCACTATAACCGTCTGCACGGCAAGACGGACGGGCGGCCGGATTCTAAAAAATTATACGGATTTTATCACTACGCAAGGCCGGAGAACGGCAATTCAGCGCAGGCCGAGGCGGACCACTTCATCAGCTTGGTGGGGCACCACGCCGGCCACGCGATTTTTGCGCTGGATTTTGAAGGCGCGGCGTTAAGATATGGGCCGGTTTGGCCGCTGGCGTGGCTAAAGCGCGTGTTTCAGCGCACCGGCGTGCGCCCGCTGTTTTACTGCTCCGCGTCGCAGACGGGACGCTACGCGGCCATTGCCCGGGAAAATTTCGGGCTTTGGGTGGCGCATTACGGCGTGAAGCGCCCGGCGGTGCGGAGCTGGCCGTTCTGGGCGATCTGGCAGACGGACGCCCGGGGCGTGGATCACGATCTTTTTAACGGGGATAAACGTGCGTGGCAAAGGTACTGCCGGGGCGAGCGGCACTAAAAAGACAGACGACCGGCATGTCTTTAGCCTGATGACAAACGGGAACGGCGCACGGCCGGGCCGATGGCCCCGATACCGAAGATTGCGGCCGCGGCGACCATCAAAAGTTGCCGCCCGTAAATCCCCAGGAGGAGAAGCATCAAAAACACGAGCGTTGCGTCGGCGACCGGGAAGCCGGCAAAGTCGGCATACGGCGCCTTCCGGGGGCGAGCGCTCCGGAAGCGGCGGATCCAGAAGAGCGTATAGACCACGAGCAGCCCGAGGATGAGCAACAGATAAAGATTGTCGCCGGGCGCGTCGACAGCGCCGTCGGCGCCGCGGAAGATAACCGGATCCCACGCGGTAAAAATCAGCGCGGAGGTCGCCGCTGTTGCCGCTCCGATGCGCTTCATGGCCGCAAGGATGCGGTTTTCGGGCGATGCCTGCGGGGCCGGCGGCCACATCAGCCGCAGAATCAGCTTCGGCAGGGCGATCGCGAGCAGCAGGGCGGCGCCGAACCAGCTGAAGCCGAGGCGATAGCTGCGGCCGGCCAGAAATGCCTGCGTCATATCCCGGGTCGACAGAATGTCACCCAGGTCCGAGCGGAGCCGAGGGGCCATCGCGTCCGGATTGCGCATGTCACAGTGAAAACTGCCATAAATCCCCATGACGACCGGCTGACGGCCGCTTTTTTTCAGGGATCGATATTCCCGCTCAAAGTTTTCGACCATCCGCGTCTCGCGCCAGGCATCTGCGGCCGGCGACGACAGATCAAAGCGGTAATATCGCTTTCCCTGGCGGATATTGTCAAGCGTCCGGCGGTACGCCTCGGTATGCGTCCGGCCGTGATTTTTCAGATAAGTCAGATACCAGGCGCCGTCGGTGTCGTAACGATGGCCGACATCGGTGCCGTGAAAAATGGTCTGCGGTTCATTTTTCTTGATGCCGCGGTAAAAGGCCAGCGTTGCGGGCGTGTGGGACGGCGATCCCTTCGAGTGCCGATAGATCCGCTTCAAAATGGCGTCGTCCCCTGCGCGCATCCAGAGGTTCAGAGCCTGCGCGGTAAAATAGGCATCCTCGATAAAAAGATCCCGGCTGCCGCGACGGTAATACTGATGCCAGAGCGCAAGCTCTTCTTCCAGCAGCGGCGAAATGCCGTGGGATTCTCCGCAAAGGGCGATTTTGACAGGCCCTTTGGGCCGATAAGCCGGGGCGTGCGCACCATGCGGCAGCGCGCAGGCGATGGCCGCCGCCAGCACGACGGTCAGCAGCAGGCCGGGATATTTTTTTAAAAATGATTTCATAATGGGCGCCTCAGATTGAAATGATTGGATGGATTGGATGATTAGATGGATAGAAATGATTGGATCGGTAGATATTTTATCACAAAAGTCCGGTGGCCTGGGCGGCTCAAGCCGCCGGCGCGCGGGCCGCGCCCGTGTTGATCGGTCTGCGGTTTTATGCTATGCTTCTATTAAAATGGAGGTTAAAGCAGATGAACACCTATCACACGACGGCAACCGTGACTTATGAGGCATTTAAAACCATGTGCTGGGCCCTGATGCGGCGGCGGAAAATAACGATCGCCGCCGGGATCGCATTCCTGTTTCTGATCGGCGTGGGGATTGACGCTTGGGTGGCCGGCCAATACGGCATTGTCCTTTTCGTGCTGATCCTGGGGGTGGGCTATCCCCTGCTGCTTTATCTGATCGTTCGTGCCAATATCCGCCGGGTCTACCGCACGACCAAGGCCGCTCAGAACCTGACGGTGGACTACGCCTTTGAGCCCGAACGGGTCGTCGTGAAAACGGCCAACGGCGAAAATCGAATCCGCTATGAAGATTTTTACAAGGTGATCGAAACCCCCACCCATTTTTATTTGATGATCGGCAGCAATCAGGCCTATATCGTGGTGAAGGCGAATTGCGACGCGGCGCTGATCGCCTTTTTGAAAGGGCTCCGGGAGCAAATTGGCCCTAAAAAGCATTCGGTCGGCCGTTCAAAGACGCGTTAGAAGCATCCGCGTGGGCCAAACCAAGGAGAATATCGTGAACGAAAAAGAAAAAATGCTCGCCGGCGGGCTTTATGACCCGGATCAGGAAGACCTTGCGGCCATGCGGGCGCAGGCCCACGACTTGTGCCGCGAATACAACGGCCTTTCGGAGACGGACGCCGACAAGCGTCAGGCGATCCTTGCGCGGCTGCTGGGCGGCCTCGGCGAAGGCGCCTATCTGCAGGGGCCCATTCAATTGGACTACGGCCGGTTCACCACCATCGGCCGCAACGTGTATATCAATTTTAGCTTCACCTGCCTCGACTGCGCGCCGGTGAGCATCGGCGACGATGTGTTTGTCGGGCCGAACGTCAGCATTTTAACGCCCGTCCACCCGATGCGCCACCAGGAACGCAACGCCTTTGTCCGAGCGGACGGCACCCCGGGCAACCTCGAATATGCGAAGCCGGTGGCCATCGGGGACAATTGCTGGATCGCGGGGAACGTGACCCTCTGCGCCGGGGTGAGCATCGGGGCGGGCAGCGTCATCGGGGCGGGCAGCGTGGTCACGCGGGATATCCCCAAAAACACCTTCGCAGGCGGCGTGCCCTGCCGTCCCCTGCGGGCCATTACCGAAGCGGACGCCATGGCCGCGTGGGACGCGGCGCGAGAGGATGCAGGGGTTCGATTTATTGAATCCGCAAGATAGTTTTTGCCATTTTGACGTTCGGCAAAACCGATTTGTACTGGACTCGCGCATCATCCCCTTTCACCCCGGGGGCGCTTTTTGCACTGAGGGGAATAGGAGTTCCGATTGGTGATGCTCGCCCCCATGAAGCCCGCCATGGCGATGGCGAGCACCATCCCGGGGAAGGAGATCATCATGTCGGCGATGCGCATGATCACCGCGTCGAGCACCCCGCCGAAATGGCCGGCGAGGATGCCCAGGGCCCGGGCGCAAAAAGGCCAGGGTCTTGGTGGGGTCCTGCGGGGTAATGACCGGCGCGAGCACCGCGACGAGAAGGATCAGCACCACCAGCGCGGACAGGAGGATAAAGCCCCGGCGGTTTTCCTTCACGCCGAGCATCCCGGCCGGCCGCTTTCGGGATCGGTTTAAAAAAGCATCGGTCTCATCCCCTCAGCTGCACTCTGGGATCGGGCCGGTGATAGGTCATGTCGACAATGGAGTTAATCACCATGTCAATCAGCGCGATCCACAGCACATAGCCCTGCACCAGCGGATAATCGTCGTTTTCGAGGACTTCCACCGCGAGGTTGCCCAGCCCCGGATAGGCAAAGAGCACCTCCACCACGGAGGTGCCGCCCAGCAGGCTCCCCAGGGAGAGGCCGAGCATCGTCATCAGGGGGCATGGCGTTTGGGATCACGTGGCGCCAGAGGATCTGCCGCTCGGAAAAGCCCCGGACCCGGGCGCCGACGATGTAGTCCTGGCCCGGCTCCCCGAGCACCGCGGTGCGCACCTGCCTGGCGTATTTGGCCGACATGGCAAAGGCGAAGGAGCAGCGCCGCCCAAAAAACATAAAGCGCAAGAAAGACTGGAGCGACGCGGCCGGCGGGTTATTTGGAGTTCAGCAGCGACACGATGCCCGAGACGGCAAACAGCGCGCAGAGCCTGAAATAAAACAGGCCGCCCGAACGGTTGCTTTCCGGCGCATAGCGCAGATTTCGGCTGAAGATGCCGACCGTCAGAAAGCAGACGGCGGCCATAAACGATAACATTGCGGCCAGGCGAGGGTGTTTTTTTTCGCATCAAAGCCTCCTTTTCATTTATATACAAAAGCTGATCGGATAGGAGCGGAAACCGCCGGTTTATGCCGGGGCGTCTTCGCCGCGAAAAAACGCCAGAGCCAGATCCGCCACGCGGTCCGGCGTCCCGGGGTCGGCGTTGAGGGAATGGTTCTCTCCGGGGAAGACGGTGATGGGCAGATCGAACCGCGCGGCAAAGGCCCGGGCCGCGGCGACGGGCACCACCGGATCCGCCTCGCCGTGAACCATGCAGACCGCCGCCTCGCCGGGGCGAAACCGCTTGAAGAGATCGTGGGCGGCAAAATCCGCAAACATCCGGGCCGACACCTTAACGGGGTCGCCGATGCCGAGGTTCGGCTGGAGATAGCCCTGTCTTTCGAGCAGAGCGAGGGCGGCGGGATCCGGCGCGGAGCCGAGAAAGAGCGTTGGCATGTTGACAGCGCCGCAGCGCACAAAGAGCCGCCGGCCGAGATGGGGGCGCAGGCTCACATAAAGCAGGGCGACGTAGGCCCCGAAGCTCGAGGCGAAATACACCGGGCGGGCGCGGGGCCATCGCTCTGCGGCGGCGTTTTCCACCGCGGCCAGGCTCTCAAAGCAGGCGTCGAGGGTGAGGGGCTCCCGGCGCGCCTCGGCGCTGCCGTGCCCCGGCTGGTCGTAGGCGATGACGCCGAGCCCCGCCGGCACCATCCGCCGAAAGAGCAGCTGACCGGTGGCGCATGCCTTTGAGCTTTCAAAGCCGTGAATCATGATGACGATTTGCCCGGCGGCATCCGGCACGCCGCAGATGGCCGGCACGACGGCGCCGCCGGCCTTGGCAATATGGATGGGCTGCATCGGGACTCCTTTCTGGACGGAAGGCGGCATCCAAACAAAAAACGTCGTCGGGCTATCGGCGATCCGCCTCGGGTTCCTCGGCCCGGCCGTCGGCATCCTCCGCATCCTCGGCGCGTTGGCCCTGAGCGGGTGCCGCAGCGCTGCCCAGGGAGAAAAAGGCCGAGCCCAAAGCGAGATAAACGCAGCCCATCGCGGTGTTTTTCTTTACGAAATTCATTATGGCCGCAAAATAAAAACAGCCGGCGGCGAGATAATACAAAAAGGCCGAACGACGGAAGTTTTTGGCGGTGTTCATGCCAGGCTTCTGTTCCATTTAACTTTAATTATTTGAACCATTGTAACACAAAGAAGCGGCCGGGAGCAAATAAAAAAGCGCCGGTTGGCGCGCGGCAAAATGCCGTTAAAACAGATCGTCCCCGGATCGGTGACCCATGTTGGGATTCGGATCGAAGCGCACGACGCCGACGTTGATTTTGGGGCCGGCCGCTTTTTTGACCCGGGCTACGCCGCAGGTGCCGAAGCTCGGGCACAACTCGATGGCGCGCAGATCCGGATTCATCGCGAGCTTGCGGGCGGTCTGCTCCGCCTCGGCGTAGGACGAGACGCCGACCAGATGCATGTGGAAGGTCATCGAGGGGATTTCCGCGTGATGGGTGGCCGGGTGGAGCCCCTGGCCGATATACATAAAGACAAAAATGGGCATGGCTTCCTCCTGATGGTTTGTGATGCCCCTATTGTATCATGGGGAGGCGCCCCGGGGCCGGCAGGGGGCAAACCAAAGGCTTGCCGGTTTGAGACCTCGAAGCGGCAGCTCAACCCTCCGGCGAATGCCGGCGGCCTTTGCCGGGCCGCGGGAGAAAGCGGGGCTTTTTCGCGGCGAACAGATGGATATAGACGCCGATCATGGGCAGGATCAGGGCAAAAACGGCGTGAACCGCGTTTTCGTGCCAGATGCCGAAGAGGGCGGCCGAGATCAGAACGGGCCGCACCGGCGTTTTGAAGAGCTGGCGCAGGCAGTTGAAGATCAGCCCCCGGAAAATCAGCTCCTCGACGACGGGACCGAGCACACGGGCGGCCAGGAA
Source organism: Pseudoramibacter faecis (assembly GCF_036289405.1). Taxonomy (NCBI): domain Bacteria; kingdom Bacillati; phylum Bacillota; class Clostridia; order Eubacteriales; family Eubacteriaceae; genus Pseudoramibacter; species Pseudoramibacter faecis. The sequence goes on along the minus strand of NZ_JAYFFI010000001.1, from coordinate 386,202 downwards.
GGTCCAGAGATAGCGGCCGCTGTCCACGGCGGCCATCGACTGGTTGAGCTGGGCGGGCAGCTTGTGGACAAGGGGAATGGCGGAGAGGACGCCGTCGGCAAAGAGCTGCCACAGCATCGACAGGCCGTGGCCCCGAAAGCACCGAGCACGATCACAAGCCCGCTTTGCGCCGGAGAGAGGCGGCATAAACGGCGCCGATCAAAGCGATCAAAAGCAGAGGGCGAAAACGGTCAGAGGTTAAACGGTTGGTCACGTGAAGGTCCTTTCGTGTCAAATCGTGTCAAAACGGGGAGGCCGATAAAAAAACACGCGCCCGATGAAGCATCCAATAGGCGCATAACGTTCATGGCTTAGCATCCGTTTCTGCAGCCTGGCTTAAAGGAGGAGCATACGCAAAATGGCGGCTCGCGGTCCGTCTTTGCCATCGGATGGTTTTTCAATATTATTTGGTTCTCGTTTCTGCGAGGGAGGGCGAAGGGGATGAGATCGCTTTTGACAATTGCGCAGCTGCGCCCCGCCGCGCTCCTCAGCGGTCTTCCGGCTGTTTTCTGCGAAAACAGAGGGCGACCGACAAAAAACCGCCCCTTTCGGAGCGGTTAAAAAAAACGGTCAGACCTCGGCGGTTTCAAGCGCTTCGGCCTTGGCGGCTACCTGGCGCCCGGAGCCGCGGCGCCGGTAGAGAATGCGGATGGCGTTGAGCACGCAGAGCACCGAGACGCCGGTGTCGGCGAAAACGGCGACCCACATGTTGGCGTGGCCCAGAAGCCCGGCGAGCATCACGATGGCCTTTACCGCCAGGGCAAAGACGATATTGGCCCAGGCGACGCGGTTCGTTTGCTTCGCGATGGCGATGGCGGCGGGCACCGAGGCGAGCTCGGCGTTCATGAAGACCACGTCCGCCGCCTCGATGGCGGCGTCGGCCCCACTGCCCATGGCGGCGCCCACATCGGCCCCGGCGAGCACCGGCGCGTCGTTGATGCCGTCCCCGACGAACATCACCCCGCCTTTGTCCTGCCGGATCTCCCGCAGGGCGGCGAGCTTGTCTTCGGGGAGGAGCCCCGCGCGCACGGCGTCGATGCCGGTGGTGCGGGCGACCGCTTCGGCGTTTTCGGCTCTGTCCCCGGTGAGCATCACGGTGCGGATCCCGGTTTGCTTCAAGGTGGCGACGGCGCCCGCCGCATCGGCCTTCACCGCGTCGGCGATGACCACCGCGCCGATAAACTGCCCGGCCTCGGCCAGATACACCGGCGTGCCGTAGGCCGGGACGGCGTCCTCCGGCAGGGCGACGCCCTGGGCGGCGAGGAGCTTGTCGTTTCCGGCGAGAAAGGGCTTGCCCGCGATCTCAGCGATGATGCCCTGGCCCGCTTCTTCGCGGACGTTTTCGGCGGCGGCCGGACTCAGGCCGCGCGCTTTGGCCGCATCGACGATGGAGACGGCGATGGGGTGGCTCGAGCGCGCCTCGAGGGCACAGGCGACGGCCAAAAGCCCGGATTCGTCGTAATTCCCGCGGGCGTCGATCTGCTGCACGGTGAAGTTGCCTTCGGTGATGGTGCCGGTTTTGTCCATCACCACCGCGCGCACCTTGTTTAACGCTTCGAGGGAAAGTCCGCCCTTAAAGAGGATGCCGCGCTTCGAGCCCGCGCCGATGCCGGCGAAATAAGACAGCGGCACCGAGAGCACCAGCGCGCAGGGGCAGCTGATGACGAGGAAGGACATGGCGGTGTAGATCCACTGGTGCCAGGAGGCGCCGAAAAAAAGCGGCGGAATCAGCGCCGCGGCGACGGCCGCCGCCACCACAAAGGGGGTGTAATATCGGGAGAAGCGGGTGATGAATCTGTCCATCCGGGGCTTGGTGGCTGCCGCGTTTTCCACTGAGTCGAGGATCTTGGTGACCATGGAGGCTTCCAGCGGTGCCGTGACCCGCAGGGTGAGCGTGCCGGCGGTGTTCACACAGCCGGAAACCACATCGTTTCCCGGGGCCACGGCCACCGGCACGGGCTCGCCTGTCACCGGGGAGGTGTCGATGCGGGACGTGCCTTCGGTGATGATCCCATCCAGCGGGATGCGATCGCCTGGGCGCACCACCACCAGATCCCCCGACTGGGCGTCTTCCGAGGGGATCACGCTCACGCTGCCGTCCGCTGCCACGCGGTTTACCACCTCGGGGCGCAGGTCCGCCGCCGCCATGATCTGATCGCGGGAGCGGTCGGAGGCGCGGTCTTCAAAATATTCGCCGATGCGGTAAAACAGCATGACGCCGACGGCTTCCGGCCACTCGGCGATGGCAAAGGCGCCGATGGTCGCCACCGCCATCAAAAAGTGCTCGTCGAAAAACTGACCGTTGAGCAGCATGCGCACGGCCACCGCCACGATGGGCAGGCCGATGATGGCGTAGGAAACGAGATAAAGCGAAAGCCACACGGGCATCCCGGCGCCGAGCACCTTCTCGAAAAGAAGCCCCGCGATAAAGCAGATCCCCCCGAGGAAGAGCTGAAGCTTGGCGTAGCCTTCGCCGAAAAACCACTCGGCCACGCCGGTTTCCTTTGCTTCGCTCGCTTTGGCCCGGGCGGCGGCCACCGAACGGTCACGGGCAACAATCTCGCAGCCGGGCTCGAGCTTGCCGGCCAATTGGCTCATCGCGGGCAGGTAGCGGTCCGGGTCGTGGGCCGTGACCCGCACGAGCCCCGCCGGATAGGCCACCTGAACCGCCTCGAGGCCCTCGATTTGTTCGAGGCCGCGCTCGACCTTAGCCGCGCAGTCCGCGCAGTCCAGCCCGTTGATCTGGTAGAGCTTGGTGGTGGTGGGCCGGGGCGGACAGGTGCATTCGTCCATCGGCGCGTCGCAGCGCCCGCAGTGGATGCCGTGAGCGGAAAGACTTGCCGGATCGATGGCGACCGCTTCGGCGTGGCCGCAGCCGCAGGCATCGCTGTGGTGGTATTCGTGATGATGCACATGACCGTGAGCGCAGCCACAGCCGTCTTCGTGGTGATGCGCGTGATCGTGATGATCGCAGGGCACATGCGCGTGTTTGGGATCATGATGATGTTCGCAGGACATGATTTTCTCCTTTAAAATTTTTAATGGGCAAAGACCCGAAATTCAAACGGTTAAATATATGCGTAAATAATAAATGATTGGTTCTTCATGTTTTATGATAGTCCGTTTTAATGGAAATGTCAAGGCGGACGCCCGAAATTAAGGTGTAAAATTAAACACTGCCGCGCCTGAAACGCCGGCGAAAAAAAGAGCGGTCACAACGGCTGAAAAAGATTGCAATGATAAACGATTTGCGATAAAATGGTCAAACCAATATCCGTAAAGGAACCTTAAGGAGGAAACCGTGAAAGATAAAATTTTCGGCGTTTTGCAGCGGGTGGGCCGCTGCCGATCGCGCTTTTGCCCATCGCGGGGATCCTGCTCGGTCTCGGTTCGGTATTTACCAACGAGACCACCCCGGCGGCCTATCATCTGACGGCGTTTTTCGGGCCGGGCACCTTTGTGCACGGCTTCAATGCGATTCTGTTGGCGGTGGGCAATGCGGTTTTCGGCAACCTGCCGGTGCTGTTCGCGCTGGGTGTCGCGATCGGCATGGCCAAAAAGGAAAAGAAGGTCTCGGTGCTGGCGGGGCTGATCGGCTATATCGCGATGAACACGGCCATCAACGGCATGCTGCGCATCACGGGGCAGATCGACGCCGACGGCAAGCTCCTCAAGAGCGCACATATCCTGCCGGGGGCCATCACCCGGACGCTGGGCATTACCTCGCTGCAGATGGGGGGTGTTCGGCGGGATCATCGTGGGCCTCGGGGGTGGCGGCGCTCCACAACCGGTTTTATAAAATCGAGCTGCCCAACGCGATTTCCTTTTTCGGCGGCAGCCGCTTTGTGCCCATCATTTCGACGCTGGTGTACACCTTTGTGGGCATCGCCTTTTATTTCGCGTGGCCGCCCATCTCTGCGGGCATCAACGCCCTCGGCGTGCTGGCGGCGGCCTCTGGCCCCCTGGGAACGCTGGCCTTCGGGGCCATCGAGCGGGCGCTCATTCCCTTCGGGCTGCACCATGTGTTTTATATGCCCTTCTGGCAGACGGCGGTCGGCGGCACCATGAAGGTGGGCGGCAAAATGATCGAAGGCGGGCGGAATATCTTCTTCGCGCAGCTGGCCAACGGCCCGGTCCAGGCGGGGAACCGTTTTTCGCCATCGATTATTACGAGGATGTGACGGAATAACATTCGCGCATCGGCGGCAGGACGCGCAGTTGACAAAGCCGGCCGAACGTGGTATTTTAAATGCATCCAATATAAAATAACGCTTTTAAATAGCGCGGCTAACACCGGCGGGAATGCCGCCGGCGATTCAGGAGCAAATCCAGAAAGGAAAAGCGACATGATTACTTTTTATGGCGTCACCGGCTGCCCGGACTGCGAATACGTGAAGACCCAGGTGCAGGGGAACCCCGAATTTCACTATGTGAATGTGGGCGAAAATATCGGCAACTTCAAGGCCTTCCTCAAGCTGCGGGACAATGATCCGGCCTTTAATGAGGCCAAGGCCGCCGGCCGCGCCGGGGTGCCCTGCTTCGTGCGCGAAGACGGCAGCATCACCCTGAACAAAGAAGATGTGGGCATCGCTCCGCGGCCGCAGGACGCGCCGCTTGCCGGGCAGGCCTGTAGCCTCGACGGCAGCGGCTGCTGATTTCGGTCAAAACAAAAGCCAGCTGATTACAATCAATAATCGGCTGGCTTTTTTTGTTAAGGGGTGGCTTTTTTGCGAAATAAAAAGGTGCTGGCAACCATTACCCATGTGAGCATGGATAAACCGATTGCTATTTTGTGAAGGGTGGTTTTTTCGTAAGTGATTTTGATTCGGCCGGTTCCCTTTGACGGGATGGCTAAAAATCCTGTTGCATTTTTTTGCACGCGTAACACCTTGCCGTTTTCGTCAAAAGCCTTAAAGCCGCGAAGATAGGTGATCGGGGTTTGGATCATATGGCTTCCTTTGGGCAGCTTTCGGATATAAAAGGCTTGACCACGCTGCGAGAAATGGTGCAGGGCCCGTTTGCCGTCGATTAAAATGGCATTTTCGATCAATAGATTGGTTTGTATTTTCTGATCGGCCGGCGCATGGGGATTCGGATATAAAGATCGGTGGTTTTCAATTTGGAAATCCCCCGCATGGAGGATGCCCCGCGTCTGGTCGCCGACGACTTGCCCTTTGGCCCGATAGTCGTAGAAGCCGTTGACAAGATAAACGCGCTCCAGTTTTTCATTCTCCGAAAAAGAAGGGTGACTCAGCGCATCGGACAAAGTGACGGGCGTGACCGTTTGAGTGCGGCCGGCCGGGTTGCCGGCATGCGCCCGATGAAGGATATCTTTAACGGGATAAAAATTTTGACTGGCAAAAACGAGATATAAGGCGGCGGTCATGATGATGAAGGGTTTTGGGCCTAAGGAGGGTGATTTTGCAGCCCACAATTTTTGAAAACCATAGGCGATTGCAAAAGCCGCGAATAAATAAAAGAGGCCGTCTAAACGCCAAAGCATTTGGATCATATCGATGAGGGCAAGATGATCCAGCACATTCCATGGGATCAAATGGCTTTGCAAGACCAAGATCGTGCCCATGCCGATAGCGCATTTGAAGAGGGTTCGATCAAGCAGATGGTCATAAATCAGCAGAATCACTACGATGATCAACAATAAAAAAAGAATGTTTGAAAAATTGAGGGCACCGTTCCATTTGGTGAAAAGGCCACTGCCATCGCGCAGGCTATAACTGAGTTGATGGCGGTATTTTAAATTTTGAGCGGGCACCTTCAGCCATGCGTTGGCCATTCGCTGTTCCAGCATCGGGAAGGTAAAAATGGCGGTGGCCGGGATCAAAATGAGAATCGCTTTAACCCAGCAGATCACGCGCGCCCGGGTGATTTGCCTTCGCATGAGCGCGGATAAAAAAAGAACGGCGGCATAAACCATGCAGAAAAATAACGTTAAGACATGTGTCAGCGTGAGCAGCGTGACGCCAAGGACGGCACGTTTCATCCATTTTTGATGGTTGCCGCAGATCAATTGGGAAATCCCCATCATCACCCACGGGAGCCAGATAAAAGCCATGTATTGATTGTACATGGTTAGCTTCAGAAGATTGATGTTAAACCCGCTCACTCCAAAAATATAGAGGATGGCAAAAATAAAAGCGGGAAGCGGCTTACCCTGCCATGTCAGATAGGTATCATAAGCAATCGCAAGCCCAATCCAGTGAATCGCGGCGTTAAACAACAGCACCGCCGTGACGGGCCGGCCTGTCAAATGCCACAGAAGCGCGGCGGGATCGTTTAGAAAGTAAGGATAAAAGAAATGGACACCGTAGCCTTGATGATTAAAAGTATGAAAACAGACATCAGGGATATATTTGCCCATGTGTATGTTTTGCTCAATTTCATATAAACGGGATAAATGGAACCAGCCATCCAAGCCGATGGGAAAAGCCTGCAGCATTAAAAAAGGCAGAACCGGCAGGATTGAGAGCAGCATAAAAATCAGGTTTCGGATTCGCCAATCGGTTAAACCCTGTTTGGAAGATCGTTTCATGGTTTGAGATCACTTTCGTCAGTTTTATTTGATTTTATTGGCATTTGGAATATTGGTGTCGGACACAATATAAATGGGGCGATGTTTGGCCTCAAGATAGATCTTAGCAATATATTGGCCGAGAATACCCATGCAAAACAACTGGATTCCGCCGATAAAAATAATGATGCAAACGGTAGATGCCCATCCGGCGACGGGGTTGTCGTAGAGCAGTTGTCTGATAATGATCAAAATAAGTGAAATCAATGAAATCCCGGTCATCGCGACGCCGATCCAGGACGCGATCACGAGGGGAGCCTGAGAAAAATTAATAATCCCATCAAGGGCATATTTGAAAAGAGATCCAAAATGCCATTTGGTGGCGCCGGCGACGCGCTCCACATTGTCGTAGGCAATCCAGTATGTGTTAAAGCCAACCCATTCAAAAAGACCTTTAGAAAAGCGATTGGTTTCGGGCAAGGCCACAATGGCATCCAGGACTTTGCGCTTCATCATCCGAAAATCTCTGGCGCCGTCAACCATGGCAACGTCCGTGATTTTCCGGGTGAGCCTGTAAAATCTTCTGGCAAACCAGCTGCGAATGGGCGGCTCGCCTTTTCGGTCTTGCCGACGCGTGGCAACACAATCGTATTGTCCGGCATCTAAAATAACAATCATTTTTTTGATTAAAGCAGGGGGATCCTGCAAATCGGCATCCATCACGGCGATGTAGTCACCATGCGCATTTGAAAATCCGGCCAACATGGCGGCTTCTTTCCCAAAATTTTTTGAAAAGGAAAGATAAAAGATGTGATCATCGTGAGCGGATAACCCTTGAATAACAGAAAGTGTCTGATCTTTGGAACCATCATTGACAAAAATGATTTCGTAAGGATTTGGTAAAGTTTGAAATACGTTGGCGATCTCCCGATAGAAATAGGGAATGGCCGCTTCTTCGTTAAAGCAGGGGACAACAATAGAAATAAAAGCGTGTGCGGGAGGGGTGGTGGACATTTTTTTACCTCATAATCTTAAAAATACAAATCGCAGAGGTTACTTCCCCCGCCGCTTAAGCGCCGCCTTAAGCCTTGCGAGGCCGGCATCCAAGGTGGCCCGGGGGCAGGCCAGGTTCATGCGCATAAAGCCCGATCCCGCGCTGCCGAAGGTTATCCCGGCGTTGAGCCAGAGCCCGGCGCCTTCCGCAAAGAACGCCTCGAGGGCGTCGTCGGCAAGGCCCAGGGCCCGGCAGTCAAGCCACATCAAATAGGTGCCCTCGGGGCAGGTCAGGCGGATGGGCGTGTCCGCGAGGGCCTCCCGCAGGGCGGCGATGTTTTCGGCCAGGTGGGCGAGCAGCTCGGTGAGCCAGGGCTCGCCCGCGTTATAGGCGGCGACGGTGGCGGCCATCGCCAGGTTATTCGGCGCGCCGAAGCCCTGGGCAGCAAGCGCATTCCGGTAGCGGCGGCGCAGGGATGGGTCCGCGATAAAGAGATTCGAGCCCTGAAGCCCGGCGAGGTTGAAGGTTTTGGAGGGGGCGGTGCCGACGACGGCGATGGCCGCGGCCTCGGGGGAAAGGCTTGCAAAGGGCGTGTGGCGGTGGCCGGGATAGACAAAATCGCAGTGGATCTCGTCGGCAAAGACGATCACGTCATGGTCGGCGCAGATGGCGGCCATCCGGGCGAGCTCCTTCCGGGTCCAGACGCGGCCCGTGGGGTTGTGGGGCGAGCAGAGCACGAAAAGGCGGACGTCGTTTTCGGCGATCTGACGCTCAAATTCGGCGAAGTCGATGGCGTAATGCCCGTCTTTGAGCGCCAGGGTGGTCTCGACGAGTTTGCGCCCGTTTTTTTTCACCAGCCCCGCGAAGGGGAAATACACCGGGTTTTGAATCAGCACGGCCTCTCCCGGATCCGTGAAGGCGCGGATGGCGGTGGCCACGGCGAAGACGATCCCCGGCGTGGTGGTCAGGCTCTTCGGGTCCGGCTGCCAGCCGAAGCGGCGGGCAAACCAGCCGGTGACGGCGTCGCGATAGGCATCGCTGATGCCCTCGTAGCCGAAGATGCCGTGGTTGAGTTTGGCTTGCAAAGCGTCCCGGACGGCGGGGGCGACGGCAAAATCCATATCCGCCACCCAGAAGGGCAGTAGGTCGGCGTCGGGGAATTTGGGGTGCGGGCCGTATTTGATGGCGCCGCTGCCCCGGCGGTCGATAGGGGTGGTAAAGTCAAAACGGGTCATGAGCTTCCTTTCAGAGCGGTGTTAAATCACAAAGTCCAGCGGGGCGTTTTCCCAGGTATGGTCGATGATGTCCTGCAGGGTCAGGCTGTCGAGATAGTCGGTGATGCGGGTGTAAAGCCCCTGCCAGACGGGCAGGGTTTCACAGCTGGCCGCCCGGGGGCATTCGTCGGCGCCCTCCTCCAGGCAGGCCACCGGTGCGAGCGACCCTTCCGTCAGGCGCAGAATCTCGCCGACGGTGTAGTCCCTTGGCGGGCGGGCCAGGCGGTAGCCGCCCCTGTAGCCGCGGCTGGTGGCCAGGATGTCCGGGCCGCGCATCAGCGAGACGATTTGCTCCAGGTATTTTTTGGAGATGTCCTGGCGGCGGGCAATGTCTTTGAGGGCGATGTAGCCCTCGTCCTGATGATAGGCCAGGTCGAGCATCATCCGCAGGGCATAGCGGCCCTTGGTTGAAATTTTCATGAGTCACCTCGATTCGCCGGCTTGCCGCATGAGCAATCACGGTAAGCCGGTCGGTTTTATGATTTATTATACCCGAAGGTGAAAATTTCGCAAGGCGGACGGTTTTTGTGCGGGATTCGTTTCCCGCGGCGGCATCCGCCGAGAAATTGCGAGCGAGACCGCCGACCGGCAGGCGGCGGCCCGATTCAACGAGTGACAAATGCGAATCCGACCGGAATCAGTCGGTCCGGCCAAGTATGCCCGGGAAGGAAACAGAAAATATAAAAATAGTTTGACGAATCTAACAAAATGCGCTATCCTAAGATCAATCACCGGTGCGTCGATGGTTCGCATCGGCGGCAGACTGAACAGAAAGGGTGGCCGATATGAGACGCAAATTGATTAAATCGTTGTTGGAAGTGGTTTTACTCCTGGGGTTTTTGCTTTTGGCTTCGGTCTTTTCCCTGTTTTACGACGGACAGCCGGTGCGAAATGCTCAGCAGCCTCCTCGGCGGACGGCGGCCGGCGAGATGCGAGATTGCCTTTGCGGCAAAAGCCGTCAGACGAGCCCTCTGCAAAGCGGGTGGTTTTTGTGCTATCATAAAAATCAAGATCGACGCGGGAACGACAGAAATAAAAACAAACGCGCAGTCCCTTCCCGGGAAGTCTGCGGCTGACGGCGCCCGATATTTAACCGGCTGTCTTGCCTTTGATCCGGTGCGGGACGCAGCAAGAGAGGGTTGTGTGAAACGCAAAACGACCAAAGAGATTTTGGCGGAATCCTTCCGGGAGCTGTCGGCGCAGAAAGCTGCGGATAAAATCACGATTAAGGAGATCACAGATAACTGCGGTTATTCACCGGCGGCCTTTTATCGTCAGTTTAAGGATAAATACGATCTGATTGTCTGGGATTACACCCGCGGGGCGGCGGCCATCATGGGGCAGATCGGCGGCGATTTCACCTGGGAGCAGACGCTTTTGGCCGGGGCGAGGTGGTTTCAGGCGGAGCGAAGCTGCCTTGCGAATCTGTTTTTGCATACCGGCGGGCAGGACGCGTTTATCCGCCGCATGACGGAGATCAACGATGAGGCGCTGAAAAAGCATATCCGGAAAAAGCCTTAGACGAAAAGACCGAGATGTATATCCGGATTTACTGCCTCGGCACGGCGAGCCTGACCTGCGAATGGATCTTCGGACGCTGTCCGGTGCCGCCGAAAACCCTCGCGGAGGTCTATCAAAACGCGCTGCCGGCGCGCGAGAGGATCACCGCCGGCAGCTTTTTTTTGTGACGAGAGACTACAGGGATCATCCGGCTTATGTGTCATTGGTGCCTTGCAGGAAGAAAAGGACAAGCTGGAGGAAGAAGTGGTGCCGCTTGTGGAAATGACGTAGAACATCGTGGCGGAGAACGCCCACGTTGCGCAGGGCCAAGAAGAGTACCAGAAACGCTACGACGGGCCGGTCAAGCGGTATGAGGAAGCCAAGGCTCGATACGATGAGGTGGTGGCCGCCATCTCCGCAAAGGAAGCGCAGAGCGAACGGCTGGTGAGTTTCATCAAGGTACTCAAAAACCGGGGAGGAACCATTCGCGACTTTGACGGCAGCCTTTGGGGCGGCATGGTCGAGTATGTCACGGCGGGCAGGGACAAGGCAATCACGGTCACTTTCCGGGACGGCACGGAGATACAGGCATAACCGAATACGGAAATTCAGACACTCGGCTGCGGTCGGGTGTCTTTTTGCTGCGGGGTAGAAAAGCTTATAAATCCATATTATAATAAATAACATTGTGAGTGTAATAAACCGACAAAAATGTCATTAGAAACAACAGAGGGATTGAAATATGGTCAAAAATAATTTTGAAGTCGATGTCAAGGTGAAATGCATCGAAGCCGGAATGACGCAGGCGAAACTCGGAGAAGCAGTCGGCACAACGGGCCAGTATGTGAATCGGCTCATCAAGAAAGGCGACTCCATCGTGAATAAGACTTTTGTGCAGATGCTCGAAGTTCTCGGCTACGATGTAGAGCTGACTTATGTGAAACGGGAAGAAAGCGGGGTTGCAAAATGAAACACCAATGCAAAGTGACAGTGCTGGCGACAAAATGCTTCGCGGATTTTCAGGAGCAATATCTTGCCGATCCGAAATCAGGGCCATGTCCCTGTTATCATGAAGGCGATGTGTATCTGTTCGACAGAAACGAGGATAAGGATGACTTCTGGCACACCGGTCTGAATTCGCTCATTAAGGGCAGCGGCGATCTCGATACTACCGCCGGCGGTCCGAAGATGCCGTTCTGCGCGGAGGCGTGGGACGCCATCAGCAGATATATCTATGCGGCGCTGCAGGGCGGCTCCATCATGCACGGCTGGACAAATGACGAGCGTATGATGATCGCCTGCTGCAATGACGGAACAAGACCGGTTGTTTTTAAAATCGAGCGTATCGACCTTCCTGAAAATGGTGAAGAGCAAGTGTGGCTAGAGAAACAGGACTTCCGAAACAGCGCGGAAGATGCCTATACAGGAGAACCGGCAAAGGAACATATCAAATATGAAGGAAAATGAACCGAAGATAGACCGAACCCGCCATGCGGTTTATACGAAGGCCTGCCGGGAGGAGATCATAAAGCATATCGCCGCGCATTATCCGGAAGAGCAGGTGGATGAGGTTTTTGAAACATTCCAAAACCGTTATGCGGAATATCTGAATGCGTGGGACGAGGATCTCGGCGGGGAGAAAAACTTCCGCAATAAAGGAGCCGGCGGCACATTCGACAGCATTGCGCTCCTATGCCTGTATTCCGTCTGCAAGGATGTGATCTCCGTTTCGGAACTGGAAGAAATGGAGACGAATCTGGTTCTCTCAACATTCAAAGCACTCAGCAAGCTCAGGATCGCGAACGGGAACAGGGCTTTTATAAAGAAGATCCTGTACAAGTCGTTTACAAGCGCGAAAAAAAGCGGCGATCAATACCAAGATTTTGTAATGAAGCTCTACCCGTTTGACAAGAATAAACCGATACACTATGAATTCGGCACCTGCCCAATCGTCGATTTTGCCAAAAAGTTTCATCTGGAAGAGGCTATGCCCGCCATGTGCAACGCGGATTATCCGGCAATGGCCTGTATGCGGATAAAACTGATAAGGCCGGAAACCCTGGCATTTAGCGATAAATGCGACTACAGCTTTGTCGGAGATGAGGAACTGTATGCAAAGGAACACCCGGAGTATGTGGATGAGAATGGCTTTAGAAGAAACCGGTGAGAATCAGGACATATCGCATTTTCCCGGAATGCGAAATAGAATGCACACACCTTTACACCAAATGCGCAGGGATCATTTATGAAAAGAAGAATCAACAATGGAAGAGAGAGCTTATTGGGACAGCGTTTCAGAGAAGAAAGAATTCACGGCACCTTTTCAGGCAGAGGCTTTTTCAAAGTATGTGGATAAAAACGCCCTCGTCGTAGATGTCGGCGGCGGCTACGGAAGAACCCTTGATGAGCTGCATCGGTTAGGGTATCAGCATCTCATCGGCTTTGATTTTTCTGCAGAGATGATCAGGCGCGGACACAGGCAATTTCCGGAGCTTGTTGATCTGCGCGTCAAAGGAGACGATACCATCGCGTTATCGGATAACAGCGTTGACGCGGTGATTCTGTTTGCTGTGCTGACCTGCATCGTAAGAAACGAAGGCCAGAAAAAGCTTATCGCTGAAATTCGTAGAATATTAAAACCGGACGGTATTCTCTATGTGAATGATTTTTTGCTCAATACGGATGAAAGGAATATCACAAGGTATAAAAAGTATGAGAAGCAGCTGGGCGTGTACGGCGCGTCTGAACTGCCGGAAGGCGCAGTGCCATCATTCGGAAGACTGGATAAAGGAACTGTTGGGTGATTTCAGCCGGAAGGAATTTGAACATCTGACCTTCACCACGATGAACGGTCATAAATCCAACGGATTTTATTATATCGGAGCAAAGTGATGGACGAGAGATTAAAAAACGGCTTGCTTTTGCGCTTGAGATCGACAAAGAATATCTTCCGTCAGACGCATCTGTCAGACCACGGAAGAAATGAGAACGATGCGGAACACGCATGGCATATGTCCATCATGGCTTATCTTCTGCGGGAATATTCCAACGAACCGGTGGATATCGCAAAAGTGATGCTCATGTGCCTGATACACGATGTCGTTGAGATCGATGCCGGAGATACCTACGCTTATGACGCTGAAAGTCTGAAAACACAGAAAGCCAGAGAAGATGCTGCGAAAGCAAGGATATTTTCTTTGCTTCCGGACGACCAGCGGGATGAACTGATCTCGCTGGTCGATGAATTTGAAGCCGGACAGACTTCGGAATCCCGCTTTGCCCATGCGATGGACAATCTGCAGCCGTTGATCCTGAATAACAGCAATGACGGTGGTGACTGGAGAGAGCATGGTGTCACGGCAGAGCAGGTTTACGGGAGACAAAGCAAGACGAGGCTCGGTTCAGAACGCCTGTATGAGTGACGGATCAGATGATTCAAGAAAACATCCGTAAGGGTAACATTAAGGAATAGTGTTTTTCCAGTTTCGCAAGGAGAAGAATGCACGTACAAACAGCGATAAAACCGCAATTCATACGCCGTAACGATGAATACCATATCGTTATGAGGGGTGTGCAAAAATGCACACGGGGATGTTCATCGTTAAAGGGTAAAAATTCCGCTCCGTTATGCTGTATCAAATTAGACACGGCGACAGAAAACAAGACTCAAAATTTGGATACAAATAAACGATAGCCTGCCTTCCGGAGTCGTTTGTTACAGCGAGGTGCGGAAGGTTACCCGGATGTCCTTGTCGCTGTAGACCGTGATGAAGGCGACCAGTCCATTGAAGGCATCGAGGCTGAATTCTGTTAGGGAATCCGGCTCCTTCCTGAAGGTTTTGGGGAAATCCACGTAGCTGCTGCCTTTATGGGAATTGATTGGGCCGTTCAACTTTCAAGGCGAGTCTTGGTAGTTTCGTACCGGGCGGTCAGATCACCGTATTTTTTCTGATAGGCTTTTGGTTAATGCAGTGTGCGCATTCTTCTCGATGCTGTTCCGTACCGCGTCGGAGATGACCTGAGCGTCGTTTGTGTTCAGCTTCCAGCTCTTTCGTGTTGAAGAGGAGCTTCGTCATTTCCTTGGTGTTTGTGATAACCGCTTCCTTTGTCGCCAACAGCTTATTTGCCGCGGACAGAAGTATATCCTGCAGTTGTTCCCCGGTCAAGCGCGGTGTGGAAGTGCCTGCTTGCCGCCGCCGGATTTGTGGCTGCACTGCCAGATCGCCTTTCTCTATCAATCGTTGGAGTGCCAGACCTTCGGTCCGTACCGGCAGCCGCACCGGCCGCATCGGATCTTGCGGGGAAGATGTGGACGCCGTTTTGCAGCTGCGGCTTTGCCGCGCTTGGCTGTCTCGCGCCGCATCATATCAAAAACTCCTGGCGCGCTGATGAAGTTATATCAAAAGCCGGCCGGGGACGCGAGGGGATAACCTCGGGGCGGTTTTCCGGTGGGATTTAATTCATTAAATCCGCGTGACGGGCGCCGGCGCATCAAAAAAGACGCCCCGGGCGGGACGTCTGCTTCGGCCATGCGGCGCTATAACTCCTTGGAAACCGGCGTGATCAAATCGAGCATCAGCGAGGTGAAGGCCCGCTCCTCGGCGCGGGCCCTGCGGGCCAGGCCGCGCTTGGAAAGGGCCGGCGCAGGGGCCTCGGCCGCCTTTTTATTTTTGAGATAGCGCTCGTAAAGCAGCTCGTCCATGTTGGCCGCCGTGAAGACAAAGCCCTTGGGGCTGACGGTGGCCATGGCGTGCTCGTAAATCCGGTCGGCGAGGGTATAGTCGTCGGTGACGACAATATCGTTTCGGGTGAGCGCCTCGAGGATGCGATCCGTGCGCTCCCGGGGATCCCCGGCGTCGCGGTCGATATCGGAAACCGAGACGAGGGAAAGCCCGAATTGCTGAGCGATGGTGTCGCAGATGTTGCGGGCAGCGCGGGGGGTGGTATCAACGTCGAGAATGATTTTCATGGGGAGCTCCTTTCTTGGGAAGCATCAGGATGGGGCCGTCGGCGGTCGATGGCCGCGGTAACTCGTTTTTGCAGATAATAAAGAGCCAGGGTCAGGCCGCCGTAGGCCGCGAGCAGCAGGGCGAGCTGCACCGGATCGTTTTTCATGATGCCGGCGCCGATCAGGGCGATCAGAAAGAAGCCGGGCAGCCGGCCGACGATGCAGATCCAGGCGAAGCGCCGGAAAGTAATTTTGGTCACCCCGGACGCCAGACAGATAAAGTCGTCGGGGAAGCCCGGACAAAGAAACAGAAAAAATAAAAAGCGGTCGAGCTTGTCTTCTTCCAGCGCCTCGAGGCGGGCGACCCATTTCCGGTCGCGAAAGCGCATCACGAAGGGACGGCCCAGTTTTCTGCCCAGGCCGAAGGCGAGAAACGAGCCGAGCATGGCCGCGCTGCCGCTGAGGAGAAAGCCCTTATACCAGCCGAAGAGCGCGCCGCCGATGACGGTGGTCACGCCGCCGGGAATCGGGGCGGCGACGACCTGGGCGGTCTGCAGCAAAAAATAAACCAATGGTGTCCACGGGCCGAAGTTCAGCAAATAAGCCTTGAGCGCGGCGGCCGATCCGAGAATGTGTAACATGGCAACTCCTTTGTTTTTTATCATAGCACAGATTGGCGCAAATTGCCCGCGGGATTGCAAATTCACCTAAAATTCCGCGTCAACGGGCGCACATAAACGGACGTAAAAATACCTTGACAAAGGTTTGCCGCTTCGCTATACTGTTAAAGCATTCAAAAAGAAAGATTGCCTGGGAGGGCGGTTGAGATGGAGAGGTGTCTGAGCTGGCTGAAGGAGCACGCCTGGAAAGCGTGTATACGTGATTAAGCGTATCGAGGGTTCGAATCCCTCCCTCTCCGCCATGTTGATGGATGCGAATCCGATGGCTTCGGTCATCGGTTTTTTTAATGGCAGCCGATCACGAAAGCAGTTAAGAGGTGAACACAGTGAATGGAACCGTGGTGCAGGGCCTGGCGATTCCCTTTATCGGGACGACGGCCGGGGCCACCTGCGTGTTTTTTATGCGGGGCGCGCTCAAGGAACGCGTCGACAAAGCGCTGACCGGATTTGCGGCGGGAGTGATGGTGGCGGCCTCCGTGTGGAGCCTGCTCATCCCGGCCATCGAGCAGTCGGCGGCCTGGGGCAAGTGGTCCTTCGTGCCGGCGGTGGCCGGCTTTTGGATCGGGATTTTATTCCTGCTGTTTTTGGACCACGTGATTCCCCATCTGCACCGCTTTTCGGAAGAGGCGGAGGGGCCGGCCAGCCATTTGACGCGCTCGACGATGCTGGTGCTGGCGGTCACGCTGCACAACATCCCCGAGGGGATGGCCGTCGGCGTGGTTTATGCCGGCTGGCTCGCCGGCAGCGCCCACATCACCGCGTCGGGGGCGCTGGCCCTGTCGCTGGGGATCGCCATCCAGAACTTCCCGGAAGGGGCGATCATTTCGATGCCGCTGGCAACCGGCGGTATGCACCGCCGGGGCAGGGCCTTTGCGGCGGGCGCGCTCTCCGGCGCGGTGGAGCCCGTCGGCGGGGCGCTCACCATTTTGGCGGCGGGGCTAATCGTACCGGTGCTGCCCTATCTGCTGAGCTTTGCCGCCGGGGCCATGATTTATGTGGTGGTGGAGGAGCTGATCCCCGAAATGTCGCAGGGCAGGCATTCCAACGTCGGCACCTTGTGCTTTGCGCTGGGTTTTACGGTGATGCTCGCCCTGGATGTGGCCCTGGGCTGACGGTCAAGACGCAAAAAGAGCCGGTCTCGGTTGAGGCCGGCTCTTTTGCATGTCCGGGGATTTAGCTCTGCTTGCGCAGGTCTCTGGCCTGTTCGGAAACGGCGACGATTTCCGCCGCGTCCTCGGTGATGGAAGCCTGCACCACGCCGGTGAAAGCCCCTTCGACAATGGGACAGTCGACAATTTGCACTTTTTCGCGCAGCGCGTCGTCTTCAAGCATCTCGATGGCCATTTCGGAGCTGATGATGGAGCTGCCGAGGTCGCAGTAGATCAGGATGGCGCTGCAGTCCGCCATGGATTCGATCGCGGCCTGAACGCGCACGGCGTCGGTGCCGAGGCGGCCGTCTTCGGTGCCGCCGGCCTGTTTGATGACGACCGTGTCGTTCGCCATTTCGGAAATCAACTCGATAATGCCTTCTGCCAGTTTTTCGCTGTGCGAAACAATTAAAATGCCTGTTGCCATTTTGTATCCTCCAATTCAGGTTCAAATTTGATGCCATTGTAAACTTTTTGTCCGCCTTTGATAACCCCTCCCGTCAAAATTTCACGAGAATTTTTCGCGCGGGCGGGCAGATCCTGATATAAAAAAAATCGCCGGGCACCGCCGGCGCACCGGTGCGAAGACAAACAAAGCGGTCGATTAAAACAGGAAAGAGGAAAACCATGCGATTGAAATCGGAAAGAGAACAGGTGGCGGTCTTCGGCCGCAAACTGCGGGAAGCGGGGCTGGTCACCGGGACCTTCGGCAACGTCAGCCTTTGCGGTCCGGCCAGTGGACTGACGGCGATCAGTCCCAGCGGCCTTCCTTACGACGCGGTGGGCGCGGCGGATGCGGCCGTCGTGGATCTGGACGGCCGCCGGGCGGAGGGGGCGCCGGCCCTTCTGACGGATGCCCAGATCGACGCGGCGACGGCGGCGCTGGCCGGCGACCATCGGCCGTGACGGCTGGATCCCTTGGCTCGTTTCGACGCGCGAGGGCCTTTTGGGCGCGGAGGCTGTCGCGGCGGACCAGCCGGAGCAGCCGCAGGGCGAGCAGCAAAAATACCACCCCGCCGCAGCCGGTGATCAGGCGCAGGGCGAGGGGATTGCAGCGCCAATAGCCCAGGGTGAGCAACGCGCCGAAAATCAGCACGGCGTAGCCGGACCAAAGGCGGCGACCCAGAGGGACAAACCGCGGCCGACCTCCGCCATCCCGGCGGAGAAAGCGGTGATGCCCCAGCCTAAAGCAGGCGGCCATCGCCAGCAGCAGGCAAAACATCAGCCCGCCCTCCGCGGCGTGCAGGGACGGCTCGGTGGTGAGCGGGGGACCCCAGAGCGCGGCGTAGGGAAAGAACCCCGCCGCAAATCCCAGGTGGCGCGCCAGCTCCAGCCCCAGAAGTAAAATGGTGAGATCGCCGGTCGTGCGCCGGCTGTAAAACCCTTTTTTAATCATAAAAGCCCCTTTAAACAACATGGCGATAGAAACGGCAGCAGGACGCCCCCCGATCAAAAAGCGGGGGTGTCCTTTTTGCGTGAAAAAGCATGGCGGTCAGCCAGCCGCACACAGGCCTCGGCGACGGCGATGCCCAAGAGCGAGCCGGCGAGGACATCGCTGGGATAATGCACATAAAGATAAAGCCGGGAGAAGGCGATGGCGCCGGCCAGCATCAGCAGCGCCGCACAGCATCGCGGATGGCGTTTGTGATACAGGCGGAAGCAGGCCCAGGCTGCGGCAAAGGAAGACGCGGCGTGCCCCGACGGAAACGAGGTGCCCGTCGGCGCCGCAATAATGATGGGAAAATGATAGCGAAGATAGGGCCGCATCCGCATAAAGAGCGGTTTGAGCCCCCAGACGGTGATCAGCGCTGCCGCGATCAGGGAAATGCACACGATCCAGGCCGTTGGCCGCGTCCGGCGATAACCGGACAGGCAAAGAATCAGCAAGAGCCAGATCAGGCCGCCGTTGCCCAGAAAGGTCATGCTTTTAAAGAAGACATCCAGGGGCGGACAGGCCAGATGCGAAATGGCGACGAGGATTTGGTGATCCATGGGCTATCCCTGGGTGTGGGCCATGGCTCGGGCGGCGGCCGTGCGGTCCGCAATGGGCGGAATGGCCCAATCGACCGGCGCGATGCCCACCTGATCCAAAAACTGATTGCACCGGGAGAACGGCCGACTGCCGAAAAAGCCCCGGCTGGCCGAAAGGGGGCTCGGGTGCGGCGACTTGATGATCAGGTGCTGGGGCGCGGTGATCATCGGGCTCTTGGACTGGGCGAAGGCCCCCCAGAGAATGAACACCACCGGTTTTTCCCGGGCGTTGAGCAGGCGGATCGCCTGGTCGGTGAAGGTTTCCCATCCCCGGCCGCGGTGGGACGCCGCCTGACTGGCGCGCACGGTGAGCACCGCGTTGAGCAGGAGCACCCCTTCTTTTGTCCAGTGGACGAGGCAGCCATGATTGGGCACCGGGCAGCCGAGGTCGTCGTGAAGCTCCTGATAAATATTGCGCAGCGACGGCGGGACGGCCACGTCGGGCTTCACCGAAAAGCACAGGCCGTGGGCTTGGCCCGGGCCGTGATAGGGGTCCTGGCCGATGATGCAGACCTTGGTGTCCTGATAGGCCGTGTAGTGAAAGGCGTTAAAAATATCGTACATATTGGGATAAATAGTTTGGGTGCGGTATTCGCGCAGCAAAAACTGGTGCAGCCGGCGGTAGTAGTCTTTCTGGAATTCTTCCTGCAGCGGCGTTTCCCAGTCGTTTTTGAAATGAATGCTCATTCGGGCCTCCCTCCGAAAAAATAAAAATCATCACGCGTTGATGGCTATGGTTAAAATTATAGAAGAAAAAGCGCGAAAAATAAAGGATGAATCTTGGCGTGCGGCCGAAAACGGTTCGAAATTGATAAAAGCGCGGCGCCGACGCCGCTGAAAAAAGCATTTGGGCGGCTTGTTTTCTCAAATGCTTGTGTTATACTTGTATACAGTATCATTATGCGTACGGAGTGATTTATGATAACAATCGAAGCACCGGCCAAAATCAACTTGGCCCTGCAGGTAACGGGCCAGCGCGCCGACGGCTACCATCTGATGCGCATGGTCAATTTTTCGGCGGACCATTGCGACGTGCTGACGCTTTCGCCGGCGCCTGAGCTCTCGCTGAGCTGCGAGAATGCCGCGGTGCCCGCCGGGGACGACAATTTGATCATGCGGGTCGCCAGGCGGCTGCAAAAGACCTTTGGCGTCACCCGGGGCGCCAGGATGCATCTGACCAAGCGGATTCCGATGCAGGCGGGGCTCGCCGGCGGCTCGGCCGATGCGGCGGCGGCGCTGCGCGGGCTTACGGCATTGTGGGAGCTGCCCCTGGCCGGCGGGAATCTATATGCCTTTGGCGCGGCCATCGGCGCGGACATCCCCTATTGCTGTGTGAACCGGCCGGCGCTGGTGAGCGGTATCGGGGAGCGGGTTGAGCCACTGGCGCATTTTCCGAGGTTTTCGGTCCTCGGCGTGAAGCCGCCGATCGACATCCCGACCCCCTGGGCCTTTGCCCGTCTGGATGCGGCGGGCGGCGCGCGCGAAGACACGACGGACAAGCTGCTTTCTGCCCTCGCGTCGGGAGAGCTCGACGCGGTGGGACGTTTCGCGGCCAACGCCTTCGAGCCGGTGATTTTCGAGGCGTATCCCGAGATCCGGGCGATCCGGGACCGGCTGCTTGCCGCGGGGGCGCGCTTCGCCGTGATGAGCGGCAGCGGCTCGACGGTGATCGGCTATTTTGCGGCGATGGCCGAAGCCCGGGCGGCTAGGCCTGCCTTTGAGGCGGGCCATCAGGTGTTTACGGCCGAAATCTACCGGCCGGAGGGCTAAAGGTCAGAGACGGCGCAATTTTGAAACGGGGATCGGACCCGATGAGAAGATGAAAACAAACGAGAGGCAGGCAAAGATGGAAGAACAAGCAAAGTGTCAATGGCATCACAGGCTTAAGATGGATGCGGAGTCCTGCAAGCCCCTGCGGGAGGTCGTCTTCGAGACCATCCGCAGCGCCATCGTTCACGGGGATTTCAAGCCCGGCGAGCGGCTGATGGAGGTCAAGCTGGCCAACGAACTGGGCGTCTCCCGGACGCCGGTGCGCGAATCGATTCGCAAGCTGGAGCTGGAGGGGCTGGTGAAGATGGTGCCGCGCAAAGGGGCCTATGTCACGCCGATGTCCATCACCGATCTGAAAGAGATGATGGAGATCCGCGGCGCGCTGGAAGCGCTGGTGGCCAGACTCGCGGCGATCCACGCGACCCCGGAGGATATCGCCGCCCTGCGGGCCAGCAATCAGAAATTCGAGGCGGGGGTGCACGATAACGACGGCGAGGCCATCATCGACAACGACATCACCTTTCACGAGGTGCTTTACCGCGCCTCGGGCAACGGGCGTCTGCAGAAAATGATTCACACGCTGCGGGAGCAGATGCTGCGCTTTCGCGTGGAATACGTCCACCGCATCGAAAAGAAAAAGCCCCTGCCGGGGCAGCATCGGGACATCATCGACAACATCGAGGCGGGCAATGCCGAAGAAGCGGCGCGCTACGCCAGACGCCACATCAGCATCACCGAAAGGGATATGATGGAGTTGCTCGCGGACGACGAGGCCTTCGAGCCGCTTGATAGGCCATAAGCAGCGCGTCAAAAACAAAAAATGCCGTTAAAAAACGCCAGGTCCCTATGTGCGGGGTCGGCGTTTTTTTTCGCGGGGGGCGGCGTCCGGCTCTTCGGCGAGGCCGGGGGCGCGCAGGATGCTTGCCACCACCAGGACGCAACCGATCACCACAAAGCAGTCGGCGACGTTAAAGACGGCAAAGCCGATGATGCGGCAGTCGAAGAAATCGACTACGTAGCCGTAGTGCAGCCGGTCGAGCAGATTGCCCAGCGCCCCGCCGATGACCATCGTCAGCGCGAGGTTCAGCGGCAGGACGGCCCGGATTTTGGGCTGGAGGATCAGCAGAACGATCAAGGCGGCAATCAGGGCGGCCGTCAGCAGGATCAGAAAGACCGAGCGGCCGGCCAGCAGGCTGAAGGCGGCGCCGGTGTTCTCGACATAGGTCAGGTGGAAGACCTTGGGGATCAGCGGCAGCGTGGTGATGGGCGCGAGAAACGTGACGGCCAGAAGCTTGGTGAGCTGATCCAGCGCGATGATGATCGCGCAGGCAATGAGGTAGAAAATCATAAGGGTCCTTTCGCGGGGTTCAAAAACGCGGGGCGGCCTCGAGCCGTCCCGGGAATCTGCTGTCATTATAGCACGGGGCTTTTTTTTTGAAAAGCGCGGGCGGCGTTTGCCCTTTAAAAGGGAAAATGATACACTTAGGCTTATTCCTGCCGCAGCCGCAGAGGCGGGTGCAGGCCCGGCGGACAATCGCATCAAAATAGCAATTAAGAAAATAAAAAATAAGGATGGTACTTTATGGAAAAAATCAGTTCGAAGCCGGTTCGCGGCGCACGGGATATTCTCCCGGCGGAAATGCGCGTCCGGGATCACCTGGAGCAAACCATTGCGGGCATTTACCGCGCCCACGGGTTTTCTCGGATCGAAACCCCGGCGCTGGAAAACATCGATCTGCTGCTCGGCAGCGAGGGCGGCGACAACCTCAGGATGCTGTTCACGATTTTAAAACGGGGGGATAAGCTGCGCCCCGAGGCCGGGGCCACCAGCCGGGATCTGTGCGATATGGGGCTGCGCTACGATCTGACGCTGCCGCTGTCCCGGTTTTATGCCAATAACGCAGAGCACCTCGAGCTGCCCTTTAAGGCGATTCAGATTGGCAACGTGTTCCGCGCCGAACGCCCGCAGAAGGGCCGCTTTCGCTCTTTCAAGCAATGCGACATCGACATCATCGGCGATCCCGACGTGACGGCGGAGATCGAGCTCATTGCCACCACGGCCAAGGCGCTGATGACGGCGGGCTTCGAGGATTTTGCGATTAAAGTCAACGATCGGCGCCTGTTGACCGCCTTCATTACGGCGGCGGGCTTTCGCGCCGAGGATGTGGGCTCGGTTTGCATCTCTTTGGACAAGGCCGACAAAATCGGCATTGACGGCGTGAAGGCGGAGCTTGCCGAAAAGGGCTATGACGCGGCGATGGCGAGCGATTTTGTGGACGCCGTGGCCGGGGCGAGCCTCGACAACATCGATGACCGGGTGGATGATGCTGCGGCCGTGGCCGACCTGAAACGGGTGATCGAAACGACGACTGCCCTCGCGGCGGGCCGCTACCGCATCGAATTTGATTTCACGCTGATCCGGGGCATGGGCTATTACACCGGACAGGTGTTTGAGGTGCGCTGGGGCGACGTGGGCTATTCCATCGCCGGGGGCGGCCGCTACGACAACATGATCGGCAAGTACGCCAAGGCCTCGGTGCCGGCGGTGGGCTTTTCCATCGGCTTCGAGCGCATTGTGGGCCTGTTGATGGAACGGGAAGCGGGCGCGGCCAAGACGGAGCGGCGCGTGGCGCTTTTCCACCGGGCGGATGCCGATATGGCCGCGGTGATCGCTCAGGCCGACGCGCTGCGGGAAGCGGGCTACAGCGTGAACCTGATCACCCAGAAGAAAAAGCTCGGCAAGCAGATCGGCCACTGCGAGGCAACGGGCTACACCGGGTTCATGGTGTTCGGCCGGGACGAAGCGGTGAAGACCTTTGATGGCGAATAACGCGGTACCGCTGCACCTGACGGCGACGACAGCCTTTGGTCTGGAGTCTTTGGTGAAAGACGAAGTGCGCGCTTTGGGTTATGCCATCGAAGGGGTGGAAAACGGCCGGGTCCACTTTGTCGGGGATGCGGCGGCTATTCCCCGGGCGAACCTCTGGCTGCGCTGCGCAGACCGTTTGCTTTGGGACATCGGCCGCTTCGAAGCGACCACCTTTGACGCGCTGTTCGAGGGGACCCGCGCCCTGCCCTGGGAGACCATCATCCCCGCGGACGGCAGCTTCCCCGCGGCGAAAATCACCTCGGTGAAGTCCCGGCTCTTTTCAAAATCCGATGGGCAGCGCATCGTGAAAAAGGCCATAGCCTCGCGGCTGGGCGCCCATTACCGGCGCGACTGGCTCCCGGAGGACGGCGCGGCCTACCCCATCCATATCCAGATTTTAAAGGATCAGGTCACGTTGTCGCTGGACACCAGCGGCAGCGGGCTCAACAAGCGGGGCTACCGCGCCCACGCCGGCGGCGCCCCGCTGAAGGAGACCATGGCGGCGGCGTTGGTGAAGCTCTCTCGCTGGCAGCCGGAACGATTTTTCCTCGACCCGCTTTGCGGCTCGGGCACTATCGTGATCGAGGCGGCGATGATCGGCAGGAACATCGCCCCGGGCATGCGGCGGCATTTCGTCTCCGAGGCGTGGCCGGCCATCGGGCCAAAGCATTGGCTGGCAGCCCGCACCGAGGCCGAGCGCGCCGTGAACGGCAAAAGCTTTCGCGTGCTGGGCAGCGATATCGACGGCCGGGTGCTCAAGCAGGCGAGGCTAAACGCGCGGGCGGCCGGGGTGGCAGACTTGGCGGCCTTTCAGAAGCTGCCCTTTCAAAAGGTCGCCACCAAGCGGCGCTACGGCGTGATCGTGACCAATCCGCCCTATGGCGAGCGTTTGCTCGATACCGCCGGGGTGAAAAAGCTTTACCGCGAGATGGGCGCCGCTTTTGAAAGCCTTCCTGACTGGTCCTATTTTATCCTCACTGCCTGTCCGGATTTTGAGGCTGCCTTCGGCCGGCGGGCGACCAAAAACCGCAAGCTTTACAATAGCATGCTCAAAACCTATTGCTATCAGTATTACGGGCCGCTGCCGCCGCGCCGCAACCGGCGGGAAGCCATCGCCGGCGGAACCGGCAGCATGAGTGGAGGCAAATCCCATGAAGCAAAAACGGCATCCGGGGCAAACGCCCCCAAATAAATTCGATAAACGCGGGCGCAGCGAAAGCGCCGATAGCTTCGTGATCGTCGGCAAGAATCCAGTGCGGGAAGCCCTGCGCGCCGGCCGCCAGATCGACAAGCTCTACGTGATGCGTGGCAACCGCGATCACGTGCTGGGCGATCTCATCGAGCAGGCCAAGAAGCGGCGCATCATCGTGCACTCGGTGGATCAGGCGAAGCTTAACGCCCTGGCCGAGGGCGAAAACCACCAGGGCATCGCGGCGGTAATGGCCCCCTTTGCCTATCAGACCCTTGAGGCTGTGCTCGCGGCGGCCGAGGCCACGGGGGAGGACGCCTTTGTCGTCGTCATGGATCACGTGCTCGATCCCCACAATTTCGGCGCAATTGTGCGCTCGGCCAACCTCTGCGGGGCAGCGGCCGTGATTTTTCCGGACCGGCGCTCGGCTTCGGTGACGGCCGTTTCGATGAAGGCCTCGGCCGGGGCGATGAACGCGACGCCCATGGTGAAGGTCGGCAATCTCTCCCGCTGCATCGAGGCGCTCAAGGCCCGGGGCTTTTGGGTGGCCGCCGCGGATATGGACGGCGCACCCTATTATACGCAGAATTTCACCGGGAAACTCGCGCTGGTCATCGGCAGCGAGGGCAAAGGCATCGGTCCCAACGTAAAAAAGCATTGCGATTTTACGGTGTCGATCCCCAATTACGGCAGCATCGATTCCTTTAATGCCTCGGTAGCGGCGGGGATTCTGATGGCCGAGGCCGCCAGGCAGCGCCGCGGGGTCCCATCGTGAACCATTATTTGATCGTTGACGGCTATAACGTGATTTATCAGCGCGCGGAGCTTGAAAAGCGGGCTGTCTTTGATCTGGAGGACGAGCGGGACGCGCTGATTCACCGCCTGGCGAATTACAGCGGCTTCAGGGGCTGTGAAACCGTGCTCGTCTTCGACGCCTATGCCCAGGAGGATCCGAAAACCCGGGAGGAAAAGCGTTCGGGGATCACGGTGGTGTTCACCGGCCGGGAAATCACCGCCGACGCCTATATCGAACGGCGCGTGGTCAGGCTTTTGGGCGACACCCCGGCGAAGCGCCGCTGCAGCCGGATCCAGGTGGCGGTGGTAACCTCCGACGGCGCGGTGCAGCAGATGGTGCTGGGAAGCGGCGCGGTGCGGATCTCATCCCGGGAGCTGATTCAGGAGATGGACGAGATCGGTGGGACGGCGCCCCGCCGCGACAGCGAGGCGGAAGCGGCGCAGCATCAGCGGCTGGGCGACCAGATTGAAGGCGGGGTCTTTACCGAGCTGGACGCGCTGCGCAAATCGGACGTCATCCATTAAAATAAACGGCTGAAAAAAATGTGAAAATAATTTCACCAAAGCCAAAAAGGAAATTAAAGAAAAGTGCGTCTCTCCCCGTGCGATTCTTTTGACAGTGAAAATGGGGAGAGTGTATAATGAACAAAAGTTAAAGGGAGTATTGCTATGTACAGCAAAACCGTTAAAATCATCAATAAAACCGGCCTTCACGCGAAACCGGCGGCCAACTTTTGCCGGGAAGCCGTCGTTTTTGAATCGGACATTGCCATTGCAGATGCGCGGGACGAAACCCGCGTGGGCAATGCCAAATCGGTGATTTCGGTGATGGCCATGGGACTGTCCAAGGGCGCCGAGATGGTGATCACCGCCAATGGCAACGACGAAGAGGCCGCGGTGGAGGCCCTGGCCGCTTTGGCCGAAAACGGATTTGGCGAGGAAGAATAAAAGTGTGGGACGTCGGCGGTTGTGAACCGGCAAGCATTGCAAGAGAAGGAGCGTTTTATGGCAGATCTGAAAGCTATTGCAAAGGAAATTCGCAGAGACATCGTTAAAAGCACGGGGAAGGCGGCATCCGGCCATCCCGGCGGATCGCTATCCGCAGTGGAAATTCTGACCCTGCTTTATTACGAAAAGATGAATGTGGACCCCGCGGATCCGAAAAAGGCGGATCGCGACCGCTTTGTGCTGTCCAAGGGGCACGCGGCGCCGGTGCTTTATGCCACGCTGGCCGAAAAGGGCTTCTTCCCCAAAGAAGAGCTCAATCATCTGCGACAATTGGGCGCGATGCTCCAGGGGCATCCGGCCATGGATCACGTGCCGGGGGTGGATATGTCCACCGGATCGCTGGGCCAGGGCTTTTCCACGGCGGTCGGTATGGCGCTGGGCGCGAAAATCGACGGGGCCAAATGGCACACCTATGCGCTGCTGGGCGACGGCGAAATCGAAGAGGGCATCATCTGGGAAGCGGCGATGGCCGCGGCTCATTACGGCCTGTCGAATCTGACGGCTTTTGTGGACAACAACAACCTGCAGATCGACGGGCCGATCTCCGAGGTCATGAGTCCGTATCCGATTGATGAAAAATTTGCGGCCTTTGGCTGGAACGTGATTGACGTGGCCGACGGCAACGACTTCGATCAGCTGCGCGACGCGCTTAACCAGGCGGAAGCCTGCACCGACAAGCCCTCCGTGCTCGTCTGCAAGACGGTCAAGGGCAGGGGCGTTTCCTTCATGGAAAATCAGGTCGGCTGGCACGGCAAGGGCCCGAACGCCGAAGAGGTCAAGCAGGCGCTGAAGGATTTGGCATAATCGGATTTTCGAACAAGGAGTATGAGCCTCATGGAAAAACAAGCGACAAGAGAAGCCTATGGCAATTATTTAGTAGAACTCGGCAAAGAAAATCCGGATATCGTCGTGTTCGACGGGGACCTTTCCGGAGCGACCAAGACGGGGATCTTCAAGAAAGCCTTTCCGGAACGCCACTTTAACGCCGGCATCGCCGAATGCGATCTGATGGGCATGGCCGCCGGGATCTCGACGACGGGCAAAATTCCCTTCGCGAGCACCTTTGCGATTTTCGGCGCCGGCCGCGCCTTCGAAATCATCCGCAACAGCATCTGCTACCCGAAGCTCAACGTGAAGGTGGCCTGCACCCACTCCGGCGTTTCCGTCGGGGAGGACGGCGGCTCCCATCAGTCGGTGGAAGACATTGCGCTGATGCGCGTGCTGCCCAACATGACGGTGCTCGTCCCGGCGGACGCCACCGAAACCCGCCGCATGATGGACGCGGCCATCGCCGTCGACGGGCCGGTCTATCTCCGTCTCGGCCGTCTGGCGGCCAACGTGATCCTGCCCGAGGACTATCAATTTGAGCTCGGCAAAGCCGTGATTCTGCGCGAAGGCAGCGACGTCACCATCATGGCCATCGGTCTCATGGTGGAGCGCGCCCTCGATGCCGCCGAACGCCTGGCCGCCGAAGGCATTCACGCCCGGGTGCTCAATATGGGCTCTATCAAGCCCATCGACCGCGAGGTCATCGTGGCCGCCGCCAGGGAAACCGGCGCCATCGTCACCGCGGAAGAACACTCCGTGATCGGCGGGCTCGCCGGCGCCGTGTGCGAAGTGCTGGCCGAAACGGCGCCCGCTCCGGTGGAAAAGGTCGGCATCGACGACGCATTCGGCCAGTCCGGCAAGGCGCTCGAAGTGCTCGAGCATTACGGCCTCACCGCGGACCGCATCGTGGCGGCGGCCAAGGCGGCCATCGCCCGCAAGTAAAACAGAAAAACGGTTTCGGCATTCGCCGCAGCCGTTTTAAATTGTGCCAAAATCGCCGATTGGGGCGTGAATTGAAATACGAGGAGTGTGTATTATGAAATTTTTCCTGGACACCGCCAATGTGGACGCCATCCGCAAGGCCAACGATATGGGCGTGATCTGCGGGGTCACGACCAACCCGTCGCTCATCGCGAAGGAAGGCCGCGATTTTAACGAAGTCATCAAAGAAATCACGTCGATTGTCGACGGGCCGATTTCCGGCGAGGTGAAAGCCACGACCACCGATGCCGAAGGGATGATCGCCGAAGGGCGCGAAATCGCGAAGATTCACCCGAACATGGTGGTGAAGATCCCGATGACCGCCGAAGGGCTCAAGGCCACCAAGGTGCTTTCGGCCGAAGGCATCCGCTGCAACGTCACGCTGATTTTCTCCGCCGGACAGGCGCTGCTCGCGGCCATGGCCGGCGCGGCTTATGTCTCGCCGTTCCTCGGCCGTCTGGACGACATCTCCACCGACGGGGTCGAGCTGGTGGCGAGCATCGCGGAAATTTTTGACGTGCAGGGCATCGGGACGGAAATCATCGCCGCGTCGGTGCGCCACCCGATGCACGTCGTCGACTGCGCGGCGGCCGGAGCGGATATCTGCACCGTGCCGATGAAGGTGATCGATCAGATGATCGCCCATCCGCTGACCGACCGCGGCATCGAAAACTTCAAGAAGGACTACATCGCCGTTTTTGGCGAATAGGGTTTATGCCCGAGAAGACCGGTTTGCCCGGCCTTCTCTTTTTTGTTTTTTGATGAATTTGTGCTTGACTTTGGATGGTCGGTCTTGTATGATATAGAAGTTCCGACAAGCATGGGGAAATGCCCGAGTGGCTAAAGGGGGCGGACTGTAAATCCGTTGACTGAGTCTACGATGGTTCGAATCCATCTTTCCCCACCATTTTTTTAAAAATTCATAACGCGCGCCTTTGTAGCTCAGTTGGTAGAGCACCACCGTGGTAAGGTGGGGGTCACCAGTTCGAATCTGGTCAAAGGCTCCAGTGGAGAGATCGCAGACCTTCGGGTCTGTTTTTTTTGTAGGCGAAGATGAGATTTCGTAAATTTGGGCAAAAACGAGCAATGATTCGGGGAATTAAATTTATATTTTGTTGCAAACCATTTATGTTAAAATATGATTAGCCTAAAAGAATGTGAGAGAAATGATGTTATCAGAACTCATTTTAGATTTAAAAGCCGACAGCCCGAATTTTGGTTATTATCAGTCGTCGAATTTGCAAGGCGTTTTGATGACGTGGATCGATTCAAACGACGCCCAGACCCTGCACCGGCAGCAGCGCCATCCTTACAGTCAGTGCCTTTTGCGCGAAAATGAGCGGTGGCGGTGGCATATTCGAACGACCAATCAAAAAGCGAATGAACAAATCATTCAACCGATTTTATCGCGGAATATCTCAGAATTTGAACTGACAGGCAAACCAATGACCATTTCGGTTTTAGGCCGCGCCTATCGGGAAATACCCCAGGAAAAATTATTGGCGCACTTTTATCAAAGGGATTACAGCCGCTATTTGAATCTGGTCTTTCAATCGGCGACGGCGTTTAAACAAAATGGGCGTTATCAAATTTTTCCGGATGTGCGGTTGATCTTTCAGAGCCTGATGCAAAAATACAGCGCTTCAAGCGATACGGTCGAGATGGCGGATGAAAAGACGCTGGAACAATTGTGCCGAGAAAGCGAGATCGTTAAATATCGGTTGCGAAGCGTGAAATTTCCGATGGAAGGCATGGTGATCCCCGCTTTTATGGGGACGGTGGCCATCAAGGTGAAGGGCGCTTCTGCCATGGCGAAATATGCGCGGATGCTGGCAGAATTCGGCGAATTTTCCGGTATAGGCGTGAAATCAGCCATGGGCATGGGTGCGATGCGTTTGATTGAAGAAAGGCAGAGAAGACATGAATCATTGTGAAATCAGCTTGGTTATCGGGGCTTTGCTGCACGATATCGGCAAGGTTGTTTATCGGCAGGCGGAAGAAAGAAGAACTCATTCGGAGCTGGGATATGCTTTTTTAAAAGAAAGCATTGGCGTGAAAGATGCCGACCTGCTGGCATGTGTTCGCTATCACCACGGCGATGCCTTAAATGCAGCGGCGCTCGCGAAGGATGCGCCGGCCTATATTGTTTATATGGCGGACAACATGGCCTCGGCCGCCGACCGGAGAAAAAAGACGCAGGTGGAATTTGGTTTCAGTCAGCAGACGCCTTTGCAGCCGGTTTTTAATCTGCTGAACGGCAACCACGGCGACAAATGGTATTCCCCGGGAATTTTGCCGGTCGGGGCGGATCACACGGCTGCTCAGATCAATGTTCCGGTGGTGGAAAAAGCGGTTTTCAGCCGGGAGCAATACAACCAGATCATGGCCGGCATAACGGACCATCTGCGGGGCATCAACTGGGGTCAGCCGCAGGATTATATCAATTCCATCCTGGAAGCGCTTGAAGCCAATCTCTCGTTCATTCCATCGTCGACGGCTAAAGGGGAAGTCCCGGATATTTCCCTTTACGACCACATGAAGATGACCGGCGCGATGGCCGCCTGCATCGGTCAGTATTTAAAAGCCCAAGCCATTCAGGATTATCGGGAGGTTCTTTTCAAGCAGGCTGCGTCGTTTTACGACCGAGATGTCTTTTTGCTGGCCTCGCTGGATCTGTCGGGCATTCAGGATTTTATTTACACCATTACGTCCGAGGATGCCCTTCGGATGCTCCGCGCCCGCTCCTTCTATTTGGACTTGCTTGTGGAGCACATCGTCGATTCGCTGCTTGCGCGGCTTTCCCTGACGCGCTGCAATGTGATTTATGCCGGCGGGGGCCATTGCTACCTGCTGCTGCCCAACACGGAGCCGGTCAAAGAGACGTTTGATAATTGCCTCGCCTCGGCCAATCGGTGGTTTTTGGAACAATTCGACACCGCGCTTTATATCGCCGGCGGCTATGTGCCCTGCAGCAGCAACGCGCTTTGTAACGAGCCGAAAGGGGAAGGCCGTTATGCGAAGTTGTTTCGTGAACTTTCGTCCAAACTTTCGGGGCAGAAAATGCAGCGCTATTCGGCGAAGGCTATTATGGCGCTCAATCATCAGAAAAAGAAAGACTACGCCCGCGAATGTGTGGTGTGCAAGCGTATCGGCAGCGTGAATGAAAGCGGGCGATGCGCCATGTGCGAGGCGCTCAAACAGTTGTCGGCCCATGTGCTGTACGATCATTTCTTTTATATCATCAAAGCAAAAGGTGCGGGCGCAGCGGGGGTGCCGCTGCCTTTTGATGGCGTTCTCCACGCGGCGCAGAAGGAATCGCGCGTTAAAGCCATCATTCAAGACGACCCGGATTTCGTGCGGGTTTACGGTAAAAATCAAATGCTTACGGGCGAAAGACTGGCCACAAAGCTATGGACGGGGGATTATACCACCGGTGACACCTTCGAGGCTTTTGCCAAACAGGCGCAGGGCATCCGGCGCATCGCCGTCTTGCGGGCGGATGTCGACAATCTGGGGCACAGCTTTGTTGCAGGCTTCAATGACCCGGCAAATCAAAACCGCTACGTGACGTTGTCGCGGACGGCGACCTTGTCCCGGCAGTTATCGCTGTTTTTCAAATTTTATATCAACAAAATTTTAGCGTCTCCCCAATTTTCGCTGACAGACGCGCGTCCTGAGCAGCGTGCGGCGACGATTGTGTATTCCGGAGGCGACGATGTTTTTATCGTCGGCGCCTGGGATCAGGTGATCGCCCTCGCGATCGATTTAAAAAACGCCCTTGCGGACTACAGCGACGGCACCTTGACGCTGTCGGCGGGCATTGGCGTCTATCCGCCCAAATATCCCATCAGCGCCATGGCCGAAGAAGTGGCGGCGCTGGAAGATCAATCCAAGCATTACCCGGGGAAAAACGCCGTGACGATTTTCGACGATGGCAAAACCCATTCGGAACCCGGCGACGATGGCGCGGTGACCGTCAGCGACGGCACCACCGACTAGGAGAGTTTTGAAAGGCAAGTGATCGGCGAGAAGCTTCGCGTGCTGAGGGCTTTCTTTGACCGCACGGAAGAGCGGGGGAAGGCCTTCTTGTATCGCATGCTCGATTTGATCCGAAGGGTGGACGACGACAGGATGAACGGCGACAGGATGAACGGCGGCAAAATTAATTTTGCCCGGTTGGTTTATCTGTTGGCCCGGCTGGAGCCGGATCAAAAAGCTTCGGAAGAGATCAAGAAAGCCTATGCGCGTTTTGAAACGTGCATTGTCAGGTGGGTTCAGAACGCGGAAGATACCAGACAGCTTAAAACCGCGATTTATATTTATGTTTATTTAACAAGGGAGGAACAGCAAAGTGATGAAAATCATTAATGAAGCGAATTATGTGGATAAAGCGGACAATGCCATAAAAGAGTCAAAAAAGCAGAAAGATAAAAAAGGAAAATTCATTGGCATGGTTACAACAACGCAGATCAGGAATTTATTGTCACTAATCAGTGCGATTGATAACGATGTGCGGAGTTTTCGGAAAGAAGACCTATCCGATTCGATCAAGGGGCGCATCGCTTATCTGAAAGTGCGGTTTTTATACGATGCCGGCCGGGACCAAAAGGTAAAAAATTTTGTTGAAACAGCAAAACTGATTGACATTGTGGAAGAAATCGACGGCAAACGCTCGAATTTTATGCTGTTCAGCCGATACATGGAGGCCCTGGTGGCCTATCACAGATATTACGGCGGCAAAGATCAATAAACGGGGGAGCAAAATGTTTGGGAAAATACAAATCACAGGACAAATCAAAGTGGTCACAGGGATGCATATTGGCGGCAGCACGGCGTTCGCGGCGATTGGCGCGGTGGATGCGCCGGTGGTGCGCGATGTGCACACCAACTTGCCGATGATTCCGGGCAGCTCTTTAAAAGGGAAGATGCGCGCGCTGTTGGCCAGAGAATACAACGAGACGTTGGCGAAAACGCCGGATTACGACGACGAGCGGATTTTGCGGTTATTCGGTTCGGCACAAAAGAACAACGTACGCCGCAGCCGCCTGATTTTTTCGGATCTGTTTTTGGCCAATGAAAAGGAGCTGCGGGATCGGGGGCTTTCGAGCATGGTGGAAATTAAATTTGAAAACACCATTAACCGGGCGACGGCGGTGGCCAATCCCCGGCAGCTGGAGCGGGTTGTCCGCGGGTCGATCTTTGATCTCAATTTAATTTACGACCTGGACAGAGAAAGCGATTCCGAAGAAATCGAAGCGGATATGGCGACATTGGCGGAGGGAATGCGCCTGCTCCAGATGGATTATCTTGGGGGAAGCGGCACCCGGGGGTATGGCAAGATTCGGTTTTTAAGACTTGCAGCCCAAAAAGCCATCGGCGATTTGCCGGCGGATTTGATGGCGCGCTGTGACGCAATCATCCAAGGCGCCCAGGCGGATTCGCCCCGGCGAGAAGGCCCGCAATGAAAACGGCGTTGATTCAATTTCGTTTTTCAACCGGGGTCCATTTCGGGGATCAGCGGCTTGAAAATGGGCGCTCGGCCTTCGGCGCGGATACGCTTTTTTCGGCGCTGTTTATCGAGGCGCTCAAAAGGGATGCAGCCTGCGCCGAAGCGCTGTTAACCGCCGTTCGGGAGGATCGGCTGAATTTTTCAAACGGGATGCCCTTGATGGGCGAGCGTTATTATCTGCCCAAGCCGTTTATGCATATCGAAAGCAAAGCAGAAGCCGGCGATTCCAGCGTTAAAAAGGCGTATAAAAAAATGACATACGTGGCGATGGATTGCTTTGATGCCTTTTTAAAGGGGGAAATGCCGCTGGAACGGACCCGGGATTTGGAGGCGCTCGGCCACTTTAATATGAAAACACAGGTCAGCCTTCAAAACGGGAACGATCCGGCGCAAAAAGAGCCCGAGCCCTACCGCGTCAAGCAATTTTATTTTGATGATGACAACGGGCTTTATGCGTTGGTGCGCACGGCGGGTGAAGCGGAGCGGCGGCTGATGGCCGAGCTGCTGACGAGTTTGTCCTTCGTTGGGATCGGCGGCCGGCGATCTTCCGGCCTGGGCAAATTCACCTGGCGCGAAGCGCCGCTGCCCCGGTCGATTGCTCGCCGATTGGAAGCGGACGGCCCTTGGCACATGACGCTAAGCAACGCCTTGCCGGAAGATGGGGAGCTGACCGACGCGCTTAAAGGCGCGAGTTACAAGCTGGTCCGGCGGGGCGGCTTTGTGGCGTCGGCGAGCTATGCCAAAGAGCAGCTGCGCAAGCGGGACCTTTATGTCTTTGCGGCGGGCTCCTGCTTTAAAACGCGTTTTGCCGGGCAGGTGGCCGATGTCAGCACCGGGGCGGGCAGCCACCCGGTGTATCGCCTGGCCAAACCCTTTTGGATGGAGGTGAGCCGATGAAAGCACAAACTTTTCGGATGACGTTAACGGCGCAGGGACCGGTATCCATCGGCAGCGGGGAAGAAATTTCCAAAAAGAAATATGTGCTCGATCCTAAAAATCATCAAATCGTGGTGATGGATATGCCCAAGCTTTACGCGCTGGCCCAAAAAAAGAATCTTGGTCCCTCTTTTGAAGATTTTCTCTGTCCGCCGCCGGAGTATCGCAGAAATCAGGATTTATGGAGCTGGATTCGCAAAAATCGCATCAGTGGAAAAGAGCTGCAGCGCTGTGTGCGTTATATTTTGCCGACGGGCGCGATTGAAACGAGCCGCAAATATAATGTCTGGGCATTCGTCAAAGATCCCTATGGCAAGCCCTATGTGCCCGGCAGCAGCGTCAAAGGGATGCTGCGGACGATTTTGCTTGCGGGGTGCATCACAAAAGATCCGGAGCGCTTTGCCCGGGAGATTGCCGCCTTGCAAGGTGCGCGCAACGATAACGATCTAAAGGTGGTGGTTCAAGCACTGGAGACAAAAGCTTTCCACACGATTGGCCGGCCCGGCACCCGTTGGGGGGACGCGGTAAACGACGCGCTTTCCGGCTTGATCGTCAGCGACAGCGAGCCGCTTGCGCTTGGGGATTTGATTTTGTGCCAGCGGCTGGAGCGCAAACCTGATGGAAAGGAGAGTACCCTTCCGATTTTAAAAGAAAGCCTGCGCCCGGGGACGCCGATCCGCTTTTCATTGACCATTGATTCTAGTCGATGCGCCGTCACGAAAGCGGCCTTGCTGGAAGCGGTCGCGCGCTTTGACAAGGTGTATCAAGATTGCTTTTTAAGCGTCTTTTCGGGGATGGACCGCCTGACCGGCAGCGAGGTTTATCTCGGCGGAAGTGCCGGCTTTGCCACCAAGACCGTCGTCTATGCGGCGCTGGGCCGGCAGGCGGGCGTGCAAAAGATCCAGCAGATTTTGCAACAGTCGAAGGCTTTCCGCAAACATCATCATGAGCGGGATCAAAAGCGTTTTGGGGTTTCGCCCCGGATTGTGAAATGCGCCCGGTATGGAGGCAAGCTTTATGAATTTGGCAAATGCCGGCTTGCCGTCGAATGATTTTGCGCCGATGCCCAAGTTTCGGGGCTTTAGCGCAAAAATGGCCCAACACAGTCTTCTTTTTCACACCGATTTTGCTTTGCCCCGCAAAAAGGCATCCGGCCCGCGCCAGCAGGCGGATGCCGGGGCGAGGATTTAAAAACAAAAGCCCCCGGAAGGGGACGGAGAGGTGGTCGGGAAAGGGCAACCGCTGAGGAGGGAAAAATTTAAAAACAAAAGCCCCCGGAAGGGGACGGAGAGACGCGAAGTTTGAGTTAAAGTTTTTCATTTGTTTATTTAAAAACAAAAGCCCCCGGAAGGGGACGGAGAGATTTTTGTTTCGGAAACGTTAAGCTCAATGAACGGTAAATTTAAAAACAAAAGCCCCCGGAAGGGGACGGAGAGAATGCCCTTATAGGCGTTCGCGAACTTTTCGGAAAATTTAAAAACAAAAGCCCCCGGAAGGGGACGGAGAGAGCTAGACAGATTTTTTTCATCGCAAAGGCTTTTATTTAAAAACAAAAGCCCCCGGAAGGAGACGGAGAGGTTGACGATCACGCGCGAAACGCCCGTCAAAAACCAAATTTAAAAACAAAAGCCCCCGGAAGGGGACGGAGAGATTTCTGCTGCGTTGTCCATCGCGTCGTAAGACAACGATTTAAAAACAAAAGCCCCCGGAAGGGGACGGAGAGTCGAAGACTTGGACTTTTACGAAGAAGACGACGCATTTAAAAACAAAAGCCCCCGGAAGGGGACGGAGAGGGAAAGGGCAACCGCTAAGGAGGGAAAAACATGAAAATTTAAAAACAAAAGCCCCCGGAAGGGGACGGAGAACGTTGTCCATCGCGTCGTAAGACAACGCGTGGTTCAATTTAAAAACAAAAGCCCCCGGAAGGGGACGGAGAACTGTTTGGATGCTTGTACGCATAATCGTCAATAAATTATTTAAAAACAAAAGCCCCCGGAAGGGGACGGAGAACACCAGGCGGCGGGTTTATTGAAAACAGACTCGCCGCCATTTAAAAACAAAAGCCCCCGGAAGGGGACGGAGAGCAAATTGAAAACACTAACCATTCGGTGCTTCAGCCATTTAAAAACAAAAGCCCCCGGAAGGGGACGGAGAACGCCGTTGATTACGCAGTCGTCGACTGCGTAATCATTTAAAAACAAAAGCCCCCGGAAGGGGACGGAGAAGTCGCATGACAGAATTCTTCATTGCCGTTGACTAAAATTTAAAAACAAAAGCCCCCGGAAGGGGACGGAGAAATGCCAATGTTCTTACCGTTCATTGAGCTTAACGTTATTTAAAAACAAAAGCCCCCGGAAGGGGACGGAGAAGCTCTTTTCGGCGTCGGTCGCAGCCTTTTTGACGATTTAAAAACAAAAGCCCCCGGAAGGGGACGGAGAATAATTTCTCCAAACTTTTGATGATCATATCAATAAATTTAAAAACAAAAGCCCCCGGAAGGGGACGGAGAATTGTATTTTTCAAAGTATAATTCGATGGATTGCTCATTTAAAAACAAAAGCCCCCGGAAGGGGACGGAGAAGGGAATCCAGAATTGGTATGCGGCTTGTCGGCGGATTTAAAAACAAAAGCCCCCGGAAGGGGACGGAGAAAGATAACGCGAAGTTTAAATTAAATTTTTTCATATTATTTAAAAACAAAAGCCCCCGGAAGGGGACGGAGACCCAAAAAGATCGATCTGTTCGCGGATAAAACGATCTTATTTAAAAACAAAAGCCCCCGGAAGGGGACGGAGACCGGATTACACAATCGTCGATCGCATAATCCCAATCGGCATTTAAAAACAAAAGCCCCCGGAAGGGGACGGAGACTCGCTCCCACCGCGGATTACACAATCGTCGATCGCAAATTTTAAAAACAAAAGCCCCCGGAAGGGGACGGAGACATTTTGAGCGTCCTTATGGGTGTTTTTCGATGAAATAATTTAAAAACAAAAGCCCCCGGAAGGGGACGGCCGAGAGGCTTTAATTATCAGAAAAATTTAAATCGGAGGTGTGTATGAGTTTGCTCTATGTCAGTGAGAACGGCGCGGTGATTCAATCGCAGGCGAACCGTATTGTTGTGAACACGAAGGACGGCATGAGCCGTTCCATTCCTGTCGAAACCCTTGAAGGCATTACGCTTCTGGCCCCGGCTCAGCTCACAACCCAGTGCATGGAGACCTGCATGAAAAAGGGGATCGATGTGGTTTTCTTTTCGAAAGGCGGGCATTATTTCGGCCGGCTGACGGCCACGGCTTATCAAAAGGCGGGCTTGCAGCGACAGCAGGCAAAGCTGTACC
Organism: Pseudoramibacter faecis; assembly: GCF_036289405.1. Taxonomy (NCBI): domain Bacteria; kingdom Bacillati; phylum Bacillota; class Clostridia; order Eubacteriales; family Eubacteriaceae; genus Pseudoramibacter; species Pseudoramibacter faecis. Next base: position 347,834 of record NZ_JAYFFI010000001.1, on the reverse strand, counting down.
ACAGCGGTTTTGCCATTCAGCTCAGTCAACGGATGGTCGCCGCCAAATTAAACAATCAAGCGGTGATTCTTCGGCGTTATGCCAGAAATCAGGCATTGAACGTGCAACGGGAGGTGATGCCCATTTTGTGGGCAAGGGAACGGGCGATGGATGCCGAAAGCATTCCGGTGATCATGGGTTACGAGGGGCATGGGGCAAAAGCCTATTTTAAAGGCTTATCGCGCTGTGTGGATGCGGATTTTGCGTTTTCCGGGCGCAACCGCCGACCTCCAAGAGATCCTTTTAATGCGCTGATCAGTTTGGGCTATGCCATTTTGCTCAATGAGCTTTATGGGGAAATTGAGTCCCACGGGCTGAACCCTTATTTCGGCTTTATGCACCAGGATGTCGAAAAGCATCCGACATTGGCCAGCGATTTAATGGAAGAATGGCGCGCCGTGTTGGTGGATTCGTTGGCGATGAGTTTGCTCAACGGTCACGAGTTGGCCGTCAGCGATTTTGAAAGCGATGACGCGGGCGGTTGCTATTTGACCAAAAAAGGGCTCGCTGTTTTTTTGAGCAAGATGGAAAAGAAAATGCAAACCAGCATTCACTACCTTCATTATTTGGATTATCCGGTGACCTTCCGGCGGGCATTGGGATTTCAGGCGGGGCGTTTGGCCAGAGCGATCGAAGCGGAAGATGCCGCGCTTTATGATCCCATTTCGATCAGGTGATCTGATGGAAAGCGCATCTTATCTTTTGGGGGAAGAGGCCGGCCGTGCGCGAAGCCGCCAAATCTTTGCTTTGATTATTTACGATATCATCGACAATAAAAAGCGGACACAGCTCGCCAAGTTATTGCAGGGCTATGGCGATCGGGTCCAGCGTTCGGCCTTTGAAGCGCACCTGTCCCAGAAGAAATACGCAGAGCTTTTGGCAAAGCTGCCGTGTTTTTGCGGAGAGGAAGACAGCATCCGCGTGTATAAAATCATCGGCGAAGGGCAAATTCAGACCTGGGGTGTCCATGCGGGCGTGATGCAGGAAGATGTCATTTTGATTTAAAGATAGAAAAGGAGTTATCCAATGGGAAAAAACATTCTATTTTCGCCGGTTGGCGGGACGGATCCGATTTCGTGGACAAACGGTTATGATGGGGCGATGCTGCACATTGCCCGGGTTTATCGACCGGATAAAATTATCTTGTATTTGTCGGCGGAAATGCTGGCGTTTCACCGGTCGGACAATCGCTATGTGTATTGTCTTGAAAAGCTGGCCCGGCTTCAAAATCGAGAAATGCCGGAAATCGAAATCATCGAGCGCCCGGAGCTAAGAAATGTCCAGCATTTTGATATTTTTTTCGATGAATTTTGGAAGTGCATCAATCAAATCACGGATGAAATGGCGGAGGATGATGAACTTTTGCTCAACGTGTCGTCCGGGACGCCGGCGATGAAAAGCGGGCTGGAGGTGCTCCAGACCATTCGCGGCTTTTCCCGAAAGACGCGTCTGATTCAGGTGGACACGCCGACAAAGAAAATGAACGAACACGCGCACGAGGGTTTTGACGTCGAGCTCGCCTGGGAAGTGGACGTTGATAACGCACCGGATTTTAAGAACCGCTGCCACGAATTTGAATGCCATTCGCTCAAGAATATTCAAGACGAGGAGATCATCAAGCAACTGGTGAAAGACTACGATTATCGCGCCGCGATGGCCGTGGCAAAAGATATGCCCGCGCCGGATCCGGCGTATCTGGACAAACTGAAGCTGGCCCGGGCCCGGCAGCTGCTGGATTTTTCAACGGTTACTAAATTGGAGAAGAAAACCGGCATGGATGTCACGCCGGTAAAAGGCAGCGACGCGCGAAAATCCTTCGAATATGCCTTGCTGCTTTGGATTAAAAAGGACCGCAGGGAATATGTGGATTTTTGCCGCGCTTTGACGCCGCTGATCGTCGATTTGTTCGAGCAGATTTTGCGCGATCAATGCAAAATCGATGTGAATCAATATGCCTATCGGGATTTTCCCGGATGGGTGAAACGCAAATGCGGGGAAGAAGGGTTGTCCCGGAAAGAAAGAGAAAGGCGATATGGCAAAACTGAGAGCCGCCGATGGGATATGAAAAAATTAGAAAAAGATCAAGCGGTTTATTCCGCTTTGCAGGACGGTTATCGCAAAGGGTTTTCGGGTAAAAATATCGGTTCTGATCATTTGTTAAAATTGATTGAGGCTTTTTGTGATAACCGCGATATCCGAGATACGGCCGCGCGCATTCGCGAGGTGGAGGAAGCCATTCGCAACGACTCGGCTCATGAGATGGTCTCCGTCACCGAGGAGGCGATCGAGCAGCGGACGGGCCTGACGACCGACGAAATATTAAAATTAATCAAACGCCTGTTCGATGGTACCGGCTATCCCATCAAAGACGCGGATTGGGATTCGTATCACGCGATGAATCGGGCGATTATTTGCGCCGTTGACGCCGGAAATTAAAAGAACAATCCCGGGCATAAAAATACCGGCAGCGAGAGCTGCCGGTATTTTTGGATTTCGCATTGTCACGGGCTCAGGATTTGCGCCAGGTGGCGGGCATGAAGAGCATGAGCACGGGAAAAAGCTCCAGCCGGCCGACGAGCATGTCAAAGGTGAGCACCAGCTTGCTGAAGGCGCCGAAAGCCGCAAAGCTTTTGGCGGGGCCGACCCCGGCAAGCCCCGGCCCGATGTTGTTGATCGTGGCGGCTACCGCGGTAAAATTGGTCTCCAGCGAGAAGCCGTCGAGGCTGACGGCAAACACCGAGAGGCAAAAGATTATCAAATAGGCCGCGAGAAAGACGTTGATGGCGCGCAGCACCTCGTGGGGCACCGCGTGCCCGTCGAACATCGTCTTGCGCACCGCCCGGGGATGGGTCAGGGTGAAGAGCTCCTTCTTGATGGTCTTGAGCAGGATGATGACCCGGGAGACCTTGATGCCCCCGCCGGTGGAGCCGGCACAGGCCCCGATGAACATCAGAAGCACGAGAATCCATTTTGAGGCGGCCGGCCACAGGTCGAAATTCGCGGTGGAATAGCCCGTGGTGGTGATGATGCTGCCAACCTGAAAGGTCGCGGCGCGCAGTGCGTCGGGAAAGCGGCGGTAAAAGCCGGTCTGGCACATCAGCTGGGCGGTGACGAAGACGATGGCCGCTCCGATGATGGCCAGATAGCCCTGAATCTCCTGCATGCGAAACGCCGGCTGGACCTTGCGCTGGTAAAAAATCAGATAGTAAAAATTGAAGTTCATGCCGAAAAGGATCATAAAAACGGCGACGATCCATTGCTGGGCGGCGGTATAATCCGCGCAGCTGGCGCTTAAAATGCCGAAGCCCCCGGTGCCGGCGGTGCCGAAGGTGATGCACAGCGTGTCGAACAGCGGCATGCCGAAGACGAGCAGCAGGGCGATCTGCACCAGCGTGATGCCGATATAAAGTTTGTAAAGGATGGCGGCCGTCCCCCGGACGTGGGGCACAAACTTGGAGACGTTGGGCCCCGGGCTTTCGGCGCGCATCAGGTTCATGTGGGTGCCGCCCTCGCCGGGCATCAGCATCAGGATGAACACCAGCACGCCCATGCCGCCGATCCAGTGGGAAAAGCTGCGCCAAAACAGGCTCGCGTGGGTCAGGACTTCCACATCCTTCAAGATCGACGAACCGGTGGTGGTGAAGCCGGAGGTGATTTCAAACAGCGCGTCGACATAGCCGTGGATCTCGCCGGTGAGCACAAAGGGCAGCGCCCCCACCAGGCTGAGCAAAATCCAGGCAAAGGCGACGATGACATAGCCGTCCTTTTGATAGAGCGCCATGTCCTTCGGCTTTTTGGAGAACAGCTGGCCGATCGCCGCGCAGACGGCGAGCAGCGCGAGATAAACCGGGGCGACGGCCCATTCGCGGTAGACGGCCGCGGTGATAAGCGGCAGGGTAAAGAGCAGCCCCTCCACCCGAAGCACCACGCTGAGCATGTAGCGAATCATTGGGAAATTCACGGCGGCCTCCTAATTCAGAAGAATATCGGCGATGTCCCGGAAGCCGCTGTTGGTGGTGACCACGACGGCAGAATCCCCGGGCATCAGGGTGTCTTCGCCGCCGGGAATCACGAAATGATCGCGACGGATGATGCCCGCGACCAGAGTGTCCGGCTTGATGCGCAGCTCGCGGAAGGGGATGTGGGTCAGGCGGCTGCCCGATTTGATGGTGAATTCCATGGCTTCGGCCCGGCCGTCGGCCAGCTTGTAAAGCCGCTCCACATTGCTGCCCACCGAATTGGCCATGGCCCGCACATAGCGCAGGATGGATTCTGCGGTGATGCGCTTGGGATTGACGATGGAATCCAGCGAAAGGCTCGCGATCACCTCGTTAAAATCCAGGTGGCTAATCTTGGTGATCACCTTTTTCTTGACTTTGTTCATCGCGTAAAGGGAGAGGATGATGTTCTCTTCGTCGATGCCGGTGCTGGCGATCAGCGCGTCCATATCGGAAAGATGCTCTTCCCGCAGGACGTTTTCGTCGCTGCCGTCGGCGTTGATAATCGCGGCGGCGGGCAGTTTTTCGCACAGCGCTTCGCAGCGGGCGCGGTTTTGCTCGATGATTTTGACGCCGATGCCCGTTTTGGTGAGCATCTGCGCCAGATAATAGGCCGTTTCGCTGCAGCCGACGATCATTGCGTTTTTGACGGCGTTGGTTTTAAAGCCGATGCGGTGGAAAAAGTCCGAGGCGCGGTCCGGCGGCAGCACCACCGAGAGCACATCGCCGGCCTGGATGCAGGTGCTGCCGTCGGGGATGGTCACCTGACCGTTCCGTTCGAGGCAGCACACGAGCACATCCTGGCGCAGCAGCGGCACATCCTTGACCGCACGGCCGACGAGGGGGCCCGCCGCCGGCGTCTTGAAGCGGTACATCTCGATGCGCCCCTTGGAGAAGCTGCTGATATCGATGGCGGTGGGAAATCGCAGCAGCCGGGAGATTTCCCGGGCAGCGGCGTATTCGGGGTTGATCGTCATCGATAGGCCCAACGCCCTTTGGATATAGGCGCGGTCTCTCAGGTAAATCGGATCGCGCACCCGGGCGATGGTTTTGCACTCGGAGAACCGGCGGGCCAGCACACAGCACAGCAGGTTGACCTCGTCGCTGTAGGTCACGGCGATGAGGATATCGGTCCCCCGGATATCGGCCTCCTGCAGCACCTCGTAGCTCGTGCCGTTGCCTGCAATACCCATGACGTCGTAAACGTTGGCTGCCTCGCGGACCCTCTCCGGGTTGGTGTCGATGATGGTGACGTTGTTGTCTTCCTTTGAAAGGTGAGCGGTCAAAGTCTTTCCGACCTTCCCGCAGCCGACAATGATAATTTGCATGCCTCTTCTTTCGCTTTCCTTTTCTCGGGCGGCGCGCCGCCGTTACTTTTAAATCGGATTTATTATAGCATAGCAAACGAGAACGCTGGAAAAGTTTTTTGAAGGGAGGCGAGCGAGCGATAAAAGCGATGAGAGCGGAAAATGAAGCGGGTGCGGGCGTCAAACGGCGGGAAGGGGATGCATGGGCGAAGCCATCAAAGGTCCGCGGTCGGGTCCGGGGGTCCGGCCATGCATTCGAATAAGCTTGGCGCCGGCGGGAGAGGATTTTGGACCTGGCGAAGGGAGTTGTCATTTGGAGGGCGGCCGCAAAAAGCTGATGGCCGGAGACGTCACCGTGATTTTTGAAGCGGGCCCGGAAAGACGCGGCGACGCGAAAAGCGCCGGAAGGCAAAGCTCCTCCGGCGTTTCTTGGTTGTGCTGTTAAACGGCGGCAATAAAAAAACCGCCCGGCGATCCGGACGGCTGCCTTGCCAAATGGTGGAGATGAGGGGACTTGAACCCCTGGCCTTCTGAATGCCATTCAGACGCGCTCCCAACTGCGCCACACCCCCGTGAAGGACCTTATTATAATAGCCGTTTGCCCCGGAATTGTCAAGCCAAAATTCAAAATAATCGCCGGAATTTTGACGGTGCGGATGGGCGGTCTGCACGCCGTTTTTTGATGTCCGGCAAAAAACGGCCGCCGCGCTGTGGTATAATGGCCAAAAACGATGAGGAGGCGATTGCGATGGCCAATATCATTGCCCTGGTCTGGGATTTTGACAAGACATTAATCGACGGTTATATGGAAGATCCGATTTTCGAGGAATACGGCGTGGACGGGAAGGCCTTTTGGCAGGAAGCCAGCGCCCTGCCGGAAAAATACCGGGAGTCGCAGGGGGTGAAGGTCAATCCGGACACGATTTATCTCAATCAGATGATCCGCTACGCCCAGGCCGGCCGGTTTGCCGGGCTGAACAACGAGAAGCTGCGCGGCTACGGCGGGAAGCTCAAGTTTTATCCCGGTGTGCCGGGCATCTTTGCCCGAACCCGCGCGCTCATCGAAGAGAATCCCGACTATCAGGATGTCGATATTCGCGTGGAGCACTACATCATCTCCACCGGCCTGACCGAGATCATCAAGGGCACGCCCGTCATGGCGGACGTGGCCGGGGTCTGGGGCTGCGAATTCATCGAAGCGGCGGACGCCGACGGCGCGCCGGTCATCAGTGAGATTGCCTACACCATCGACAACACCACCAAGACCCGGGCGCTGTTCGAGATCAACAAAGGCGTCGGCAAGGTCAGCGGCGTGGATGTGAACACCAAGCTGCCGGAGGCGCTGCGCCGGGTGCATTTTAAAAATATGATTTATATTGCCGACGGGCCCAGCGACATTCCGGCGTTTTCCGTGGTGAATCAAAACGGCGGCGCGACCTTTGCCGTGTATCCCAGGGGCGATGCGGCGGCGCTCCACCAGGTGGAGCAGATGCGCATGGACGGGCGCATTCAGATGTTTGCCACCGCGGATTATTCCGAGGGGGAAACGGCGGACATGTGGCTGTGCGACAAGATTGCGGCCTTTGCCGAGCGGATCCGCACCGAGGAAGCGGCCCGCATCGCGAAGGCCGCCGGCAGCGCGCCCAAGCATTTGGACTGAACTGCGTGAAGGAAAGGAGAACCCATGGATCTGATAGCGTTACTTCAAACCCGGCGGACCTATCGCCGATTTGACGAAAGCCATCCGGTGGCGGCCGAGGCGGTGGCCGATATGGCCGAGGCGCTGCGCCTGTCCTCCAGCGCGCGCAATTTGCAGCCGCTGCGGGCCATTTTTGTGACGGACCGGGCGCAGGCGGCGGCGATTTTTCCCCACGTGCATTTTGCTGCGGCCCTGCCGAAAGCGCTGGGGACCCCGAGGCCCGGCGAACGGCCGACGATGTATGTCGCACTGATTTATGACGGCAGCTGCAAAAGCCGGTGGGTGGATACCGATGCGGGTATCGCCCTGGCCAACCTCACCCTGGCCGCATGGCATCACGGCGTGGGCAGCTGCATCATGGACAATATCGACCGCGAGGCGCTGGCCGCGGTTTTGGAACTGCCCGGGCCCATGGCGGTCCACAGCGTGGTGGCCCTGGGCTATCCCACCCATCGCTCGACTGTGGTGACGCCGGGGCCGGATGGCAGCCTGCAGTATTATCTGGACGCAAACCGGGATTATTTTGTGCCCAAGCGGGATGTGGATGAGATTGTGATGCGGGACCGGTGGACGGATAAATGACGAGCGTGGAAAGACCTAAATACTCAATTAATTTAAAAAAGATGGCGGAAATCATTGAATTAAAACGATTGCAGTTGCATGATAGATTCGACCTTATACCATACCAAGAAAAGTAAGAGCGTTATAGCCAGACGCGTTCTTCCGATAAATAAACCACCTTCATTTTTCGCGAAGGCGGTTTTTCATGTCGATGGTGCCGCGGGGAGGAAGGACGCCGGCCCTTTGCGCTGCCGCCTCACGCAAAACGGCGCAGCCCGAACGTGTCGGAGACCGCGCAGGGATTAAAAGATAATCATCGGTCAAACAAGAGACAGGGCGTCCCGTGCGGCGTCTCTGTCTTTATGCGTCTGGCGCCGCAGTGCGAAACAGGAAAAAAAGGATATTTGCTGCAAAAAAACAAAATCAGTGTCAATTGATGATTGCAAAGGTTTAAAATATAATTTATAATAAAATGGAATTTTAAAAATGATCAGCGAATGGAAAAAGGAGGCAGAAGATGAAGTATTGTTCCCATTGCGGTAAAGAATTGATGTCGGGTGCGGTGTTTTGCACCCACTGCGGTCAGCCGGTGAGCCCGTCATCGGATCCTGCGGAAGCGACCATTAATGATGCAGCCAATGATGCGGCGGACAAGGCTGAAGCGGCAGAAAGGCCCGGCCCGATGTTTGAGCGCGGGCCCAAAGCGCCACCGCGAGCCGATTGGGTAAGTGACGGCTGGGAAGAAGCGCCGGCGCAGCCCAAGCGGCCGGCCGGCGGCGGAAATACGGCACCGCCGGGAAATTTCGGCAGCGGCAATCCCTATGATCACACAGCGGACTACGGTCCCCAGGAAATTTCCGACAACAAGGTGATCTGCATGATGATTTATCTGTTCCCGCTGGCGGGACTGATCATCGCACTGCTGGCGGACAGAGCGAGCGACGCGCGCACCAGCTATATCGGGTTTCACATTCGTCAGGAGATCAAACTCGACGTGTTCAGCATTCTGGTGTCGCTGGTCACGTTGGTCGTCACCTGGCTGATCACGCTGATCAGCGGCGGGCTGGCCATATCTTCGGCGAGCAGCTATAGCAGTTATGGCTATTACGGTGCGTCCAGCGGTATGCTGGGCGGCATGGGCGGCATGCTGGCCGGCCTGGGGCTGCAGCTGCTCATTTTGGGGATCGTTGCGTTAGTGCTCTTCATCGTGCGCTTCATTTGCTTCGTGCAGGTGTGCAAGAGCCGCGCAGTGGAAGCGCCCATCGTCCGTGGGATCGGCTTCCTGCGATAAGCCGCGGAAAGCGGCAAACAAAAAAGACCGGCATCAGCTGATGCCGGTCTTTTTTTGTCGCTTTGACAGATCGCTCAATCGGTCAGCTGCCGGCGCATCGCGGCTGTGAAATGCAGCAGCCCTATCGTTTGGCCGCCGAGCATCAAAAAAGACACCGGCGGGTGTCTTATGCTTTAACCGAAAAGGATGTGCCGCCGGGATCGACCGTCAGCGTGTGTCCTTCCCGGGCCATGTAGGCTTTGATGAAGACCAGCGCGCGGTCGTCGGGCGCGTCCAGACTCATAAAGAAGTCGCCGCAGGTGTCGTGAATGTGCAGTTCTACGCCGAGGCGGTCCTTTAAAATGCGTCTCAGTGCCGCCGCGTCGAGTAAGGTGAAATCGGCCATGGGTCTGCCTCCGTTCGGTCGTTTGATAGCCCTCATTATAAAGGACGAGCGCCGGCGTGGTCAAGCTTTCGCAAAATTTAAGTCGCCGACGCTATACTGTTAAAAAACGATCGCCACGCGGTCGGAAAGGGAGGCAGCACCATGCCAAAAGAAGTTGAACAATTAACCGACATTTTAAAAGCGAGCGACAACATCGTGTTTTTTGGGGGCGCCGGGGTTTCCACCGCGTCGGGCATTCCGGATTTTCGCAGCGCCGGCGGGATCTACAGCCAGCGTCTGCACGCTGAATTTTCGCCGGAGGAAATGGTTTCCCATTCTTTTTTCGTGAACCATCCCGAGGATTTTTTCGATTTTTACCGGAACAAGATGATCTATCCGGACGCCGAACCCAACGGCTGCCACAAGGCCCTGGCCAAGCTCGAGCAGATGGGCAAGCTCAAGGCGGTGGTCACCCAGAATATCGACGGCCTGCACCAAAAGGCCGGCAGCGAGATCGTCTTTGAGCTGCACGGATCGGTGCTGAGAAATTATTGCACCCATTGCCACGCCTTTTACGACGACAAGTGGATCATGGCCCAAACCGGCGTGCCGAAATGTGAAAAATGTGGGGCGACGGTCAAGCCTGATGTGGTGCTTTACGAGGAAGCCCTCGATTCAGCCCAGATTAACGGGGCGGTGGCCGCTATCGAGAAGGCCGACACCCTCATCGTCGGAGGCACCTCGCTCATCGTTTATCCGGCGGCCGGGCTTATCCACTACTTTCGGGGCAGGCATCTGGTGGAGATCAACAAGTCGGCAACGGCGGCGGATAATGCGGCAGAGCTGGTGATTCGGGACGATATTGCCAAGGTCATGGACGAGGCGGTCGCGGACTTGTAAATTTCAAACCTTTAATTGACACTGCGATTTGGATCCCCTATAATATAAACAGTTAAATATGAGCAAGATCCTGTGAAGTTGGGAAACGGGTGTGATTCCCGTGCTGTGATCGCAGCTGTGACGCGAAAAGCCGGTTCATGACCACTGTCGTTTGTGATTGGGCGCGATGGGAAGGGAGTCGGATGAGATCGTGAAGCCAGAAGACCGGCACAGTGATCCGTTCTGCAAAGCCCCGGTTCAGGGCTTTTGGAACTGTGATAATTGCTTACAATCTTCTCTGTTCGTTTGGAGAGGGTTTTGGTTGGTTGAAGAACGGATCTTCATATTTAACCATCATTAATTCATTCCTCTTTCCCCAAGCGGGAATGGAATCCATCTCTTTGAAGGGCAACGCCTGTTTGCGGGCGTTGTCTTTTTTATGTGGTTTTTGAATAACCATGCAAAATTAAGAACACGAAAATGCCAGAACTAAACCTTGTTTAAAATAAATTCAAACTAACGGGAAGCGCCGGTTGAAGCGCAATACGAAGGTTAGCACAATTAAATTTGAAAAAGCTGACATAAGCAGCCCTTTAAAATAAAAAAATACATAAAAAATACATTTTTATGTTAGAAAGGGTTGACAGTAGAGGGTTAGAGGTGCTAAACTCAGATCAAGGTTAGATGAGTTCGAACAAACATTTGCGATTAATAAATGCTCTAATCCATTCATTTTGTGTGCGCGCATGTGAGTTCGACAACCGGTAACTTTCACGATAATACCGAATAAAGAAGGAGGATTCACATGGCAACACTCAAAGACGTTCAGGTAGGCGATACCGCGACGGTCAAGAAAATCCACGGAGCCGGCCCGATTAAAAGGCGGATCATGGATATGGGATTAACCAAAGGACAGGCAGTTTATGTTCGGAAGGTTGCCCCCCTTGGCGATCCGATTGAAATCACCGTTCGCGATTATGAACTCAGTCTTAGAAAAGCGGACGCCGAAATGGTTGAAGTTTTATAAGCCTTCGTCAAGCACTGAACGAATCTTATTAGGATAGGAGAACAAATGGCAAAAATTATTGCGTTGGCCGGCAACCCGAACTCCGGGAAGACGACCTTATTCAATTCTTTAACAGGGGCGAATCAATATGTCGGCAATTGGCCGGGCGTTACAGTTGAAAAAAAGGAAGGGAAGCTCAAGGGGCATAAAGAAGTCACCATAGCAGACCTTCCGGGGATTTATTCCCTTTCGCCCTACACATTGGAAGAAGTGATCGCCAGAGACTACATCGTGCAGGAAAGACCGGACGCGATCATCAACATCGTCGACGGGAGCAACCTGGAACGCAACCTTTATCTGACTACCCAGGTGCTGGAATGCGGCATCCCGACTATCATCGCCATCAACATGATGGACATCGTCGAGAAGAACGGCGACAAGATTGATTTTGACGGTCTGTCTCGAATTACGGGCTGCGCGGTCGTGCCGATTTCCGCCATGAAGGGCACCGGTGTCAATGAACTCATTGAAAAGGCCGTGGCCATTGCGGAAAAGGGTGAAAAATACCTGCCGAAGCACAAATTTGAAGGGGCGGTGGAACACACCCTGGCCCATATCGAAGAAGCCCTGCTTCACGACCTGCCGGAAGAAGAACAACGCTGGTATGCCGTCAAGATTTTTGAAGGCGATACCAAGGCGACGGCGCATCTGAATCTCGATGCGGCGAAGATGGAACACGTCAAGGGCGATATCGCCGCCTGTGAAAAGGAAATGGACGACGATGCCGAGTCCATCATCACCGGCGAGCGCTACAGCATCATCGGCGAATGGGTTCGCGATGTTTACGTCAAGAAAAACAAAGGGCAATTGTCCGTTTCCGATAAAATCGACAAAATTGTCACCAATCGAATTCTCGGGCTGCCGATTTTTATTCTGGTCATGTGGGGCGTATATTACGTCTCCATCTCGACCGTCGGGACCATGGCCACCGACTGGGTGAACGATTCCCTGTTCGGCACCATCATTCCGCCCGCTGTCGAAGGCCTGCTCAAATCGGCGCACGTCGCCGGCTGGCTCTCCAGCCTGATCCTCGACGGGATCATCGCCGGGGTCGGTGCGGTGCTCGGCTTTGTGCCACAGATGGCTGTGCTCTTCCTTTTCTTGGCCTTCCTCGAAGGCTGCGGCTACATGGCGCGCATCGCCTTTGTCATGGACCGGGTGTTTAGAAAATTCGGTCTGTCCGGCAAGTCCTTCATTCCGATCCTCATCGGGACCGGCTGCGGAGTTCCGGGCGTCATGGCATCTAGAACCATTGAAAACGAACGTGACCGCCGCATGACGGTCATGACGACAACCTTTATTCCGTGTTCAGCAAAGTTGCCGATCATCGCGCTGATCGCCGGAGCGATTTTCCATAATTCCAGCTGGGTAGCAACTTCTGCCTATTTTATTGGAATTGCGGCGATCATCGTATCGGGCATCATGCTGAAAAAGACTAAGGCGTTCGCCGGGGATCCGGCACCCTTCGTGATGGAACTGCCGGCCTATCACTGGCCGCGGGTTTCCGACGTGCTCAGAAGCGTCTGGGAAAGAGCGTCCCACTTTATCAAAAAAGCTGGGACGATCATCTTGCTGTCCACCATCGTCATCTGGTTCCTTCAGGGCTTCGGCATTGAAGGCGGATCTTTCGGCATGGTTGACAACATGGATCACTCGGTTCTGGCTACTGTGGGACGCGGCATCGCCTGGCTGTTTATTCCGCTGGGCTGGGGTACATGGCGACCGGCTGTTGCAGCCATTACCGGTCTTGTGGCCAAAGAAAACGTGGTCGGGACCTTCGGGATTCTCTACCACCACGCATCGGATGCGGAAGCTGGCAATGCGGCCCTGTGGGCGGCCATTGCCAAAGACTACACCTCGGTTTCTGCCTTCTCCTTTATGGTGTTCAACCTGCTCTGCGCACCTTGCTTTGCAGCGATCGGCGCGATCAAAGGGGAAATGGGCAATGCCAAATGGACTTGGGGCGCGATTGGCTATCAATGCGGCCTGGCCTATCTGGTATCGATGGCCGTCTATCAAATCGGCGGCCTGGTATCCGGTGAAGTCGGATTCAATTTCTGGACCGTTATCGGCATTGCGGTTGTGGTCGGGATCTGCTACATGCTGTTCAGACCTGATCCGAACAAGCAACTTCTGGATGCGGCCAGAGCGGAGGCATAAAAATGCTTGGAACCATTATCGTCGGACTCATTGTTCTCGCGGTGGTAGCCGCTGCCGTCCGGTCTTTGCATAAAACCCTGAAAAACGGCGGGAACCTCCAATGTGGGGATTGTGCCTCGACAGGAAACTGTCATGGCGAATGTCATTCCGGACCGACGCCGGAACAGCGGGCGTGGCTTGACGGCTACGCTCAAAAGAAGAAAGCTTCTTAAATGAATTAGCTTTCCCTGTGGTTAAAATCCACATGATATATAAACGCAGACCTCACGGTCTGCCCTCCTTCTTTGATGATTTAGGGAAAGACAAATGCCAAATGCCATAGCCGGAACAAAAACTGGTTCAGTAGTGCAGTTCCAGCGGGAGGCCGGGTTATCTAATACCGAAACGATTCGGTTCCTCTTCTTTCAGCTCGCCCGGCGTCCATTTTCCGAAAAAAGATTTACCATAGATCCGGGAAGTCGGTTGTGGTTTGCGGCAAAGAAGACTGTCAGTCGGATCCTGTTGATGTGAAACTCGAAAAAGTAGTGCATTTTCGGGCGGAACAAATGATGCGGGGGACGCTGGCAGTTTTCTTGTTTGTAGTGTTTTGCGGCGCCGTTTAACACCGCGCGTTGCCAGATCAAAAGAAGAAGTGCGCATGAAAATGAAGAGGAACGGGAGGAAGACATGCCTTTATCATTGGCTGATCTCAACACAGAATATCAAATTAAATTCATTCGCGGCAAAGACGAAGTGATCAAACACATGAATGATCTCGGCTTCGTGCTCGGCGCGACGGTCAAGCCGATCCAGAAGCTGGGGGGCAATCTGATCGTCCAGATCAAGGAAAGCCGCGTCGCCATCGACAAATCGATGGCGGATAAAATCATCGTTTAATCGCGGCCCAAGCGGGCGGCTTTCACAGAAGGTCGGTTTGCCATGGGCAACTAAAAAGTAATGTTAAAATTATAATTCGGAAAAACTAGTTGCGCCTTGGTTAGTTAGAAAAAACTGAAGCCTTAACCGATAAAAAACAGTTGAAGCTAAGCTTTGACAGGGATTCAAACAGATGCTAATATAATTTCATCGGGAAAGAAAACGCAGGGAATGTAGCAAATAAAGAAGGCATCATTTAAAATATTGCGTTGCCCGAAATTCATAAGAACAGGTGAAAGACATGAAAGTAAGCAAAACAAAAATCGGTTATTTTGTAGGCGGTTTAGTATTCGGCACGGCGGGGCTGGCCATTTTGGCCAGCAAGGAAGCCAAGAAGGTTTATACCGTCTGCACGGCGGCGGCGCTGCGCGCCAAAGACTGCGTGCTCGACAAAGTGGCGGAGGTTCAGTCCGGCGCCGGCGATGTTGTGGCCGAGGCCAAGGAAGTGAACGAACGAAAAGCGGCCGAAAAGGCGGCAAGGCTTCACACAAAGGAAGAAACGACGGAAGCGGCCGAATAAGGGCGGGCGATGGAAAAGTTTTTAATTGCCCACGACATTCGCGGCCGCATGCGGGTGCGCCTGCCCTATCCCGTCAGCTTTCGGGAGGCCGACGCCATTCGCTGGGTGCTCATGCGAACCGACGGGATTGACGACGTCAAAATCATGATCCGCACCGCCGATATCGTCGTGTTTTATCACGGGGATCGGGCAAGGGTCATCCGCGCCCTTGAGGGCATTGACCTTTCAAACCAGGCTTTAATCGAAAAGGCGCCGGATTCCGGGCTCGAGATTTCCTCTCGCTATTGGGATAAAATGGTCTCGGCCGTGGCCGGCCGCGTGTTGCGCTGGGCGTTTTTACCCGTGGGGATTCGCGAGGCGCTGGCCGTGATCAACGCGCTGCCCTATATCGTCAAAGGGGTTAAAGCCCTTTTTAGCGGCAAGGGGCCGACGGTGGAGGTGCTCGACGCGTCGGCGTTAACTGCGGCTATTGTTACCGCGGATTTTAAAACGGCAAGCTCGGTGAGCTTTTTGCTGAAGATCGGCGAAATCCTCGAAGAATGGACCTATAAAAAGTCCGTTTCCGATTTGGCCAATTCCATGGCGTTAAACGTCGGAAAGGTCTGGACCGTTCAGCCTGACGGCAGCAGTGTGGAAACCGACATCGATGAGGTTCAGGTGGATGATCTGATCCGCGTGGAAGTCGGCTCGATGATTCCGCTGGACGGAACGGTTGCTGTCGGCGAGGCCATGGTCAACCAGGCGGCGATGACCGGGGAATCGGTTCCCGTCCGCAAGGCAGCGGAAAGCACGGTTTACGCCGGGACCGTCGTGGAGGAAGGCAGCCTGACCATCCGGGTGAGGACGGCGATGGGGGAAACCCGCTACGAAAAAATCATCGGAATGATTGAGGATTCGGAAAAGCTCAAATCCGAAGCCCAAGGCCGGGCCGAAAACTTAGCGGATCGACTGGTGCCCTACACCTTTGCCGGAGCTTTGCTGACGGGCCTTTTGACCCGCAACGTCACCAAGGCGGTCTCCGTTTTGATGGTGGATTATTCCTGTGCGCTCAAATTGTCGGTGCCTATTGTGGTGCTCTCCGGCATGCGGGAGGCCAGCAGCCATCACATCACGGTGAAAGGCGGCAAGTTCCTGGAGAATGTTGCGAAGGCCGACATGATCATTTTCGATAAAACCGGAACCCTCACCAAAGCAACCCCCACGCTGAAAGAGGTGGTGGTGACCGACGGCCGCTCTGAAACGGAAATGCTGCGCATTGCGGCATGCTTGGAAGAGCATTTCCCTCATTCGATGGCGAACGCGGTGGTTCGCGGCGCCGAGGAACGGGGCATCACCCACGAGGAAATGCATTCCAAGGTGGAATATATTGTGGCTCACGGCATTGCCTCAACCATTGACAGCGAGCGCGTCGTCATCGGCAGCCATCACTTTGTCCTCGAGGATGAAGCCATTCACGTCAGCGAAAAAGCCCAGGCTATTTTGGACGGCCTCTCGCCCTATTATTCCCATCTTTATCTGGGGATCAACGGCGAGCTGACGGCGGTCATCTGCATCGAGGATCCGCTGCGGGCAGAGGTGCCCGACGTGGTGGGCAGGCTCAAGGGGGCCGGTGTCGGCAAAATTGTCATGATGACGGGGGACAGCGAAAGAACGGCCAAAGCCATCGCGGCCAAAGCCGGCCTGAGTGAATATCACGCAGAGGTGCTGCCGGAAGACAAGGCCCGCTATGTCGAGGCGGAAAAAACGCAGGGCCGCACGGTGATGATGGTCGGCGACGGGATTAACGATTCGCCGGCGCTTTCGGCGGCAGATGTGGGCGTCGCCATCGCAGAGGGTGCGGACATTGCCCGGGAAATAGCGGACGTGACCATTTCCGAGGACGATTTATACCAGCTGGTGGTGCTCAAGCAATTGGCCAATCGGCTGATGAATCGTCTGACGAACAACCGCCGTTTTATTGTTGGCTTTAATACGGCCATCATTTTCGGCGGGGTTTTCGGCATCTTCATGCCGGGATTGGCTGCGATTTTGCACAATTCATCCACGGTGGGCATCTGCCTGTACAATATGACCAGTGTATTAAAGGATGACGCGGCTTAAGCCGTGCGGCATCCGGACGCGCCAGTGTGTCCATCCCAAAAAAAGCGTTTGTCTTTCCCGATTTTCGGGAAAGACAAGATTTTACTAAGAAAGTTAGTATAAACTAAATAATCGAAGCGCGGGAGCGGCATTTCGAGATCGAGCGATTCGGAATGCTATTTTAATCAGCCTATTCTGTTAGAAAAATCTAACATAGGGTATAAATTTCATTGGAGAAAGGAAGAAAAAAATGAGTAAAGCAGCATTAGTATTTTGGAGCGGCACCGGCAACACGGAAGCTATGGCAGACGCTGTGGAAGCGGGCATCAAAGCCGGCGGCGCGGAGGTCGAAGTTTTTCAGGCGGCGGATTTTGACAGCAGCAAGGTGGCTGAATTTGACGGCATCGCTTTCGGTTGCCCGTCGATGGGAGCCGAACAGCTGGAAGAATCCGAAATGCAGCCGATGTTCGACGACGTGAAAGATAGCCTGAGCGGCAAGAAAATCGTGCTCTTCGGCTCTTATGGCT
This sequence comes from Pseudoramibacter faecis, assembly GCF_036289405.1. Classification (NCBI taxonomy): domain Bacteria; kingdom Bacillati; phylum Bacillota; class Clostridia; order Eubacteriales; family Eubacteriaceae; genus Pseudoramibacter; species Pseudoramibacter faecis. The sequence continues at coordinate 330,429 of NZ_JAYFFI010000001.1, read as the reverse complement.
GGGGGGACGGCGAATGGATGCGCACCTGGGAAGACGATTGCGCCGATGCCGGTGCCGACCGCGTGGCCGATTCCGTGATCTGCAACGAAACCCCGGATGATGAGGGCAAGGCGGAATGCAAGGCCCTGGGTGAAGCGCTGGCAAAAGCCCTTTAAGGGGGCTGCAGCCGATTCGCCAGGTTAAAGAAAGTCATGTCGGATATTCAGCTGATTCGTAATTGTGCGCCGACGCTGGCCGGCCTGAAAGTCGGCAGCTTGTTTAATGCCGGCGGCAGCAAGGCGGAAGTGGATCGGGTGATTTTGCGCTGGAATGCGGTGCTGGGCCCCAAGGGGGTCTGGGCGCGGTGTCTGCGCAGGAGCCGGGACCGCGCGCTGATTTACGTTTATCGTCCCAAGGCACTTTGCGCCCATCTGGACACGCGGGCGGCGCGTCGGTTTCTGGCGCATTACGGCTATCCGGCGGACGCCGCAGCAGATCCGGAGCGGCTCATCGCCCATTTGACAGCGCGGTTGAAGTCCGAAGCGCATTTTCCCCACGAGATCGGCCTGTTTTTAGGCTATCCTTTGGAGGACGTCGCCGGGTTTGTGGTTCATCGCGGGCGCCAATGCAAATGCGTGGGCTGCTGGAAGGTATACGGCGACGAAGTCTCAGCTCAAAAGCGCTTTCAGATCTATAAATCCTGCACCCGTCATTTTTGCAGAAGCTACCGCAGCGGATTCACCGTGGATCGGCTGACAGTGGGATAATTCACATCATAAAACGCCCCGTCCGGGTTAACCGGGCGGGGCGTTTTCGCGCGCGATGCTTTTAATAAGGCCAGACATTTCGGATGTGCGCGCTGATGCTCGTGGCCGCATCGGAAGGGGTGTAGTCCTCTTCGTAGATAAAGTTGTGCAGCGCGATGATATTGTTTTCCAGCGTCTTGGGGAAGACATAGGAAACACCGCGGAGCATGCCCACGGAGGCCAGGTTGCTGTCGGGAATCTGCTGCTGCTTGATGCCGGCGCCGCGGATCAGTGCGACATTGAAGAGATATTTGAAGATCTCGCGGCCGGACATCGAGGTGTGGACATAGGGCTTGACGGCCTTATAAAGCTTATACTGCTTGATCAGGCTGAGTTTTTTGGCCTTTGCAAAAACCTGATTGAGGACGGCGCGTTGACGCTGGGTGCGTTCGAAATCGCCGTTGCCCACGTGGCGGATGCGGGCATAGGCCAGGGCTTGAACCCCGTTGAGTTTTTGGGCGCCGATGCCGCGGACAGGACCCGAAGCGGCGTGGCCGGAGACGTTGGCGTTGATGTCGCCGACATTGGCGTTGAGACTTTCGCGTTCGGCCTCGGATTTAATGTCGACCTTGACCCCGCCGACGGCGTCCACCATTTTAATGACGCAGGTGAAGTCGACGACGACGTAGTCGGTCATCGCGGTGTCGAAGTTGCGGTTGACGGTTTTGAGCGCCAGGGCGGCGCCGTTTTCTATTTTTTGGTCGTCGTCGGCGCCGCCGGCCGATCCGTAGGAATAGGCCGCGTTGAGTTTGCCATAGCCGTGGCCGGGAATCGAGACATAGGAATCCCGGAGAATGGAGCTGATCTTCAGCGATTTATGTTCAAAATCGCCGGAGAGAATCATGAGGGTGTCGGATCGGGAGCCGTCGACGTTGTTGCGGCCGTCCGTTCCGAGGAGCAGCACGCTGCGGATGCGGTGCCTGCGGGCCTGGGCTGCGGCCTCGGCGCTGATGCCGTATTTGTCGCTGGCAAAAACCAGCGGCTTGGTGCGCGTCAATAGGAAATAGCCGACGCCGATGGCGGCGACCAAAATCAGAAGGAAGGTCAACAGGCCGCGCCGGTGGGCCTTCAAAAAGGAAGGGCGGCGTTTGGCGGGGGGCAGCCTGCGGGACGGACGTCGTCCGTTCGGCGGAAGCTGCCCGTCGCGCCTGGGCAGGGGCCTGCGGCCTTGGGCAGAGACGGGCCGTGAAGTGTTTCGCGGGGAACGGGGCCGTTGGCCGGAGACCGCGCGTGATGATGCCGGCCGCTGGCGTTTGCGCCGGGCAGGGGCATCATTGGTGCGCCGCGGAGCCGGCCGGCGGTAATCGCCTGCAGCCGGGCGTTGGGGCGGCGTCTGCGCGGTTTTTTGCCGGCGTCCGGTGCCGGTCGTCCGGGAAGCCGGCTGATCGTTGCGGACTTGACGGGAAGTTCTTTTGCGTGGTTGATCCAAAATTGTATTACTCCAAATCTAGTAAGTATTGAAAAAGAATGGCCCTTATTATATCATGAATTGTCAATATTGTGGACAGAAACGGGTTTAAATCGGAAAATTTAGCCGAAATTACAAGTAGGATTATACATTTCAGGTGGCTTCTGATATAATAAAAACAATTTAGTTTCAGATTTCAATTTAAATAATATCCGGGAATGTGTTCGGCAGCGGTCTGCCGGGCGGATTTGAACCGTTAAAACTTGCCAAATAAGGAGAAATTATGTCACACAAAGAAGAGGGACTGGGGCGTCTTTTTATTCTGGACTGCGTTGCGATTGTGATTGCCGTTTTCGGCATGCTCGCTCTGTCCGGCATTAAGGAGGGCGTTGAAATTCGCGGCGACCTCATCATTATTTTATTATTTATGACGGGCATTCGCCTGATCATCATGGCTTTGGCCGACTTCACCGGGGCTGCCAAACGTTTTTGGATCGCCGGATTGTTCATCCTGCTGGCAGAACTCGTGGTGATCGCGGTGGAATACCTGATGGCCTTCGGCATCTCGATTCGTTTGCTTTTGATGACGGCCGCGGCAGATTTTGCACTCGTCGTCGCGGTGCACATTTTCTGGGGCAAACGCCAGAAAAAACAATCGGAAGCGGAGGATGAAACGGCCAAAAAGCCGAACTGGCTGCTGCGCGGCTCCGTGCTCGAGGATGACGTGCCGGCTGTGCAGGCAGCGGATCCGGATGAAACGGCGGAGGCGATAACGTCCGATGCCGCATTTCGATTCGACGGCGGTTTGGAGGATGAAACGGTTGATCTTTTCGAAGAGGAGGATTCGCTGTTTGAGCCGGAAACGGTCGCCAAAGCGCAAAGCGCCCCCGAAGATGAGGGCGACGCCTTTGACGGCATCGGCGGTTTTTTCGCCGGGCGGGAAGACGAGGCCGCAGTGCCGGCGGCAGCCGGCGCATCGGAGACGGAAGCGCCTGAAGAGGCCGTTCGATTCGACGGCGGTTTGGAGGATGAAACGGTTGATCTTTTCGAAGAAGAGGATTCGCTGTTTGAGCCGGAAACGGTCGCCAAAGTGCAAAGCGCTCCCGAAGATGAGGGCGACGCCTTTGACGGCATTGAAGCGTCCAGCTCTTTTGAAACGCCGGAACCCACAGCCCTTAAAGAGGAGCCTGAAACGGCGGGCGTCTTTAGAAACGAGGCCAATTTTGAAACGGCGGAATCTGTCGAATCTGCCGAGGCGGCTGAAATATCCGCAGAACCTGAAAAACCCGTGGCCGCACCGGAACCGATTGCCGTGGAGGCGCCTGAAGAAGCCGCGGCAGTATCAGGAGACATCAGCGAGGCGGAGGCCGAACTGGACCGATTTATTGACATGGTGAGCGATCCGGCGACGGACCGCGAAACGTTCGCGGCGGTCACACGGTCATTTTGCGACAGTCTGTACAGGCTGCCGCAGAAGACGGCAGATCCGGCTATTCTCGAAGCGGGGGCCAATCTGGCCGGACAGCTGAGCTTTGTGACCAAACGGGACCATTTAAACGATGCGATCGTCGACGGGCTCATCCGCATCGCCCAGCTGTTTAATTGCCCGCCGACTGAACCCGCGGCCAAACGGCCGGCCTCAGTCGATATCAGCGCGGACAGACGGACGGTTTCGGCCAGCCGCGTGCCGGAAAGCAAACACGCCGTGGACGTGTCCGAGGGGGAAGTGATCTTGGACAACGGGGATTCGGAGATCATTATCCGCGAGGAAGATCTGGAAGCGATCCGCCGTTATATGGCAGCGCATAACGATTCAAACTGAGTCTTTAAAATGATAAAAATATCAACACAAAGCAAGCCTCGCGGCGCACCCAAAGCGTGTCCGGCCGCGGGGCGTTTTAATGCTTGCATTCAAGAAAAGACGCGGCGCCGTGCCGGTCGCCGAGGCGAACGGCGTCCAAAAACGCGCAATAAAAAAGCACCGTCCGCCGCGGTGCTTGGTGAGCGTTTTGTGTTTATTCGGCGTTTTCCATTGGGAGCTGCTTGAGTTGAATATTGTGGGTGTGCGCAATGGGCTCCCAGGTAGTCAGCGGTTGCAGGATGCACGCCACGTTGATGACCATCCAGGACGTCAGCCAGAACCAGAAAGAGACAAAAGCAGACCGCTTCACAAAATGAATAGGGTGCTTTTCGAGCTTGACCAACCAGAGCGAAAAGAGAACCGTCAGGATAACGCCGCCGATACCGGAGAGAACCGTCGTTTCCAAGTCGGAAAAGTTTTGCAGGTTGATGGCAAGCATGGCCGTGATGATAAAGGTGACGACAGAAAAGATCGCCTGAAAAACCTGCACCAGGGGAGCCGCCAAATATAAAATCATGTCCATGCAGGCCCAGCGCTTGGTCTGGCAAAATTGGTGCCACAGCCGGGGCGCATATTGGGTAAAGCATTGAACGGTGCCGGTGGACCAGCGCATCCGCTGTTTCCAGGAGGCGCCGAAGGTTTCCGGCACTTCGTCATAAATTTTGGCTTCCGGCACCCAGGCGACGCGACGCCCCTTGATGATGTTTTGGGTCGTGAATTCGATGTCTTCCGTCAGGGTGAAGGTGCGGAAACCGCCGTCCTTTAAAACGTCGGCAGCGATCATGAAGCCGGTGCCGTTGAGCAAGGCGCTCAGCCCGCAATGGGTGCGCGCCAGATTGAGGAAGCGGTCAATGGTGTAATAGAAAATCGTCTGGGAGCCGGACACCCAGGAGGATACTGGATTTTTGCCCTCGCGATAGCCCTGGGCCATGACTTCGCCGGCGCACAGGGCGTTGTTCATTCCGGAAAAGAAGTGGGGATCGACCAGGTTGTCGGCGTCAAAGACGCAAAAGCCGTCATAGCTGTCGTTCTGTAAAAGAATCGCGTCGAAGAATTCCTCGAGGGCAGCGCCCTTGGAACGCACGGCGCGGCTGCAGGCGTAGGTTTTGGCACCGTGAGCCCGGGCCACCGCTTCCGTATTGTCGGTGCAATTATTCGGCAGCACATAAGTATCGACCAGATCCCGGGGATAATCCTGGTCCCGCAGCGAGTCAATCAGATTGCCGATAACCTCGGCCTCGTTGCGGGCGGCGATAACTGCGGCAAAACGATTTTTTGGAGCGGATTCCGGATAGGTCCGGTGGCGCCGGAGCCCCATCAGCCCGATCACGAGAAAATACACGCCGTAAAGCGTGAAGGGCACGCCTAAAATGAAAAGCATGGTTAAAACAGAATTTTGAATCATAATCGCCTCGTTCTTTCATCTTTTCCCTATGCGTTAAAAAATCACAGCGCAAGGCCGCAATTTTCTGCATTTCATTTTAGCATCATCCTCGGGAAATGGCAAGAATTCCCGGGTTTTCGGCGGCGCGATAAAGTTTAAAATAAGATTTAAAAAGCGGAGGGTCTGTGCTAAAATAGAAAAATCAGAAGATCTCTTGACAAGGATAAGAAGGGTTGAGAGGCTTTTGATGAGTTGACAGACGCTTCATTCTCGCCGATGCGCAAGGAGAAGAGGCAGTTGGAGGTAAAAAATGCAGACGCAATCCCGTATTGAAAATCGCGGCCCGGCGCACGACACGCGCTGGATGGTGACCATCGCCTTGCTCGCGGCCATTATTCTGGTGATGTCGTTCACGCCGCTGGGGCTCATCCCCCTGCCGTTTATCAAGGCATCGACCCTGCAGATCCCGGTGATCATCGGAGCGATTCTGCTGGGGCCGCTGGCCGGCGGTATTTTGGGAGCGGTATTCGGTATCTGCTCGATGATTAACAACACCATCGCGCCGACGGCGATGAGCTTTGCCTTTTCGCCGGCGCTGGCGAGCAGCCCGGCGGGAGCGGTCAAGGCGATTTGGATCGCCGTGGGCTGCCGCATCATGATCGGCGTGATCGCCGGCTGGCTGTGGACGGGTCTGAGAAAGACAAAGCTTAACCAGTTTGTGGCGCTGCCGATCACCGGCTTTGCCGGCGCCATGACCAACACCGTCTTTGTGATGGGCAGCATCTATCTGCTGTTGGCCGGGCAATACGCGGCGACCAACAACCAGCCGATGGCGGCGGTGTTCGGACTGATCATGGGGGTAGTTGGCGCCAACGGGGTGCCGGAGGCCATCATTTCGGCCGTTTTGGTGACCATCATCGGCAAGGCATTGCTCACTTTGTTCAAACAGAACAAACGGAAAAATAAATAAATCAGTTTTTGAGGTCAGGCGGGCTTTAAAAGGCCCGCCGCTTTTGCGTTTATGCCCGGAGGCAAGCGCGAATGAAAGGTAAGAAAAAATTAATATGAAAGAAGGATCTATGGAATTTAACACGTTAGCGGTGGATCGGCGATTATTGGACGCGGTGGCCCGAATGGGCTTTACGGAGATGACGGCCATTCAGACACAGGCCATCCCCAAACTTTTGGCCGGCAAGGACATTATCGGGCGTTCCCAGACGGGGACGGGCAAGACCCTGGCCTTTGCCATTCCGGCGGTGCAGAAGGTGGACCCGGCAGTGGGCCGGCCCCAGGTGCTGATCCTGCTGCCGACCCGGGAACTGGCGCTCCAGGTGGCCGGCGAATTTGAAAAACTTTTGGCCTGCTCGGAGGGGGTGGCCATTGCGGCCGTGTTTGGCGGCGCGTCGATGCCGAAGCAGATCCACGCCCTCAAGGGCGGCGCGCAGATCGTCGTCGGCACGCCGGGGCGCATCATGGATCACCTGCGGCGGGGAACGCTGCGCTTCGACGCGATGCAGATGGTGGTGCTCGACGAAGCGGACGAAATGCTCGATATGGGCTTTCGCGAAGACATCGAGGCGATTTTGGATCGGGTGGACCATCCGGTGCAGACGGCGCTGTTTTCGGCGACGATGCCGGCCCCGATCACCAAAATGGCCAGACTCTATCAGCGCGATCCGGAAACGGTGGCCATCGCGCCGAAGAACATGGTGGCCGCAGGCATCGAGGAACGTTATTATGGCATTGTGGACGGGCAGAAGTTCGAGGCCCTGACCCGGCTTTTGGCCGTGTACCGGCCGCGGCGGGCGCTGATTTTCTGCAACACGAAAAAATACGTGGACGAGCTGACCAACGCCCTGCAGGACCGGGGATATTCGGCGGATAAAATCCACGGTGACATGCGTCAGGAAGCCAGGCTTGCCGTGCTGCGCCGCTTCACCGAGGGGCGGCTGGCCATCTTGGTGGCGACGGACGTGGCGGCCCGGGGCATCGACGTGGACGACGTGGACATCGTGTTTAATTACGACGTGCCGGACAACGAGGAATATTATGTGCACCGCATCGGGCGCACCGGGCGCGCCGGCAAAAGCGGCCTGTCGCTGACCCTCGCCCGCAGACGGGATCAGTACCGGCTGAAAAAAATCACCCGCTACACCCACAAACCCATCGAGCCGGCGACCATTCCTTCCCGGGATAAAATCAACGACCTCCGGATCGACGCCTTCAAGACTCGCTTTGGCGAATTGGTGAACGACGACAGCGATATGCCCCGCTATCTTCAGGTGGTGGATGAGCTGGCGGCGCAGGGGTTCGAGATGCGCTATGTGGCGGCGGTGCTCCTGCGCGAACACCTGTCCCTCAAGCATGACGATCGGGACATTAACCTGGCGCTGACGGAGGAAAAGCGCGGCCGGCGCGAAGCCGAGAAAGGCGCCCGGCGCAAACGCCGCCCCTATTTCGGCCCGGCGGAAACCACGAAGGTTTTCATCGGTGTGGGCAAAAAGGACGGCGCCAAAAAGCGGGATGTGCTCGGGGCGATTTGCGGGGAGTCGGGCATTGCCTCCGGCGCTGTGGGCGAGATTGCGATGTACGGTCATTTCACCTATGCAGCCATCGATTCGGCACTGGCCGGCCAGGTCGTGCGCAAGCTGAACGGTGCGGCCATCGCCGGCAAGCGCGTCGGTGTGGAAATCGCAGGGCAGAAGCTCGGCGGCAAACGCCGCCGCAAGGGCGCCAAGCGCCGGCATTAAGCGGCAAAAAAACCGCGGGCTCAAGATCTTGAGCCCGCGGGTTTTCTTTTGGGCCGGCATCGGCAGAATCCCTTGACGTCCAACGATAAAAAATAAAAAACCCCAACCTTAGCGTTGGGGGTTTTTTAGAAATGGGGAGCGTTTATGCCTCAGCCTTCCACAGGCCGTGCAGGTTGCAGTATTCGTAAGCGGCGACGAGTTTGTCACCGGCGGTCAGTGCAAAGCTGGCCTTCGGCGCTTCGCCGGGCTTCAGGTATTTTACCTGGACGCCCTGTTCGGTTTCGATGGCGATCCACTGAATATAGTGTTTTTCGAGCATCGGGTGTTCCACAGAGCCGACCACCACGTCGACGGCAGCGCCGTTAGCGGTGATCACCGGCACATGCTTTTCGGTGGCAGCGTCGGTGGTGTTGGCCGTCAGTTCGGCCATGGGTTCGCCGCAGCATTCCGGCGTGCAGTCAGCATCAATCAGCGTATAAACCATTTTGTTGGATTTGGTGCATTTATAAATTTTCATCGTGTTCCTCCTCAGCAGTGTATCATTTAATTTATAATCATTATAGAAGATGCCCTTTTAAAAGTCAAAGGATTTTTGAAATTGATTTCAAAATTTAATCGTGATACAATAAATTTTAAAGGAGTGCGCCATGACGATAAAAAATAACGCGAAGCGGCCGAATGCCGCCGGCCAGGACCAAGTGCGGCTGGAAAGATGGTTGATCTGGGCCAGAACCCTTCAGGCGGAGGCGCAAAGCGGCCTGGCCTATGCGAAAAATCCCTTCGATATCGAACGCTATGAACGGATGCGGGATTTATCGGTGGAGATCATGAACGAATATTCTCAGGCGGGGGCGGATCGCGTGCGCAAAATGTTTGCCGGCGAAAGCGGCTATCAAACGCCGAAGGTGGATGTCCGGGGAGCGGTGGTGGAAGACGGGAAAATCCTGCTCGTGCAGGAAAAGCTCAACGACGGGCGCTGGTCATTGCCCGGCGGCTGGGCGGATGTGGGCCTGTCTGTCAAGCAAAATATCGAGAAAGAGGTGCGCGAGGAAGCGGGACTGAATGCCCGGGCAACGCGGCTGGTGGCGATCTACGACTGGCTGAAGAGCATCCACGAGGCGCCCTTTTCGATGTATAAAATCATTATGCTCTGCGAAACGGACGGCGGGCATTTCGCAGAGAACAGCGAGACGGCCGATGCGGCCTTTTTTACACCGGACGCGCTGCCGCCGCTGACCCACAAAATCAGCGAGGAGATGATCGCCTGGTGTCTGGCCGCCGCGGCCGATCCCTGCTGGCAGCCTCGCATCGACTGAGCAGACGGCGCTTGACAAGGGAAACAAAATTCGATAAAATAAACAGACGCACTAGACGGAGAGGTAGCGGTGCTCTGTAACCTGCAATCCGCTGTAGCAGGGTTGAATTCCCCGGCGGAGGTGGCGGTGCTTGGAGCCTGTCCCCGGATAAGTGGCGTTGATGGTTGGACCCTGCGCAATAAGACCCTGCGAACCCTGTCAGGTCCGGAAGGAAGCAGCAGTAAACAGGCAATCTTGTGTGCCGCAGAATTCTCTAACCTGAGCAAACTGTCCGGGTAACGTCTGAACACGGCTGATCAACCCGGGGTGTGCGTTTTTATTTGGCGCTTTGGCGCTTTTTTTATGCCGTTTTTTAAACGGACGGTGCCGGCAAAGGATAAAAACGCACCTTCTTTGGCTAAATATTTGTCAGACCATTCACAGGCAACGGGGCCCCTGCTATAATAAAAATATCCCTTTGTGCGGTTAACAAAGGACTCAAAGAGATTCATACCATCAAACCGATAAAACAATTGAAATAAAAAGGGGAAATCATGAGCAAAATGGATACGGTTCGCCAGTTTCAGGTGAAGCCGAAAATATGGTATGGCATTGGCTCAGTCGCCAAGCTGGGCCAGCAGGGCTATCAAAAAGTTTGTATCGTTACCGACGAGGGCATGGTTCAATTCGGCCTGCTCAAGATGGTGACAGATGTGCTTGATGCGGCGGGCATCGAATACCATGTCTTTCCGGATGTGAAGCCGGATCCCTCCACGGATATTGTCGAAAAAGGCCTGACCCACATCCTGATGGACCGCCCGGATGTGCTGATCGCCCTGGGCGGCGGCTCATCCATCGATACCGCCAAGGGGATCATTTATTATACCTATCATTTCAAGGCGATGTTCACCGACAGGGAATACATTGTCAAACCGCAGTTTATCGCCATTCCCACCACTGCCGGCACCGGCTCGGAGGTGACGGAATACGCCGTGATTACCGACCAGAAAACCGGGACGAAAATCCCGTTGACCGACGACATCATGATGCCCGACGCGGCCATCCTTGATCCGAAACTGATTGAATCCGTTCCGGCGGGGGCTACGGCGGCCACGGGTCTTGACGTGTTGACCCACGCGGTGGAATCCTACGTGTCGACGGGCAACAATCCCTTCTCGCGCTGCTATGCGGCCAAGGCCTGCGAACTGGTCTTCAAGAGCCTGCTGCCCAGCTACGAAAATGGGCACGACCTCGATAACAAAGCCAGCATGCAGATCGCGTCGAGCATGGCGGGGATCGCCTTTAACAGCTCCGGCCTCGGCATGGCGCATGCCATCGCTCACGGTATCGGCGCCCAGTATCACCTGCCCCACGGTCTGGCCTGCGCCATGGCGCTGCCCTATGTCGTCGCCTTTAACGGCAAGGACGAGCGCGCCGAATATCTTTACAAGCGCTTGCTCGAATCCGTCGGAGAGCCGCAGGATGCCGGAGCATCGGCGGCAGCGACCTTTGTTCGCCTGATCTTTGAGCTTTGCGGCAAGCTTGGCATTCCAACCTGTCTGAAAGCCAGCAAGGCCGATACGGACAATTTTGCGGAAGTCCGGGACAAACTCATCGACCGTGCCATGGCGGACGCCACGCTGACCACCAATCCGGTGCAGCCGACCCGCGACGAAATGGGCGCCGTGGTCGACATGATTTATGCCGGCGTCGGATGCCGTTAGTCTTTTTCGCAGCTATTTTGGAGCCAATGATCGTTTTTTGATCATCGGCTTTTTTTAATGGGGCGATTTGGTGTAAAATAGGATTAAAAAAACGAGGAGTGACGCCGTGAGCCGTCAAAGAAAGACAACCCAGCATCCGCGCCCCGATTTGGGGGCTTTTTTGGCGCGCCATGGCCTGGCTCTCAACGCCCAGCAGATGGCGGCGGCCGCGCGGGTGGACGGGCCGACGCTGCTGCTTGCCGTGCCGGGCAGCGGCAAAACCACGGTGATCATCTGCCGGCTGGCCTATATGATTCAGGCATGCGGGATCCCGGCGGAGCATATCCTGAGCCTGACCTTCTCCCGGGCCGGGGCAGCGGATCTGTCAAATCGGTATCATCGGCTGTTTGGAGACGCCGGCGGGGGGCCTCGCTTCTCGACGATTCACAGCTTTGCGCTGAGGGTGATCCGCACCTACGAGCGGCGATACCGGCGTCGGGCCTTCGAGGTTCTCGACCAGACGCAGCCGGTGCTCCGAGAGATTTACAAACAGATTCACGGGACCTTTCCGACGGATGCCGATATGGCGGATATCGAATCGGCGCTGACCCTGGCCCGGAATCAAATGCTGAACGAGGAAGCTGTCGCGGCGCTGATGCCGGAGGCGGTGCACTTCCCGCAGATCCTCGCGCGCTATGAAGCCGCTAAAAAACGGCGGCGCGTCATGGATTTCGACGATATTTTGCGCTATGCCTACAGCCTGATGAAAAAATACCCAACTCTGCGGGCGGTTTTTGCCCGGCGCTACCGTTACATCAATCTGGACGAAGCCCAGGATACCTCGCCGCTGCAGTGGGCCATTCTGCGGCTTTTGACCGGGCCAAACGGCCATTTTTTTGTGGTGGGTGACGAAGATCAGAGCATCTACGGCTTTCGCGGGGCCTCGCCGGAGATGCTGCTGCATTTTAAAGACCATTACCCCCAGGCAAAGGTGCTTTTGATGGAAACGAATCACCGCAGCACGGCCGAGCTCGTCGCCGCGTCGGACCGGTTTATCGCGCTCAATCGCGCGCGCACGCCCAAACACATGGTCACGGACAACCCAAAAGGCGTGCCGCCGGTGCATCAATGGGTGAAGTCGGCCGAGGAAGGCCATCGCTTTTTGCTCGCGGCCGTTCGCAACGAAGGCAAGGAGACGGCGATTTTGTACCGCAACAACGAGTCGGCGCTGCCCCTGGTGGATCTGTTCGAGCGGGAGGGTGTGCGCTACCAGCTTAAAGAGCACCGGCCGCTGTTTTTTTCCCATTTCACGGTGCTGGACATTCGGGATTTCTTCGCCCTGGCCAAGGATCCGACGGATCGTGGGATCTTTGCACGTATTTATTACAAAATGGATTGCGGCCTCTCGCGGCAGCAGATGGCGGCGGTGATGCGGGCCCCGGCGGGACAAAACGTGTTTGAGGCGCTGCTGGCCCTGCCGGGGCTGCCCGAGTGGCTGACGGATAAAATCGTCGCCGAGGAAAAGGGATTCGCCCGGCTGAAGACGATGGCCCCGGGGCCGGGGATCCGCCTGATTTTGGACAAGTTGGGCTACGAGGCGCATCTTCAGTTTCGCATCGAGCGGGGCTACCGGGAAGAAAGCATTCGTCAGAAGCTGAAGATCATCCGGATTTTGGCCGGCCGCACCCAAACTCAGACGCAGTTTTTAGGCCGCCTGGACGAGCTGGCACAGATCGTTTCGTCGCAGGCATCCGAGCCCGCCGGCGGCGTGACCCTCTCGACCATTCACGCGAGCAAGGGCCTCGAGTTCGACAAGGTATATCTGATCGATGCGGTGGAGGGGGAATTTCCATCCCGGGCCGCGCTGGAGGATTCGCCGGAAGGGCGGGCGCTGTTCGCCGAGGAGGTGCGTCTGTTTTATGTCGGGGCGACCCGGGCCCGCCGGGAACTCGAATTTGTCTCGGTGGGCGGCTTCGATGCGCCGGCGGTTTCCCGCTTTGTGCGCCGCTATATGGGCGAGAAAGAAAAGCCCCAGCCAAAGAAAAAGCGCCGCAAAACCCTGGGGGAATTGGGCGCGGACTATCTGGCACAGATGCGCCGGGAAAAACGGCGCCGGCGCGGGACGTCGCGCAGCCGGCGCTGGCATCCGGGCGACGTGCTGATCCACAAGCGTTTCGGCCGGGGACAGATCGCGTCGGTGGCCGGTGGTGCCGCGGCGGTGCGCTTCGAGACGGCCGGCGAGAAGAAAATCGACCTGGCCCTTTGTGAGGCCCGGGGGCTCATCCGCAAAGGGCAATGATGCGGCCAGGCAAAAGATATAAAACCCATGTCAGTGATATACACCCAGAATCCTGGGCAAAAGACCATTCTTTATTTTGCTTTTTATGCTTTAAGGCTTCCGTCCTTTCGCATCCGCAATGCCCATCCACTCCCGAATGGGACTGTGAAAGCTCACTTCCTTATATTCCTTCTGGTGTTTTGGCCCACTTTCCCTGACGGTGCAATGCAACACATTTGCGTTTGAATTCATAACTGTATTTCATAAAAATACCCTCTTACTGCTTGTCCAATATTGGGGGTATATATCAATGTGCGCGACATCTTTTCAGAGGGGGAGACACGGTCTGAGTGGTAAAAATATTTTAAAAATCATGGACCATTTTGCTTTTAATATGAGTTAATTATTGATATAATTACAGAAATTAGCCTTGTTAAACATTGAACATCCTTACTCACCACATCTTGCCATGTGGATTTTGAGGCTCTTTAGGAGCGACGACTGAATAAAACCGCTGGGATTATTACCGTTCGTTTTTTATGGATCAATATTTTTTTAAGCCAAATGTTAGATAAAGCTAATAATAGAGGCCATTTAGGATTTCAATACAAAAAGGAGCGTTGCATGGAAAAAGAGATTACAAAAATATGGTGCCGGATTCTCGAGATCGATCGTATTGAACCAGATGAAAATTTTTTTGACCTCGGCGGAAATTCCATTACCGCAATGATGATTCTCGAGGACGTTAATAACAGGTTTAACGCCGGACTAGTTCCGACAGATCTGTATTCAAATGACACGGTTAGAAAAATGACTGCCATGGTTGCGGAAAAATTACAAGAGATGGGAAAGAAAGAGAATTAAATGCTGAAAGAAATCGAAGAAATTATTTTAAAAATTGCCGCTCCCCAGGATACCGATCTGATTGCCTGCGATGCGCAGAGTTATCTTGACAATCTTAATTCATTGCGTTTTATCGAATTGATAACGGTTATAGAAGAAAAGTATGATATTCGCTTTGCAAATGAGGATCTGATGAAGCTGGCGGGCGGCGGCGTGGATGATTTTGTCAATATGGTGGAAAGGTACGTGCCTGCAAAATGATTTTATTCTGTATTCCGGGGGCATCCGCTTCGGCGATGATGTTTATTAAATGGCGAAAAATGTTTGATGGCAACGTGGAGGTCTGTCCGGTTGAACTTCCCGGCAGAGGCCTGCGCTTCCGGGATGCCCTTATCTCTGATATGAAATTACTGGCAAAGGATCTTTACAGGCAGATAGAAAAAAGACTTCAAACGCCTTATGCGATTTTGGGTTATTGCCTTGGCTCGATTGCCGCGTATGAGCTTTATGGCGAAATAAACAGAAATGGCGCGCCGCCGCCGAAGCATTTTTTTCTGGTCAGCGGGGCAACGCCTGACAGCCAGGGAGATGGCGCGACGCTTTTTTATAATGAAAAATCGAAAAAGTATCTGACGGAAATCATTCATTATCTTGTGGGGACGCAAACGCATTCTGGAACAGAGCAGACGGAATTGTTTTCCGAGTCGGTATCGGATTATGCATTTGAGAAAAGGGGCGTTGTATCGGAAAGCGATGTGTTCGTATATGCAAAAATGCTTCATCAGTATGCTCTGCCGGTGCGTAATCCGGATGGATTCGCCCGGGAAATAACGAACATCGTCCGGATTTTCAATGCAGATTCTGTCATGCTGCACCGTTACAAGCCGGAGAAACCGTTTCGGAAGATCAAGGTGCCGACGACGATGATCTGGGCCGAAGACGATCATCTGCTGAGCCGTTTGGAACCTGAGAAATGGCGCGCGTTTATCGACGCGCCCTTTGAGATCATCCAAGTTTCTGGCGAACATCTTTTTCTATTCTTTGAGCCATCGGCCTCCATCAAGGTTATCAAAAGGAGAATTGAGCAGATTTATGTTTGATCAAAAAATATTGCTTCCGCACCAATATTATTATCCGCATATTGATTTGCTCCGAGACAGAAGTTCTGCCGAGCTGAGAAAATCATTCGCGCAGGAACTGGATGAGAATCGCGGCGCTGATGCGATGCTCTATGTGCATTTCCCGTTTTGTGATTCGAAATGCCGTTTTTGCGGATTCGACAAGGAATACAATCTTGATGCCATCAATGGGTACGTGGACAAGGTCATTGCGGAGCTTGAATATTATTCCCAATACGGATTTTCTATTAACAACATCCATTTCGGCGGCGGGACGCCGTCGTTGATCCCGCCGTTTCTTCTGGCCCGGATACTTGCCGTGATTCGAAAAAACTACGACATGCTGCCGGATGCGGCGATCAATATGGAAGGATCCTCGACATCGCTGTACCAACCCGAAATGATCGCGTTTTTGCTGAATGAAAACATTACGCGTGTCAGCACAGGCGTCCAGACGTTTTATCGTCCGCTGCGTGATTTTTTTGAAATCAAGGCAACGCTTGAAGAAGTCTATCGGACCCTTGAAACGCTCCACAAAAACAATATAAACGTATTTGTCGATATTTTATATGGCTATCCTGACTATGGATTTGAACAGACGCCGGAGCAGATCGTCGAACAGGATTTAAAAACGGCCATGCGGCTTGATGTAGGCGGCATCGACTATAGCCACTTGTATCCGATGAAAAATAAACTTGAACCGTCTATCAAAGACGGCGCGGTTCAGCTTCCGTCGACAAGTGAGCTTCTCACAATGATGGATCGAGATATGGCCATGCTGGAAGAAGGTGGCTATTGTCAGGAAACATCCTATGGCTTTGTCAAACGCGGCGATATCATCATGGAAACATCCTATTACGGCGGGGAGGACAATGTCAGCAATTGCCTTGCGATCGGTTCCGGGGCTTTCGGGCTGATAGGCCGATGCAAATACCGCAATCCTCTGTATCATGCGTATGTCACCCTGCCGACGCCATCTTATTCGCAGATAAAAGTCTTGACGGATCAGCAGATGAATTATATGCAAATCGTCGGATTCCCGAAAGTCCTCAGGCTCAACAAGTCTCAATTTGAACATTCGGCCTATCGCGAGGTGTTCTTGCCGAAGCTTAGTAAGCTCATGAAAGCCGGCCTGTTGGCAGAAGTTTCGGATGCCTATGTCCTGACAAAAAAGGGCAGGTTATATGTTGACAATATATACTACGACCTGCTCGATGACGTAGAGCGAAGGATTGTTGACGGGCAGCTGTCCATTATTAAATATGATTGAGAAACGGAGGGAAAATGAGGCATCACAAGGCAAATTTTTATATTGGCGAAAAATCTGTGCCGAAGCAGTCTGTTTTAGATGCGATTGGCAAGGCCGCCGATCAGATGGAAAAATTTGGCATTTGCGAGAAGCAGATAATCTGCTGTCAAAGTAAAACTTCCATCGGCATCTATGTGCTGTATCATGCGGCAATGCATCTTCAGGCGTCAGTTCTGCTCGTAAGCGGCGATTATCCGGCGGCAAAAAAATTGCGGTCAGGCGCGCTGATGGCTGACGTGTTGGCCCTGTGGGATCAAGGATTGATCCAGCTTGAACGCCGCCGGCATCCTGTCGCGCTTGAAATACCCGCTCGCTCGGTACTTCAGATGACATCGGCAACGACCGGCGAGCCGAAAATGGTTTTGCGCACAGAAAAGCAAATCCATATAGAACTTAAGCGGTACCTGACCCATATGCGATACGGAGAGCATGAAGAGCGTTTTTTGCCGGCGGTGCCATTTTATCATTCCTTTGGCTTTATATGCGTTATGCTGGCGGCGGATAGAATCGGCGGCACCATTCTATTGCCGGATATTCTGCTGCCGCGGCGTGTGGCGGAGCTCTCTGAGCGGATGCATGTGGATTACCTGTATGGCGTTCCGCACTTCTTGGATGCCATGCTTCGCATCGGCGGGCAGTACACACTTGGAAAAAAAATAGGCAGGATCGTTTCTTCAGGCGGCCGGCTTTCGGCTGAAACCGCTGCGGAACTGACAAAAAAATTTGACGTGCCGGTTCTTCAGCAGTACGGGTGCTCCGAAGCTGGGAGCCTGGCTGTCGGGACGTGCCGGGATGACAGCACGGATGTAGGCAGACCCATTGGGAATATTGTATTCTCAGTGGCTCAAAAAGACGGACAATCTGTCATTTGTGTGGATACGGCGGGTTCGGCCGGCGCCTATGTTGACGAAGCAACCGGCATTCACAATCTTGACGGCCACGCATATTTTACAAACGACGTTGGATATATTGATAAAACCGGAAGCGTGCACATAACAGGCCGTGCCGACGACGTTATGATCATTGCCGGTAAAAAAATCAGCAGACAGCGCATCCAGAGCGTCATTAGCGACATCAACGGTATCCATAAGGCGGTGGTCAGTATTTCTAAGAATCCACCCTACGATCTGATTTGCCGGTATTCGGCGGATTTTGATATATCCGATGCGGCGTTTCGTCGATATTGCGAGACGCGGCTTGCGGGATATGAAATTCCGGCAAGATTTATTCGTTCCACACAGGAATTGAAATCATGGAAGGATGGGTTTGCCTTATGAAAATGATCTGTTTTCCACATGCAGGCGGATTTGGCAATTACTACAGCTTTCTGCAGCGGCTTCAGGCACCGGTGACATGTTGTCCGATCGAATATCCCGGGCGCGGAAAAAAGGTGAATACCCCATATCCCGGTGATATGCAGGGGTTTGCTGATTATATTATGAAAGAATTGGACATGGTTCTGGCAGATGATGAGCCCTGCATACTTTTCGGCCACAGCATGGGTGCGTTTGTAGCTTATGAAGCCGCACGCAGACTAAAAGGCCGCGTCCGCCTTCTGATCGTTTCAGGGCAGGCCGCACCTGATGAATTTGAAGGGGTGGCGATTAACTGTGATTCAAGAGCTGATGTGATGAATTATATCATGTCGATGGGCGGAAGCGATGTGGAATTATTTAGTTATCTACGGGCAGAGGATTTTTTCATCCCGATTGTACAAAGCGATCTCAGGCTTGTACAGAGTTATCGTCCCGAACCGCTTGCCGAAAATGAAAAGCCTGACGCTGTTGCAGTGCTCTGCGGTAGGGATGATGTGGAGGTGAGGCAGACTGATCTAACGACGTGGAAACAGTGCGCATTAGATTTTTACGGCGTTAAATACTTTGAAGGTGGGCACTTTTATATGAATGCTCAGAACGATTCGGTCATTGAATATATCAGCCAGTTACTTAACCGGGCGTGCCGGTGCTCTGGTGGAAAAGGAGCATGCGAATGAATAACAGGACTTCATTTCCGATGACGAATGCACAGCTTGCATACTATATGGGTCGGTCCCAGCGTTATGTTCTCGGCGGTACGGCTGCGCATGTGTATTATGAATTTAAAAATAATTTGGATGCAGATCTGCTGGAGCGGGCGTTAAACCTCGCTATCCGCAGGCACGCGATGCTCAGAACCGTGTTTCACGATAATGGCACGCAGCAGATTCTCGAGGAAACAGCGCCTTATCGTATTCAAAGGTATGATTTATCGGCGTCTGATGATGCCGCATGGGAAGCGTTTGTCAGTCGGAAGCGTGCAGTGCTTTCGCATGAGAAAATGGATCCTGAACAGTGGCCGCTGTTTCGTGTAGAGGCAGCGAAGACGCCGGATGGCGCGACCTATCTTTTTTTCAGTTTTGATCTGCTAATTGCGGACGGAAGCAGTCTGATTCTCGTTTTCCACAGCATCATGGACTATTATGACGCAATTGAACGGGGCGAGTTGCCGTCTGTTCAGCCCGACTTGCGTTTTGCCGAATATGCGGCGTGGCAAAACGAGATAAAACAGAGCGAAAAATATCGGCGTGACAGAAAATACTGGGAATCGAGAGCGGAGGATTTGTGCTTTGCTCCGGATCTGCTTCATACGGAGGAAGTCCCAAAGAAGAAACAGTACAAAAGGCTGATCCATCAGATTTTGCCGAAGCAATGGAAAATGATCAAGCGACAAATCAGAAAAAATAACGAAATTCTGACATCGGTGCTGTTTGAGCTTTACGGTGAGGTCCTTGCATACTGGAGCGGCGATGAGCGCTTTACGATTGCGCTGACAATGTCTAACCGTGGTGCGAGGCGCGGTAGATACCTCGATGTGGTCGGCGATTTCACGTCCCTGATGCTTCTGCCTTATGAAAATACTGCGCAAACCAATATCTATTCTCGCGCGCATCAAGTGACGAAAGAACTGATGGCAGCCTATCGCCATAGTAGCTGCGACGGCTTCGAGGTGGAGCGGATCATCAGTCGTCAACGCAAGCAGCAACATGAAAACCATTTTGATATTGTTTTTACAAGCATGCTCGATGAATCCGATGCCAATCGGATGCCGATGCGCATCGGCCGGCTGATGAACAGCATCAGTCAGACGCCGCAGGTGCGCCTTGATTGCCAGTTGCTTGAAATTGAGAACAAACTTGAGATCACGTGGGATTATCTTGACGGCTATTACTGCGAAGAAAATATGACGCTGGCCTTCTCACAATACATCAAAATGATTGAGCAGCTTGCGGTATCCGGGCAAAGACTTGTCCTGTCGCCGGATGCGAAAACAGTCGAAGCTGTGGGGGCCTATAACGCCACGAAACAGCCCGAGCTTCCGCACGCTTCAATGATCCCGGCCATAGAAAATGCATTGAAAAAATTCGCGGATAAAACGGCGTTTAAAGACAGTCGCCGCAGCATAACCTTTCAGGAGCTGGATATTTATTCAGAGGCCGTTAAAAATGCAATCCTTGTCGAATATCCGGCGGGAAGCCATATCGCGATCAAGGGAAACCGTTCGATCAGCACAGTGATCTATATCGTTGGCGTCATCCGCGCGGGCTGTGTTTATATTCCGATTCATCCGGATTATCCGGCCGATAGAGTAAACTATATTTGCGACGTATGTGCGTGTGGCCTTTATTTTGATTCTGATTTTTTTGATGGAAAGTTATACGACGCGCCCGTGTCGGCGTATGAGGCCACAGCTCCTGTAACGGCAGACAGCAGCGCATATATCATCTATACCTCAGGCAGCACGGGTCTGCCCAAGGGGGTTGAGATCACCCACGGGCAACTTTGCAATACGATCTTTGATATGAATGCGCGACTCGGTCTTGGAAGCGACGACGTTCTGCTCAACGTATCGGCATTTAGCTTTGATTTGTCGGTGTTTGACGTATTTTCAGGCATTACCTCCGGCGCTTGTGTCTATATTGCTGACGACGCCCGGGATATCCGCACACTTAAATCTGTCCTTCACGCAGAGCAGGTCACGATTCTCAACGGCGTTCCTTCCGTTGTTCAGTTGATCACAGAGCAAAGTGAAGAGGAAACCTATCAGTCACTACGCCATGTTCTGATGAGTGGGGATTTTATTCCGCTGACATTGCCGGAAGCGCTTGCCAGAATCTGCCCGAATGCCGAACTGCTTAGTCTTGGCGGCGCAACGGAGGCAACGATATGGTCGATTGCCTATCCCATTGATGCGAGCGTCCGATATACCGAAAGCATTCCCTACGGCTATCCGCTGGCGAATCAGACTTGCTATGTGCTGGATAAAAACCTCCAATTATGTCCGGCAGGTGTCAAAGGAACGATATTCATCGGCGGTCGAGGTGTTGCAAAGGGTTATCATCATGACGCTGAAAGGACCAGGGCGGCCTTTATTCAGCATCATCAATATGGCAGGCTATACAACACCGGGGATCTGGGCGTTTTTACATCCGAGGGTTTTATTCGTATCCTGGGGCGCAAGGACGACCAGGTGAAAATCAACGGCTTTCGCGTGGAAACAGGTGAGGTAGAAAAAGCACTAATGGATTCGGACAAGGTCAGCTCCGCCGTAGTGATCGCCAGCGGGGCGGCCCTGCATAAACAGCTGATAGGTTATATTGTGCCGCACGTGCAAAATCATACCGTTCTGCTGGAGGAAGCAGGCCAGACCTTACAGCTTCTATGCGATAGATGTCGTGAAGTCGAAGCGCCGGACGCGGCTGAATTTAATCAATTTGTTGCGCTGGCAGAAAAAACAGCGACAGCGCATATGAAACGGGTCATTTTGCAGTTATGCAAAGAAGGCGGGATGGGAGACGATTTTTTTACGCCTGAATTGCTGGTCAGACGCAGCGCTGTCAAGCCTGGTTATACGAAGCTGATGCGTCAATGGCTTAAAAATTTGGCAGAAGACGGCAGCATCGATGCGGATCACGATCGCTACTGTGTGGCACGGCTTCAGAACGTTTCCGATGCAGAAATGGACGCCCTTATTCGCGAGGCCGCATCTGCAGTCGGGAATCCCACCTTTTTTCTTAATACGATAAAATACGGAATCGATATTCTCAAGGGGGAAAAAGAGGCATTGACCTATTTGTTCCCCGATGGCGATTTCAGTGCGGCAGAAGCCATTTATCACGGCAATGACATTTCGCGCTATTTCAATGAGCTGGCGGCAAAGGCTGTTTTTGAACTTGTTAAAAGCATGTTAAGTCGTTCGGATGGCGCTGTCCGCATTTTGGAAATTGGCGCAGGGGTCGGCGGCACCACGCAGCGCATTGTCGAATTGCTTGCCGGATTGCCGGAAGGCAAAATCGCCTATACCTTTACCGATCTTTCCCAATATTTTCTGAGCGAAGCCAAGAAGCATTTTTCATCGTATCCGTTTATGCAGTATCGACTTTTTGATATTGACAAAACGATTCCGGAACAGCACTTTGGATACGAATCATTTGATGTGGTTATTGCGGCGAATGTCATGCATGATGCCCGCGATGTCGATCATGCTATGACCCTGACCACCCAACTGCTTGCACCCGGCGGTGTGATGGCGATGCTTGAGACGACGACGGATTCGCGCATTCAGATGGTTTCCACGCATATGATCGAGGGCTACAACCATTATGAGGATTTTCGTGTGGCGGCGTGCGCGCCGTTAATTGCGGCTGATGAGTGGGAGCAGGTGATGAAGCGCTCCGGTTATGCACAGGCGGTGGCTTTTCCGCAAAGAAACGCAGCGGTATCCGTTTTTGGCGAGCACCTGATTTTGGGGATGCGCGGGTCAAAGCGAAACTTCCTGACAGAGACGGAATTGGCACAACTCAAAGAGAATATAAGCAGCAAGCTGCCGCCTTATATGCTGCCGGCTCATCTGATTCAGCTTGGCGAGTTGCCGCTGACGGGCAATGGGAAAGTGAACAAATCTATGCTGCCGGCCGCCTCGCCTCATGCGAAAGGCCAGAATGAGCATAAACATCCTGAGACTCAAACAGAGCAGCGTATTTTTGGTGTGTGGCAAGAAATGCTCGGCACAGAGAATTTTGGCGTCACCGACAATCTGTTTGCCATCGGCGGCGATTCCATCATGATGGTCAGAATGACCGCGATTCTGGAGAAGCAATATGGTTATAAGCTATCGCTGAACGATTTTCTGACCCATGCCACGGTTAAAGCGCTTGCCGAACTGATCGATAGCTCGGATGTGGCCAATACAGCGCAAAGCTATGCCCATGATGAAGCAAACGCATACGCCCCATTTCCGCTGACATCGGTACAGCTTGCCTATTTGGTGGGTGGCTCGCAGAGTCAGGGAATGGAAAGCATCACGACACAGGCGTATTACGAGCTAAAGACCAGCTGGGATATTGATCAGCTCCAAAGAGCCGTGAATCAGGTGATAAAACAGCAGCCGATGCTTCACGCTGTGGTTAGTGAAAACGGAACACAGCGGATTCTTGCCGATTATCCTGAATTTGTTATTCGAAGACACCAATATCATTCCGATGATGATATTGTCACAATTCGGAAAAGGCTTGAGGGCAGTCCGATTGATCCGCATCGTTACCCGATGTTTGAAATGGAGTCCATAGCGTTGCCGGACGGCGATCATTATCTTTTCCTGCACTTTAACCTGCTGATTGCAGACGGCATGAGCATGCAGATTATGATACGACAGCTTTATGATGCGTATTATGGTAATAAGATGTGCATGGATCGTGACGCATTTACATTCCGCGACTATGTTTGCTGCCGCAGCAGTCTCCTTAAGGAAGGGATTGACCGCGAAGACGCCGAATACTGGCATCATATCATGCCGGATCTCGCCCCGGCACCGCCCATTGCGGATAAACCGGAAACAGAGATTATAAATCCGCATTTCAAACGGTTGCGAACGCTGATCTCGAAAACAAAATGGCAGTGGATTTTATCGCAGATCGCTGAAAATCAGACGACAGCGGCATCCTATTTGCTGACGATGTACAGCAAGGTGCTTGGATACTGGTCCGGAACGCAGGCGATGACCATCAATGTTACGACGTTTGACAGAATGCCGCTAAGCGACAATGTCAACCACATTATCGGCGACTTTACCACGCTTGTGCTGGTTCCCATTGTTTTAGAGAAGGCATCGCTTTGGGATCAGGTGCGTCGCGTCCAGCGGCAGATCCTTCAAAGCATCGGGCATGCCAGGTATGACGGCATCCGGGTCATGCGCGACTATAGGGAACGCGTGGCCGATCCGGAGAAAGCGAAGATGCCGGTCGTCTTTACCAGCATGCTTTTCAACGATCACGGCAAAAGCTTCGAGAAGGCGCCTGGCGAGGTCTGCTACAGCGTCAGCCAGACCCCGCAGGTGCATCTCGATTGCCAGGTTATGGAAAATAGTGAAGGCCTGAGCGTTACGTGGGACTTTGTGGATGAGCTGTTCGAGCCAGAAAAAATAAAAAGCATGTTCGCACAGTTTGAAGCGCTGATTTGCAGTGGCGCAGATGACGTGCCTGATGATGGGATTTTACAGCCGACTCCTGAATTTATCAAAGCGATCGGTCGATATAATTCAACCGAGTCGCAGGTCAGGGCATCGACGCTGAAAGCGCTTATAGAGGCAGGGCTGAAACAGGCGCCGGATCTTGTTGCCATTTCTGACGACATCGGAAGCATGACTTATCGTGAACTGGACGAAAGAACCGGGCAATTAGCGGCAAGACTGCAAAGATGCGGCGCGGGACCCGGCGTGTTGGTTGCTGTTGAATGTAGAAAGGACCTCGAGACGGTTGTTCGCCTGCTTGCCATCGCCCGAAGCGGCGCAGCCTATGTGCCGCTCGATCAAGATTATCCAATGTTGCGAAAGCAGGCCATCATCAATCAAAGCGGATGCAGGTTTACCATGCGAATCGGTACAGACGATATCGTCGCAGTTCCTGATAAAGCTGGGCAGGAGGCGTCGGACGATCTCGCCTATGTCATCTATACTTCCGGCAGCACGGGCACGCCGAAGGGGGTGGAAATTTCACAAAGCGCCATTGTCAATACATTGCTGGACATGCGTGAGCGCATGAAGCTGACAAGCCGCGATGTCTTTGCGGTGATCACTTCGTTTTGCTTTGACCTTTCAGTGTTTGATCTGTTTGAATCGATTCTGCTACACGCGCATTTGGTTGTGGTTTTAGATCCCAGAAATATTCGTCAAACGACACGAATGCTGACACAACAAGGCGTTACGGTCATCAACTGTGTTCCTGCAACGGCTGAACTGATCGTGGATCATATGACAGAACAGAATCATACCGTGCTAACCGTTTTGTTAAGCGGGGATTTTATTCCGCCTGGGCTTCCGGAAAAAATCATGAAGAAAATGCCAAATGCGAAAGTGTGGAGCCTCGGAGGGGCGACCGAAGCGGCGGTTTGGTCAATCGCATATCCGATCACAAGGGATTACGACAGATCGCAACATATCCCCTATGGGTACCCTTTGTCCAATCAGACCTGTTACGTGCTGGATGAGATGATGCGGCTTTGTCCGCAGGGGGTGATTGGCGAAATCTGCATAGGCGGCAGAGGGGTGGCGCTTGGCTATCGCAATGCCCCGGAACTGACGAAGACAGCCTTTCACATGCATCCGCGCTTCGGCAGAATCTACCGCACGGGGGACCTGGGAAAAGCGGATGCCGATGGCTGCATTCATATTCTTGGACGTAAAGACCATCAAATCAAGATCAATGGTTTTCGTGTGGAAACAGGAGAAATTGAGCATGTACTTGAGGAAAGCCGTCAAATCGAGCGGGCAGTCGTCGTGTATGACAAGGGGCAAAACAGCCTGACCGGATACATCAAGCCCGCCGTGCGGCCGGTTAACGCTCCGGAAATATGGCGGACGGAATCATTATTCGACCAAATACGTGCGCAAAGCAACGACGGGATTCGCACCTTGATGACAGGCGGCGACGATGCCCATATGCGCAGGGCGGATCAGTCAGTAATCAATCAGATGAAACAGGTCATTTATGAGCTGATTGCTGAGGGCCGTGTCGCCCAACCATTCACATTGGCATCCTTCTTTGATCAAACAGGTGTGCGTAAGATATACATCAAGCTGATGCGTCAGTGGTTTGCCATATTGATACGGGAAGGCTTTATGGATTGCGACGGGCAGCGCTATTCCCTTCTTTATGACGCATCCTCACTTAAGGACTGGCATGTCAGTCTTGAGGATATCCAGACGGCCATTGGAGATATAACATTCATCAGCCAATGCCGCGAAAATCTGAAAGAGATTCTTCTTGGCAAGGTGGATGCCTTGCGGCTGCTTTTCCCGGATGGGAAAATGGCGGCCGCCGAGGAACTTTACAAATCCAATCAGATTTCGGCCTATTATAACAAGCTGGCTGTTGATGTCATCGGGCGTTACGTTGGTGCGATGGGGGAACCGGCCAGCGTGATGGAGCTGGGAGCTGGTACGGGTGCCACCAGCGCCGGTGTGATCGAAAAGATACAGGAAAGCTGCAGGGAATATCTATTCACGGACGTCTCGGATTTCTTCACGGATGCGGCCAGGGAGAAATTCAAGACCTATTCGTTTATGAAATACCAGAACTATGACATTAATCGTTCGCCGTGTGAACAGGGGTATCCCTATGAGCAGCATGACGTGATTCTCGCGGCCAATGTCATGCACGATGCGGTGGATGTCAAAAAATCGCTTGGATATGCAGCGAGCATGATTAAGCCAGGCGGCGTTCTCGTTCTTCAGGAAATGACAAGAACTAGCCTCATTCAGTTGGTGTCAACACGGATGATTGAAGGCTATTCGGATTTTAACGATTTCCGACTTGAAAAAAATTCACCGACCCTCGATGCGAAAGAATGGGAATCGGTTCTGAAAGCGGCCGGATTTGAGACCGTATCCTGTTTCCCGGATGCCAAAATAGAAAGCGATCTGTTTGGCGAGCACATTATCCTTGCGGGGAAACCAGCCGTAAGCTGTTACCTCAATAAGACTCAGCTTCAGGACGAGACGGAACGAATCAGGGATAAGCTGCCGACCTATATGATGCCATCGGCCTGGATGCAGCTTCGGGCATTCCCGCTGACTTACAATCAGAAAGTCGATCTAAAAGCTTTGCCGCAGCCGAGGCAACCAGAGAAAAAGGGCACGGCATTCGCGCAGCCCGAAACGCAGGAAGAAAAATTTCTCTGGGAACTTTGGCGCAGACAACTTGGCCATACGCATTTCGGCGTGACAGATGATTTCTTTCTTATCGGCGGTGATTCCCTGAAAGCGATCAAAACCATCGCCGAGATTAACGAACGCTACAGCCTTGAGATGACGGCGTTTTTTGAAGCTCCAGACATCCGGCATATTGCGGCCAAGATGCAATCGGATGGTCGTGTCATTCGAGAAAAGTTGTCGGCGCTGTACGGCAGGATGGACGGCCAGACCGTGACACCGCCAGTCGATGCCGCAGATGAATGGGCGCAATACGAAAAGAAAATATCGGAGGATATGGCGCATTTAAAACTTGAGAATGTTGCTGGATCAAATGAGAATATCCTGCTGTTTGGGGCAACGGGCTATCTCGGATGCTACCTGTTAAGATTACTGCTGAGAAATATTCCTCAGGATATAACGGTTATTGTGCGTTCAGCGGATGATGCGGCAGCTGCAAAACGCGTTGCCGAAGGGTATCGTTTTTATTTCGGGGATGCCCAGTCGAAGGCCGCGGCGCAAAGAATCCATGCGGTTTCGGGCGACTTCACACAACCACGTTTCGGGTTAAAGCCGGGACGTTATGATAAGCTCGCAAATACGATTACCTGCGTGATTAATACGGCCGCCATGGTTAAGCATCAGGGCGTCTATGAAGCGTTTTATCAGACGAATGTCTGCTCGGTTGTCAACATCATTCAATTCGCTTCGACTGGGATCCCGAAGGCCGTGCACCATGTTTCCTCCAATGGCATTATGTTTGGCACTTATCCCGATGGGGATAACAGAACGCTTTTTACCGAGTATGATTGCGATAGGGGGCAAACTTTCAAAAATTATTACCTGCGGTCAAAATTTGAAGCGGAAAAAATAATCATGCAGGCACGTCAGACGCAGGGAATGAATATCAATATTTATCGTGCGGGATCAATTATGTTTGATTCAAGCAGCGGGCATTTCCAACGGAATATGGCTGAAAATACGGCTTATATGTTCTTCCGAGCCTTTAAAAAGATGGGCATTGCCCCGGCGGATCTCGATTTTTCATTCGACATCACCTTTGTGGACCAGCTTGCCGATGCCATGACCCGTATCATTTTGTCAGGGGTGTCGCTAAACGATGTTTATCATATGGTTAACCCGAACCGCGCCAACCTGAGCGAAGTATTTCGCCACGGACTGGTCGCGAAGAACCTTCGCCTGATGAACTTTTCAGAGGTATGTGAATTTTTTGAAAGGCATTTTGAAGACGAGATCTATCGTCCGTATATTCAGGATGTCCTGTATAACTGCGAAATGATCGCCTTATTGAATCGACATGCCAAGCAGCTTACAACGTGGAAAACGGAATGGCTGCTTAAAAAATTAGGCTTTAATTGGCGTCCGGTTTCGGACGAGATGATTGCCCGGGCAATGCACTATGCTGAAAAAACAGCTTATATTTAAATTTTTCGGGTCGGCCTGGCGCTGCGCATTCACGGTTTTAAGCAATAACAAGGGAGCAATACGATGTTTTTAGAATTAAAAGATGTCTGTAAATTTTATGGCGACAAGAAAAACAGAACGCAGGTTTTAAAAAATGTATCTTTAAAAGTTGAAAAGGGCGCGATCTGCGGCATTGTCGGTCCAAGTGGATCCGGCAAATCAACTCTGCTCAATCTGATTGGTGGTATCGAGCGGGCCGACAGTGGCAGCCTGGTGATCGAGAATGAAGATATTGCCGAATTTTCTGATAAAAGGCTTGCTTGCTACCGAAGGGATAAACTGGGATTCATTTTCCAATACTATAATCTGGTCTCCAATCTGACGATTCGTGAAAATATCGCGGTTTGCAAATATCTTTCAAAAGAACCGCTAAGCACTGAGAAGCTAATGGTTCAGCTTGGCATTGCCGAACATGAAAAAAAATTTCCGCATCAGGTCTCAGGCGGGCAGCAGCAGCGCTGTGCCATCGCGCGGGCACTGATCAAAAATCCCAGTCTTCTGCTGTGTGACGAGCCGACGGGTGCTTTGGATTATCACAACTCTAAAGAACTGCTGGAACTGTTGGAACAAATCAATCAAACATATGGGACGACGATCTTGCTTGTCACCCACAATCTTGCCTTTAAGCGGATGTGCAGCCAGGTGATTGAACTGCGCGACGGTGCGGTCAAAGCAGATTATACGGTTGACAACCGGCTGCCGGCAAAAGCCATCGAATGGTAATCGGGAAGGATCATCAGCATGAAAATAATGAATCGACGCATTATCAGAGAATTTAGAGCCAACTGGCTGCGATATACAGCGCTTTTATTGCTCATCGTCTTTGGCTTTGCCTTTGTCGTGGGCGCCAGCGCATCCAATGAATGCATTGTTAGAACGATAGAAGATCATTTTAAAACGTCGAAGCTGGAAGACGGTTCGTTCTCCACCTTATCCCCGCTTGCCAAAGCCGATATGGTCAAAATTAGAGAAGACGGGATAACCATCGAAAAAATGGTTTATTCGGATGTCAAGGTCAGTCGTCATCGTCAATTAAGGGTGTTTCGCATCCGAAAGCATATCGACCAGCTGACGCTTGATGCCGGGAGCTTGCCGGCGACATCGGATGCGCTTGTTCTCGAACAGCATTATGCCAGGCAGAACGGCTATCAAGTTGGCGACAAACTAACCCTGGCGGGGAAAAGTTACACGATTTCCGGGATTGGCAGCGTGCCGGATTATACTTATGTCAAGAAAAATGTTTCGGATATCAGTGCGGATCATCAGAAATTCAGCGTCGCCTTTTTAAATGATGCAGCTTTCGATTATTTCAGCCATCATCTTGACGAGGACTGTTCACCACCGGTTTATTGTTACGGTTTCAGGTTAAACGGTGCGAAGACGCAGCGCGAGTTTAAGGATCAGTTGAATGCGCTCGGGGTAACGTTGACAGCGTATACGCAAAGATCCGACAACAGCAGGATCAATGCTTACCAGGAAGACTGCGGCGTGATGAGTAAAGCGTCGCTTGTCTGCGGGGCTTTGTTCACGGTTCTTTTGGCCTATGTGCTGGCAACTTTTACAGCCCATACGATCGACAAAGAGAAAAAGGTCATTGGGATTTTTTACGCATCGGGATTTTCCGTCAACGAACTTCGCAGGCATTATATCATCCTGCCGCTTGTGATCACGGCGATCGGTAGTGTTTTAAGCATCCTGGTCGGATATGCGGTTTTTTTTGATCTGCTTTCGGCGGATTCGATTGCGCTATATTCCATGCCGAGTATCAAAGTCGGCTATCCGCTTTATGTCATGCTTTATGCTTTATTGATTCCGCTGACCATCACCTTTATTGTTAATTTTATCGTTATCACGAAACGGCTGAAAGCATCGCCAAATGTCCTGCTGTCGGCCGGGCCAAACGAAAAAGGACATGATTACCCTCTGAACGTGGAAAAGCTGGGCGATATTAATACCTTCCGTATCCGGCAGTTTTTCAAGGAGCGGTCGATGAATTTGATTATGTTTTTTGGCATTCTTCTGGCTGTATCGTTTCTTGTCATGGGATTTACACTGAATGACAGCTTTCAACATTACATTGATCACGTGGCCGATCGGATGCCGTATAACAATACGTACTTCGTTACAGCTCTTCCGGATGATTTGCCCAAAGACACTCAGCGCATGGTTTCTAAAACCCTGAAATACAGCGCGGGTAAGAACTCCGCGTTATCCGTTGTCGTTTCGGGTGTAGACCAGGACAATCATCCATATTATAAATTCTTCCCGAAAACGGCGAAGGATGAGCTTGTTTTGTCGCCGGGTGCCGCTGATAAATTCAATCTGCAACGAGGGGATAAAATAACACTGACCGATTCGTTGAGCGGGAAGCGCTATTCATTTAAAATCATTGGTATTGCCGGCGACAAGAGCGCGCTTACTGCCTATATGGATCGAACGGCCATGATCAAACGATTTAACCTCGATGCGAATGCTTACAATACAATCCTTTCAAAACAGAAGCTTTCGATTCCGAAAAACCGCCTGATCAATACCATCACAAAGGATGATGTCATCAACTCCGCACAAGCACAGCTCGATAATACTGCGACGATGATCGGGATTATCAATTTTGTCGCAATGCTGATCTTTGTAATCGTGGTCTACCTCGTTCTCAAGATGATGATCGACCGCTCGTCCATGGATATATCTTTACTGAAGATTTTTGGTTACAACAAACATGAGATTCATCAGATCTATTTCGGTAGTGCCGCGGCAACCGTGATCGTATCCCTGATTTTGTCACTTTGGATTGGAACATTTGTGGTCAAACGGATCTTCCCGTTTCTGGTTTCCGGCGTCGACGTTCATATTCCGGAATATCTTGCCCTGTCAACACAGATTGAGATCCTTCTGTTCATGCTTGTGATTTATGGGGTCATTCAGCTTTGCTTGCGCAGAAGAGTGAACCGGATTCCGATGCAGGATATCATTCGCGATCGCGACTGACCAGATGAAATCACACCACTGATTGCAGGCGGTGCTTCCGCCGCACATAAGGAAAAGAATGATGAGTGAAAAAATTAAAATAGTTGGCGAATTGGCAAGGTTCGCTGCAGAACAATCGAAAGCCTGCGGACAGGAACATAAAATTGTAGAGCTGCGCTCAGGCCGACGTATGCTACACACGTCAGCCGAGTTTGCACAGCTGGTACAGAAAAATGCCGCACGGATCGCCGCCTGCGGCAACGGACATCATATTGCCCTCGTTGGAGAAAAAACCTTTGGCTGGTGTGTTGCCTATCTTGCGGTGGCTATGACAAAGAATGTGACCGTGCTGACAGATCCTACTCTGCCCGCATCGTATCTTCAAAAGCTTTTTCGCAAGGCGGATGTCGATGCGGTTATTTATGACAGCACAGCAATCGAAAAAATCCAGACGATGGCGGAACAGGGATATGTGTTTAAATTCAAGATGTGCATGGCGGATTTTGAAAAAGGCAGCCCGATCGCTGATGGATGCGACGCCAATATTTTTGAGAGGCCGGAAGAGGCGGATGTGTGCAGTATTTTTTTTACATCCGGCACCTCCGGTGAACCCAAAGCAGTCATGCTCACACATCGCAATTTGATTTCAAACACCGCCATCGTCAGCGAAGATTGTCAGTTTCGATGGTATAATGCGACGATGTTCTCCATGCTGCCTTTTTATCATGCGTATGGATGTGTCGTGGAACTTCTGATTCCGTTATATCTGCACTGCAACCTGTATCTGAATGATACGATTGCCCATTTGACAGAGCATCTGGCTCTTGCGCAACCCACCCACATTGCCTGCGTGCCGATTATTGTTAAAATGCTGCGGCTTTGGATCGCCAGTACGGCCAGGAAAAAGGGCGTCTCTGAAAAAGAAGCCATGCATCTGGTTACAGGAGGAAATCTTAGACAGATTGTCTGTGGCGGGGCTCATCTGCCACCCGATTATATCGATATATTTTCAGAAATGGGTGTGACAATTCGAGTGGGTTATGGCATGACGGAATGCGCGCCGCAAATTGCCACCAACGCGATTGCAGATGTTAAGAAGTATTCGGTCGGGAAAATTATCTGCGGTGAACAGATTCGCATTGAAAACAACGAAATCTGGATTAAAGGGCCAAACGTCATGAAAGGGTATTATAAGGACGACAAAGCCAATGCAGAGGCTTTGTCGCCTGACGGATGGTTTAAAACCGGCGATCTTGGATATGTGGATTCGGACGGATTTCTATATCTGACGGGGAGAAAAAAGAACCTGATCATTATGGATAACGGCGTCAATATTTCGCCGGAACATTATGAAAACGGCCTGATGGCATGTGACGCGGTTGAGGAAGTCATTGTGTTCAGCCAGAATAATCAACTGACCGCAGAGATTTATCCGGCGCCGGCATTTGACAGCGCCACTGCCTCCGCCATGATTGAAAAATGTATTCGCGAGCTGAATTTGACGCTTCCGCTCAGCCGCCTGCTTTGTCGGCATATTATCAGAGAGACACCTTTTCCCAAAACGGCGACAAACAAGATCTTGAGAGACAGATAAAGTGAAGGCACCTCTTTAGTATGGTCCTTTGCACGAACGCGTTTTCTGCCGAGGCGTTATTTTTAAACGGCATGCAGGCTTCGCCGGATTTCGGATTATGGGCAGCGCATAAAGGACAGATTGAGCAATTCAAAAATCAGGCGGATAAAAAACGCGGCCTTTGTGCAGGGGTGTTGATAAAGCATTTCTTCGATGTAGCGGATACGGATTATGTGTCTTTGAAAAAATCGTCATTTGGAAATTTATATGCGAATCGCAGCGCTCAGGCGTTTAGTATGTCTCACAGCGGCAGATACGCGGTCTTCAACTTTGGCAACGGCAATAACGGTGTGGATATTGAAAAAATCACCGACGGCCAGTCCATAGCGCGCGGTTTTTTCGACGGCTGAAGATGAGATGATTGTTGATGACGCGCTGACATTCACACGGATCTGGACACGAAAAGAGGCATACAGTAAGCTTTGCGGCATGGGGCTGCGCTCCCGCGGCATTCATTTTCGACGCGATGATGCAGTCATAAGAGCATGAGAATCGGATGGTAGACAGGCGTGTTGGCCATCGATATTTACGTTTTCGGCCGACGCATGATCTTTGAATGTGCAATGAGCGCCGGCGCACTCGGGAGAGGGCTCATCCGCAAAGAATCGCCGCTTGACTTTCACGGTCAAGCGTGATAGGCTGGGGCCGAACCAAAAGTGATGATCAGGAAGAGTAGCCCGCGAAGGGGGTGCCTCAGCGAGCCGGGACAGGTGAAAGCCGGCGCAGCCCCCGCAGGCGAATGGCCCTGAGAACGCGGCCCGAACCCGGCATGCCGGCAGTAGGCGGCGCCGGCAATGCCCGTTACCACGCAAAAACGAGGGAACGCGTGCGCGTTAATTTGGGTGGTACCGCAGAGGTCAGGCTTTTGTCCCATGGGCAGGGCCTGTTTTTTTGATGGACGAAAAAGCGAAACAAAGGAGATTTTGATGAGAGCAAAACCGATCCGGCAATTGATCGATTGCGTGCAGCGGGTGGCCGAGTGCAGCCCCTTTTATCAGAAAATATTTGAAGAACACGGCGTCGCGGTCGGAGATGTGAAAACCATGGCCGATTTTGAAGCCCTGCCCTTTAGCGAGAAGGATGATCTGCGCAAGGTTTATCCTTTGGGACTTCAGGCGGTGCCCGACGAACAGATCGTGCGCATTCACTCGTCGTCGGGAACGACGGGCGATCCGGTGATCATTCCCTATACGGCGAAGGACGTGGCCGACTGGGCGACGATGTTCGCCCGATGCTATCAGATGATGGGGATGACCCCGAGGGACCGCATCCAGATCACGCCGGGCTACGGCCTGTGGACGGCGGGCATCGGCTTTCAGGCCGGGGCCGAAAAATTCGGCGCCATGGTGGTGCCCATGGGGCCAGGCAACACCGAGAAGCAGCTCAAGATGATGGTGGACCTGCAAACGACGGTGCTGGCCAGCACCTCGTCTTATGCGTTGCTTTTGGGCGAGGAAATCGGCCGGCGCGGTCTGCGGGACAAAATTGCGCTGAAGAAGGGCATCATCGGCAGCGAGCGCTGGGGTGACAAGATGCGCGGCCGTATCAAAGCGGATCTGGGCATCGAGATTTACGATGTGTACGGTTTGACGGAGGTCTATGGCCCGGGCATCTCCATCGACTGCGATCACCATGTGGGCCTGCACTATTGGGACGATTTTATTTATATGGAAATCATTGATCCGGACACCTTAAAACCCGTCCCCGACGGGGAATACGGCGAGGTGGTGATCACCACGATGCGCAAGGAGGGCGCGCCGCTTTTGCGTTACCGCACCCACGACATCAGCCGGTTGATCCCCGGGCCCTGCCCCTGCGGCTCGCCCTTCCCGCGGCACGACCGGATCCTCGGACGCACCGACGATATGTTCAAGGTGAAGGCGGTGAACATGTATCCCCGGCAGGTGGAGGATTTGCTCAAGACGGTGCCCGGGGTGAGCTCGGAATATCAGGTGCGCATCACCAACGAGGCCGGCCACGACACGGTGCATCTGCGCTTTGAAGTGGAGGACGGCGCGAGCCTTTCTGCGGCGGAGGCCGCCGTGGCGGGAAAATTCCGCTCGATGATCGGCATCTCGGTGAAACCCCGGGCCGGACGCATCGGTTCGCTGCCTCGCTCCGCTAAAAAGACGGCTCGGGTCATCGACGAGCGCAATGAATAAGAATGAAGTGACAACAGACGCAAAAATCCCCCGGAGGCGATAAAACCTTCCGGGGGATTTTTGGTTGGATGGGCCACGACAGGGAAGCATCGGCCGTCTTGTGAATAGTCGGGACGATGGCGGCCTCACGTCTCTTCAAACCATTTTTTATAGGTGCCGTAACCCTCGGCGTCCAGCGCATCGTAGGGAACAAAGCGCAGGGCGGCGGCGTTGATGCAGTAGCGCAGCCCGCCAGAAGCCGGCGGTCCGTCGCTAAACACATGGCCCAGGTGGGAATCGGCGCCGCGGCTGCGCACTTCGGTGCGCGTCAGGCCGTGGCTTGTATCCTTTTGCTCGGTGACGGCGTTCTGGGTGATGGGGCGGCTGAAGGCCGGCCAGCCGCAGCCGGCATCGTATTTATCCAGCGAGGTGAACAGAGGTTCTCCGCTCACCACATCCACGTAAAGCCCCGGCTCAAAAAAATCGTCGTAAGTGCCGGTAAAGGGCGGTTCGGTGGCGGCATTTTGGGTGACGTCAAAGGCCAGATCGCCGATGCGCGCCCGCAGGGCGGCCTCGCTTTCCTCCTGTTTTTTGTTTTGTTTTTCTTTGCCGAGGCGAAACAAGGCGCGGGGGATATGGCAGTAGCCGTTCGGGTTTTTCTCCAGGTATTTTTGATGGGCGGCCTCGGCGGGGAAGAAATTTTCCAGCGGGCGCACCTCCACGGCCAGCGGCGCGCCGGCCTTTTGTTCCTCGCGGGCCAGCACGGCCCGGATCTCGGGCAACTGCTCAGGGTCGGCAGTGTAGATGCCGGTGCGGTACTGCACGCCGACGTCGGCCCCCTGCCGGTTCACGGCTAGCGGGTCGATGATTTTAAAATAGTCGGTCAGCAGGGAGGTCAGGCTGATCTTCTGCGGATCATAGCTGACGCGCACCGTTTCGGCGTGTCCGCTTCCCGCGCAGACCTCCCGATAACCGGGGGCGGCGTTCGGGCCGTTGGCATAGCCCGCTTCGGTGGCGATCACCCCGTCAAACTGATCGAAGAACTTCTGGACGCCCCAGAAACAGCCGCCGGCAAGATAAATTTGTTGCATGATTTGACCTCCGTTCAATTAAAACGCGGCGCATCGGGATTCGGCAGTTTAAAACCCGTTCAGCAGATGCGCGTGCTTCAGGAAGATAATATCGAAATACTGCATGGTCTGATCCGTATCGAGGTCGAGGCCGGTGAGGTAGGACGCGTTGCCGTAAAGCTTGTGGATGGACTCGGCGGCGACGGGCGCATCCCCGGCGGCGATGGCTTCGAGCTTTTCGAAGCGGGCGACGGCGCGCTTTTTGGCGCGGTGCATCAAATCGACGTAGCTTTCGCTGCGGACCTCTCCGGTGACCGGATGGTGCCAGGGATCATGGGCGAGGTTGAGCACCAGCGGCTCGTTGGTGTACTGGGGATAGAGCGCGCGGGAAAGCGCCAGGTCCTCGCGGACGAGGTGCTCGATGGGGCGCAGGCATTTTTTCTTGCGATCATTCGGATCTGCGAGGAGGGACGCCACGGCGCACGCACCGCGAACGGCCAGCGTCACGTCGCCGGGATGGAGCGGGGCGCCGAAGGTCTTGCGCATGATGCGGATGACGAGGGGCTCAAGCACGGCCAGCGTTTCCCGGGTCGCGGCAAAACACTTTTTAAAGTCGCAGTCGACGGCGAGCATCTGGTATTCGTTTTGCAGATAGGCCGTGTCGAGGAGCACTTCAAAATATTTGTGCAGATAGGCGAAAATGCGCGTGGCCTTGTCATGCTGATACTGGCCGGTGTGGTAATAAATAAAAGGATGAGCCTGGCTGTCGAGGCAGTGATGCACGGTGAAGCCGGCGAGATACGCCGCGGCGGTTTCCCGGGCATGTCCGGTCAGCGCCTGGCAGGCACGCCATCCGGTGGTGAAGAACGCGTCGACGGCGTTGCCGTGAATCAGGCTGCCGTATTTGATGTGAAAATTGTGGCGCCCCGGCACGGGCAGCAGATCGTAAAAGAAAAAGTCCGGCCCCTGGGCGCCGAGGTTATAGGCATCCGGATGGGCGGCGATCGCGGCCTTGAGCGTTGAGGTGTCGGACAGGGCGGCTTTTGCATCCTGGGCACAAAAATAATGAGAGAGCATTTCAGACATGGGAAACTCCTTTCGGGGTGCGCGGCCATCGTTTTAAAATGGGCGCATCTTGTGTATAATAAGCGTAAAGGACGAACGGAAAACAGAATCCGCGGGATTTGTTTATTTATTTCAGTGTAGCATAAAAAAGCAAATGCTTGCATAAAAATCGACAGGAGAATGTGATGTATTTAAAGGGTGTGGGGCTGACGGCTGTCAGCGGCGGTAAAACCGGTCAGCAGGGACTGAGAGCGTTGGCGCGGCAGATCGCGCGGATTCGGCCGAAGACCATCGTGTGTCTTTCGGCGGGGGGCGCCGGCGGCGCGCTGACGATTTATTACCGCCCGAAGCTGACGGCAGCGGATGCGGAAGGGCCGGCCAGGCGAAGCGACCTCGCGTTGATGGATGCCTGGCGGGACTGCCTGAGCGCATTGGCCTGCGAACCTTTGTATTTAAATGACACGGCGGTAAAGCGCTGGCAACTTGATCCGACGCTGCCCAGGTCGATGGCGGCGGTGCTCGCGGCGGTCGACCGGGCTTATCCGGATTATCGTCTGGCGGCGGCGGAAGTGGGGAACGCGGGCCTTTACACCCAATGTCAGCTGGGGTGCGCCTTGCGCCGGGCCGTCGAGACGATGGCGCGGGATACGGTGATCCTGGTGTGTACCCCGCTGCAGCTCAAAGACGATCGCGGCGGCCTGGCGCTGGCCGAGCAATTGACCGATGCGGTGGCGGCGCAGGATTTCTATGCCCTGCTCAGGCAGCCGCGCCGGGCCTATGAGCACAAGGTCTCGGGGCTGACGGCCTGGGTGGCGGCCCTGGGTGCGCTGGACGGCATTCGCACAAAGACCGCGGTCTTCTCCCGGGAAACGGCCAGCGCCCGGGTGCAGTTCAGTGGTTGGATCGATTACGACTTGAGGACGTCGGATTCGACCTGTGAAAGTTTGCTGCATCGCTATGAACAGTCGGCGGCCGAGCGGCATCGGCGGCTGCTTCAAGCGGGGGATCCCTTTGTGTCCCTGGCGATGGCGGCCATCGAGGTCTGGGTGCGGGAAGGAAGACAGCTGGATGCATCGGCGTATCTGAAGACCCTGGCGCCGGGCGGGGCCCAAAAGCGACTGCTGACGGAGATGGCCGGTGTGATGGTCCGCGTCGATAAAGACGGCGAGCTGCGCGGGGAAGCCGGTGCCCTGCGCCCCACGGCGCCCACCTTAGCGGAAGAGATCACACGCCAGGCCATCGCGGCGGTGCGTGAGGATCCGCGGTTTTTTCCGGTGGAAAGTCGGGAATTGCCGCTGCTCGCGGTGACGGTCAGCGTGTTTGGCGCGCCGGAAGATGTGGACGACCCCTTCGTGCTGGACCCGGCGCACGACGGGCTGGTGGCGGAAAAGGGACTGCGCCGGGGATGGGTGCTGCCGGGGACGGGAGACATTGCCACGGCGTCAGAGCAGGTGGCGGCCGCGAAGGCCCGGGCCGGCATCCCCGGGTACGAGGCGGATGACGAGCGCGCCGACGGCGGCGATCAATTGTTTTTGCAGCGTTTTGCGGTGGAAACCCACCGATTTGAAGCATTTGAGGAAGAGGTGTGAGATGGATTTTGAAAGGGCAGCCCGTTTTTGGGATGAAAAAGCCGCGGCGGAGCCGCTGGAACAAAAAATGCCCCGAGCTGAGCTCGAGGCGAAATTGGACGCGTTTTTAGCGGCGCATCAAACGCTGGCGCTGGCCACGGGAAGCGGCGATCGGCTTCGGTGCACGCTGCTTGAATACCTTTGGTATGAAGGTAGGATTTATATTTTTACAGAAGGCGGTCATAAATTTGATGGCCTGGCGCGCAATGCCAGGGTGGCAGCGGCGGTGTACGAGCCCTATGCCGGCATGGGCAGGCTTGCCAGCGTGCAGATTGCGGGGACGGCATCGGTGATCGATCCGGAGTCGCCGACCTATCGAACCCTTTGCGCCGCGCGAGGCATCGGCGAGGCGGCGTTTAAAGCACTGCCGACGCCCCTGTATCTGCTGGAGATCCGATTGGCGCAGGTCGAGCTGCTGTTCTCCGAATTTCAAAAGGCGGGCTACAGCAGCCGTCAGCATTTGGCGGTGAAAGCATGAGGACGGGAAGCGAAATGAAACCCTACCGCCGGCGGGTGCATTATTACGAAACGGACGGCATGGGCATCACCCACCACGCGAATTATGTGCGCTGGCTGGAGGAAGCCCGCATCGACTGGCTGGCCCAGCTGGGCTGGCCTTATGACCGGCTGACGGCGGCGGGACTTGACGCGCCGGTGCTGGCGCTAAGCGGGGAATACAAAGAGAGCACGACCTTCCCCGACGAGGTGGCGATCACTGTTCGGCTGTCGCGGCTGAAGGGTCTGCGTTTCTGGCTGCGCTATGACGTGGTGAAAGCGGAGGACGGCCACCGGATATTCGCCGGGGAGACGGAGCATTGTTTTGTGGACGCCGAGAGGCGGCCGGTGCGTCTCGACCGGGCGGCGCCGGATTTTTACGCCCTGCTTAAAAGCCTGTCCGAAGCGCCGAAAGGATCAGCGTCAGATCGTTGATACCGAAAAGCAGCAGCGCCAGTGTGATGAGAAAAAACAAAAGCGCACAAAGCGGCAGCCCCCGCAGCGCGACGCGGACATCCTGGGGGCTTAAATCCATGTGAAAGAAGACCGACGCGGTAAAATAGCCCCAGAGCGCGCGCTGCCAAAGCGTTTGGCACCAGGGGAGCAGCCGCGGCATCAAGAGTGTGAGCGTTAATGTGCCGCAGACCACCGGTGCAACGGCCGACAGAGTGAGCTGCAGCGATTGGCGAAGCGCGGCGCCCCGGGGCGTGAATTGCACGGAGCCCAGCGTGTCGCCGGCGGGGCGCAGGGTGATGCGCTCGATGCGGGCGCCGGTGATCCAGGCGAACAGGGCGTGGGCCAGCTCGTGGTGGACGACGCCCGGATAGGTGATGACGTTGCGGACGGTATAAGCCGGCCCGCGGCCGATGGCCAGACCGAGGAGCGCCGTGAGGCCGTCGGCGACGAGGCGGATCAGCAGCCCGAAGCCGACGAATCCCGCGAGAAAGACGATCGTGTTCACAGCGGCGAGGGCCACCTGGTGATTCTGGGCAGCCAGGGCGGTATAGCCCGCCGCGCATTGGGATAACAAAGACATGGTAAGCCTCCATTGGGCGGCGTAACAAAAAAGGGCCGAAGCCTCGAACGGTTACGCCGTTTTTTGCTGTGCTTTTTTTCGCGGCGCCAAATGGACGGTGATAAGCCATTTGGCGACAGCGGTGCCGATGATCAGCACGTAGCCGATAATGCTGTAACCGTCGGAGACTTCCCCAAAGAAGAGAAAGCCCCAAAGAGCGGCGAAGAGCACCTGAGCATAGTCAAAAACCGAGATTTCCCGAGCCGGTGCGTGGGTGTAGGCCGCGGTGACGGTCAGCTGGCCGCCGGCCGCCGCGATTCCGCCGATCAGCAGCGTGACCAGCTGCCCCGGAGTCATGGGCACATAGTGAAAAACGATTATCGGGGTGCACATCAGCACCGAAAAGGCCGAAAAGCAAAAGACGATCATCGGGCCGCGCTCGCCGTGCATGCCAAGCTTGCGCACAAAGGTGTAGGCCGTGCCGGCGCCGAAGCCGCCGAAAAGCCCGATTAAAGCCGGCAGGCTCGCCAGACCCGCAGTGGGCTTGACCACGAAAAGGGCGCCCGCAAAGGCGACGATCACCGAAAGCACTTCGATGCGGTTGGGCTTCTCGTTCAGGATGAAGGCCGAGGCGAGGATGGCGAAGAACGGCGCCATCTTGTTGAGAACATTCGCATCGGCGAGGCCGAGCCGGTCGATGGCGTAGAAATTGGCGATTAGGCCGCAGGTGCCGAAAAACGAACGCAATAAAAGACCAGAACCGCTGCCCTTTTGCATGTGAAATTTTTCCGGGGTGCGCAAAAGCATGACCGTGGCCACGAGCAAGGCGACGAAATTGCGGAAAAAGGCCTTCTGCATGGTGGGCAGATTGCCGGCGCGGCGGATGAAAAAGCTCATCAGTGAAAAACAGAAAGCAGAAGCGACAATATAAACGATGCCGAGCGCGTGTTCGTTTTGCCGGATACGCGCGGCGAAGCGCTGAAACAACATGGGCAATCATCTTCTTTCGAAAGGGGTGTGAAATCATGAGGGTCGTAGGCAGCGGCGCAGAAACCGCCGGTTAAAACGCTGATCATTCTATCAGAAGCCTCGGCCGTTTGCAAGCGGCGCCGGGATGATCCAAGAAAAATGAATGCAGAAAAAATGACCGTTTAAGAAAAGAACTTCACCCGCCGGCGACGCACAAAGCGCGCGCCGAGTGCCGGCCGGATGCCGATATGCCCGACGGCTCATCGGCCGAAAACCGCGGTCTGCCCGCGCGCAAAACATATGGAAAAGTTTTCGCCGGCGTCGCTGCTTTTATTGACCTTTGCAATATTTAAGGGTAAAATAAAACAGAAGTTGTGTAAAAAAAATCAATGCATAAATCAACACAAAATTTAATACAGGAGGTGGCATCGACCAATGATAGTGAATATCATTCTGGCGGTCGGCATTGTGATTGCCCTGATCGCCGGTTATATGATTCGAAAAATGACGTCGGAGGCCAAGCTCGGCTCAGCAGAGGCTGAGGCCAAGCGCATTGTCGAAGACGCGGTTAGAGAAGGCGAAACCCAGAAAAAAGAAATGCTGTTCAATGCGAAAGAAGAAGCGATTCAAATCAAGGAAACCCACGAAGCGGAGAATCGCGAACGTCGCAGCGAGCTCCAGAAAATGGAAAATCGCCTGATGAAAAAAGAGGAAAATCTGGATCGGAAAAACGCCAGTCTGGACAAAAGCCGGGAAAAGCTCGACCGGCGCGGCAAAGAGCTCGATCAGAAGCAAAAAAAGCTCGCCGGCATGATGGACGAAAAAATGGCGGAGCTCGAACGAGT
Source organism: Pseudoramibacter faecis (assembly GCF_036289405.1). Taxonomy (NCBI): domain Bacteria; kingdom Bacillati; phylum Bacillota; class Clostridia; order Eubacteriales; family Eubacteriaceae; genus Pseudoramibacter; species Pseudoramibacter faecis. The sequence goes on along the minus strand of NZ_JAYFFI010000001.1, from coordinate 288,161 downwards.
GGCCGGCATGTCCCGGGATGAAGCCAGGGATGTGCTGATGGAAGAGGTCAGCCGGGAAGCCCGGGCCGACGCGGCGGTTCTCGCCAAGCGCATCGAGGATGAGGCCAAAGCCGACGCCAATAAAAAGGCCAACGAAATTGTCGCCCAGTCCATCCAGCGTTACGCGGCGGATCACGTGGCGGAATCGACGGTTTCCGTCGTCAATCTGCCCAGCGACGAAATGAAGGGGCGCATCATCGGCCGGGAGGGCCGCAACATCCGCGCCCTCGAAAAGATGACGGGGATCGATTTGATCATCGACGATACGCCGGAAGCGGTGGTGCTCTCCGGCTTTGACCCGATTCGCCGGGAAGTGGCCCGCATGGCGCTTGAACGGCTGATTGTCGACGGTCGCATCCACCCGGCTCGCATCGAAGAAGTCGTAAACAAATGCCGCAAGGAATTGGATGCCCAGATTAAAGAAATGGGCGAACAGGCCTGCTTTGACACCGGGATTCACAACGTGCACCCGGAAATCGTCAGGCTGCTGGGCCGGCTCAAATTCCGAACCAGCTACGGCCAGAACGTGCTCAGGCATTCCGTCGAAGTGTCCTATCTCGCGGGCATGATGGCTGCGGAGCTCGACGCCAACGTGAAAATCGCCAAGCGTGCCGGCCTGCTCCACGACATCGGCAAATCCATCGACCACGAAGTCGAAGGCAATCACGTGGAAATCGGCGTGAACGTGCTGAAAAAGCATAAAGAAAGCAAGGCCGTGATTCACGCGGTGGAAGCACACCACGGCGACGTGGAGGCCCAAACCATCGAAGCCGTGCTGGTGCAGGCGGCCGACGCCATCTCGGCGGCAAGACCGGGCGCCCGCAGAGAAACCCTGGGCTCTTATGTGCAGCGGCTTCAGGACCTCGAAAAGATCGCGACCTCCTTCGAAGGCGTCGAGAAGTCCTTTGCCATTCAGGCCGGCCGCGAGGTGCGGGTCATGGTGAAGCCGGAAGATGTCAACGACGAAGGGATGAATCTTTTGGCCAAGGACATCGCCAAGAAGATCGAGTCTGAAATGGAATATCCCGGCAACGTCAAGGTCAACCTGATCCGGGAAATCCGCGCGGTGGATTACGCCAAATAAATTGCAACGAGGAAGGGGAGACCCTTCCTTTTTTGATAAGACGAGGAGAAGAGCATGAGAATTATGATGATCGGCGATGTGGTGGGGCGGCCGGGCCGCACGGTTCTTCGCGAGCATCTGGCCGATTTGAAGGAACGTTTTCGGGCGGACCGCGTTGTAGTGAACGGCGAGAACGCCTCCGGCGGCAACGGCCTGACAGAAAAAAACGCCAAGCAGCTGCTCGCCCTGGACATCGACGTGCTGACTATGGGCAACCACGTGTGGAAGCAGCGGGAGACCGCGGATTATATCGGCGGCTATCCGCAGATTGTGCGGCCGCTGAATTATCCGAAGGATGCGCCCGGCCGGGGCTACGCCTTTTACGATTGGGACGGGGCGCGGGCCTGTGTGCTCAACGCGTCGGGACAGACCTTTATGGAGGCGCTGGACTCGCCCTTTGCGGTCATTGATGCCGCGATGGCCGAGATTCGGGCGAACAGCGATATTTTTCTGGTGGATTTTCACGCGGAGACTACCAGTGAAAAAATTGCCATGGGCTATTACCTCGACGGAAAGGCGAGCGCGGTGGTCGGCACCCACACCCATGTGCAGACGGTGGACGCGCGGATTTTGCCCGGCGGCACGGCCACGATTACCGATCTGGGCATGACCGGCCCGCTGAACGGGGTGATCGGCGTGAAAAAAGACATTATTCTCCACCAGATGACCACCAAAATGCCGGCGCGCTACGAAGTCGAGAAGGAAAAACCTTGGCAGCTCGGCGGTGTGGTGATCGACGTGGACCCGGGCACCGGCCGGGCCAGCCGCATCGAGCGCATTTACGAAATTTATGATGATGAAGACGACGAAAGAAAGGCGAAAGCATGACCACCCGATTAAAATGTTCCGAAAAGATTGACCACTGCAGCGATTCGCTGACGTTGGCCCTGGCCGAAAAGACTGCGGCGCTGACCGCCGCCGGCGCGGACGTGGTGCGCTTTGGCACTGGCGAGCCGGATTTTGACACTCCTGCTTATATCAAGGACGGGGCCAAGACCGCCATCGACGCGGGCTATACCAAATACGATGCGGTGGCCGGGGTCTACGCCTTGCGGGAAGCCATCTGCGACAAGCTCGAGGGGGAAAATCATCTGCATTATACGCCGGCCGACATCGTGGTGACCAGCGGCGCGAAGAGCGCGCTGGCGGTGAGCCTGCAGACCCTGCTCGATCCGGGGGATGAGGTCATCATGCCCCGGCCCTATTGGGTGAGCTACACCGAGATGGTTAAGCTTGCCGGGGGCGTCCCGGTGATTGTGGACACCGATCCGGCAAATGGCTTTAAAATGACGGCCAGGGAGATTATGGCAGCGGTAACGCCGCGCACCAAGGTCATGATGCTCAACACGCCGGTGAACCCCACCGGACAGGTGTACCGCAAGGAGGAGCTGACAGCGCTGGCGGAGGTGATTGTGGCGGCGGATCTCGTGGTGATTTCCGACGAGATTTATGAAGCCTTTGTGTATGATCCTGACGTGGCGGCGGTGAGCATCGCCGCGCTGGGCGAGGCGATTAAAGCGCGGACGATCGTTGTTAACGGCTTCAGCAAAACCTTCGCGATGACCGGCTGGCGGCTGGGCTGGGCGGCGGCACCGGCCTGGATCGCCGCCGGGATGAACAAAATCCAGGGGCACACCATCTCCCATCCGTCCACCATCTCCCAGCATGCCGGGATTGCGGCGCTGCGGGGGCAGGCGGGAAAGATCGCGCCGATGATCGCCGAGTACGCGGCGCGCCGCAAAACCATGACGGCCCGGCTGGATGCGCTGGGACTTTCTTACCTGCCGCCGGATGCCACCTTTTATATTTTTGTGGACGTGCGGCCGCTGCTGGCCGACCCGGCCTATCCCTTTGATACGGCCAATGATTTTTCGATGCAGCTGCTCGAGGCGAAGCAGGTGGTGACGATTCCCGGGGAGGCGTTCGGCGCCGACGGCTTTGTGCGCTTTGCCTATACGGTGGACCGTGCGACCATCGACAAGGGCTTTGACCGCATCGAAACGTTTTTGAATGGGTTTGGCTGCAGAAAATAAAGTTGCAATGCGGCCGACATCCCGAGTATAATAATTAAAAAATGAATTCAAAATGGAGGCGTTTATGGCAAATTCAGATGATTCCGGCAGAACTTTCACCCTTCCGGAGAACGTTCACGTCATCACCAATCCGCTGGTGACTGACCGGCTGACCGTGCTGCGCATGGCCAAGACCGGCAATCGCAAATTCCGGGAAATTGTGAAGGAAATCAGCGGTTTTATCGCGTATGAAATCGGGGCGACCCTGCCGACCAAAACGGTTGAAATCGAAACCCCGCTGTGCCACACGCTGCAAAAGCGCATCGACTTGCAGCAGCCTTTGGCGATTGTTCCGATTCTGCGGGCGGGCATCGGCATGGTTTCCGGCTTTACCGATGTGTATCCGGACGTGCAGATTCTGAACGTCGGCGTCCAGCGGGATGAAACGACCCACGCGCCTATCGCCTATTATCAGAAATTCCCCAGCGATATCCACCGGCACAAGTGCATCATCATCGATCCGATGCTGGCCACCGGCGGCTCGATCGATTACACCGTCGATCTGCTGCACCGGCAGGGCTGCGAAGATATTGTGGTGGCGGCGATTCTCACGGCGCCGGAAGGTCTCGCGCGCCTGTCGGACAAATATCCGGATGTGCCGATTTACTGCTGCGCCGTCGACAGCCATCTGGACGCGCATAAATACATTGTTCCGGGGCTCGGGGATGCGGGGGATCGCATTTTCGGCACGTTGAACTGATTTTTGATTTTAAGGAGCGATGATGAAAGCAACTTACGAAAATCCGCTGATTGAACGTTATGCATCCGAGAAAATCGGCCGTATTTTTTCGGCCGACAACAAATTTTCGACCTGGCGGCGCCTCTGGGTGGCCCTGGCCGAGACCGAGCAGGAGCTGGGCCTTCGCATCAGCGACGAGCAGATTGCCGAATTAAAATCCAAAGTGGACGACATCGACTATGAGCTGGCCGCGAAATACGAAAAGAAGCTGCGCCACGACGTGATGGCCCATGTGCACACCTATGGCGACCAATGCCCGGGCGCCCGGGGCATCATCCATCTCGGGGCGACCTCGGCCTATGTGGGGGACAATACCGACATCATCCAATACCGCGAGGGGTTAAGGCACATCCGCAGGATTTTGGTGAACCTCATCGCCAGGCTGGCACGGTTTGCCGATACCTATCAAGCGCTGCCGACACTGGGCTTCACCCATTTCCAGCCGGCCCAGCTGACGACGGTGGGCAAACGGGCGACCCTTTGGCTGCAGGATCTTTTGATGGACTACGCGGATCTGGAATATTTGATCGGGACCGTGCGGCTGCGCGGCGCCAAGGGCACCACCGGCACCCAGGCGAGCTTCATGGATTTGTTCGACAACGACGCGGATAAGGTCAAACAGCTCGATGTTCTGGTGGCCAAGAAGATGGGCTTTGACAAAACGTATGCCGTGACCGGGCAGACCTATCCGCGCAAATTTGACGCCCGGGTGCTGGCGGTGCTCTCCGGCATCGCCCAAAGCCTGTCCAAGTTTGCGACGGATATCCGGCTGCTGCAGCATCTGAAGGAAGTGGAAGAGCCTTTCGAGAAGACCCAGATCGGCTCGAGTGCTATGGCCTACAAACGCAACCCGATGCGCAGCGAGCGCATTTGTTCGCTGGCGCGCTACGTGATGGTGGACAGCCTCAACCCGGCCGTCACCCAGGCGAACCAATGGTTTGAACGCACGCTGGACGACTCGGCCAACAAGCGCATCGCCATTCCGGAAGCGTTTCTCGCGGTGGATGCCATCATCGGCATCGCCAACAATGTGACCGGCGGGCTGGTGGTCTATCCCAAGGTGATCCGCCAGCACATCATGAACGAGCTGCCCTTCATGGCGACGGAAAACATTATCATGGAAGGGGTCAAGCGCGGGGGCGACCGTCAGGATCTGCACGAAAAGATCCGCGTGCTCTCGATGCAGGCCGGGGCCGCCGTGAAAGAAGAGGGCAAGCCCAACGATTTGATGGAACGCATCGTGGCGGACGGTTCCTTTGGGATCACCGCGGAGGAAATTCCAGGCATCCTGGATCCGGCGCTTTATATCGGCCGGGCGCCCCAGCAGGTCGCCGATTTTCTTGCGGAGGAAGTTCAGCCGGTGCTGGCGGCCAACGCGGACGCCATCGATTTATCCGAGGTGGATTTAAAAGTCTGACGAATCAAAGCCCTGCACAGGCGGGGCTTTTTGCTTGGCCGGATGCGGCAAAATAAAAAGAAGGTGGACAATTTGAAAATTGCACTGATTCACGGCCAGAGCCATCACGGCTCGACCTATCATATCGCAAGGCGGCTGGCCGAAAAATTAGCGGGAGAGGCCGGCACGATAACCGAATTTTTTCTGCCCCGGGATTTCGGCGATTTTTGCACCGGGTGCACGGCGTGCTTTATGCGGTCGGAGACGCTGTGCCCGCACTACGAGAAACTCGCTCCGATCACGGCGGCGATGGATGCGGCGGATGTGATCATCCTCGCGAGCCCGGTTTATGTCTACCATGCGACCGGCGCGATGAAGGCCTTTTTGGACCATTACGGCTGGCGGTGGATGGTGCACCGGCCCGAGGCTGCGATGTTTGGCAAGCAGGCGGTGTGCATTGCCACGGCGGCGGGATCCGGCACGAAAAGCACCCTGCAGGATATGGCTCACAGCACGTTTTTTTGGGCGTGGCGAAAACCTATCGCCGGGGCCTGAACGTGCGGGCGACGAAATGGACCGAGATCGACGGCAGGCGCAAGACCAAAATCGAAGGCGAGATCACCCGGCTGGCCCAAAGGATCAAGCGCGACCAAAAGCATCTGCATCCGGGGATGAAAACCAAAGCGTTTTTTAACCTGATGCGGTTTTTGCAAAGGCGCGGCTGGAATGCGGCCGACCTTGCCTATTGGCACGAGAAGGGCTGGGACGGCAGCGCTCGGCCGTGGCGGCGCGGATAAACGGCCCGGCAGATATTTAACGCGGGTTATCCTGCGTTATTTTTTTGCGGTGCCGAAAAGGTTGCGGAAGACGGCGAGGATCTCGGGCCGAGGGATGGCGGCTTTGGGATAGACCGCGCAGATGGTCAGCTCGGGGATGTCTGAGTCTGCGATGGGGATATAGGTCAACCGGCCGTTCGCGCGGGTCAGCGGGTCGATCTCCGCGAGAAAAGCAATGCCCAGATGCTCGGCCGCCATCTGGTGCAGCACGGTGATGTCCCGATTTTGGTGCGCGATGGTCGGATGCAGGTGGTTGCGGGCCATGATCTTCTGAAAAACCTGATAATGCCGGCTTTCAGGGCTGAACAACAAGAAAGGGTAGTCGGCGGCTTCGGAAAGGGTGATGCTTTTTCGCCCGGCCAGCGGGTGATCTCTGGCGACGGCAATTTCGAAAGCCCTGGCAGACAGGGTTTCACAGGCCAGCTCGGGAGCGGCGATCGGCGAGACGGTGCTGATCAGCGCCATGTCCAACGTCCCGCGCAGGATCTTTTTCAAAAGCTTGAGAGACGAATCGTTCACGTAGGCGATTTGATCGGCGATTTTTAAATCCTGAAAGGCGAGATACAGGCGAGTCATATAGGACGAGGCGACCATATTCGGCAGGCCGATAACCAGCTGCTTGTGGTTCAGGCGGGCAATGCCCTTTAAAACGTGGGCGTATTCGCCGACGACCAGCTGGGCAAAGGTGCGGAAAAGGCGGCCGCTGTCCGTCAATTGGATGCGGCGGTGCGACTGGCTGCGAAGAAACAGCGTGGTCCCGAGCTCGCGTTCGAGCCGCTTGACGGCATAGGAAACGGAAGGCTGGCTGATATGAAAGCGCTCGGCGGTCTTGGTGTAGCTTTGCGTGTCGGTCAGGCTTAGAAAATATTGGATATCCTTGAAATTCACGGGGGCGCCTCCTGGCAAATAATGATAACAGTTTACCACATCATATAAAAAATATTTATCAAATGATCGCAGCTTGACTATTGTTTGGCCGTCGTGATACATTGAGAAAAACGGCAATGCCGATTCGAGGAGGTCAGCAGATGGATCAAAAAGGCTATGCGGTGCTAAACAATCCGTATTTGAACAAGGGAACGGCTTTTACCCGGGAGGAACGCAAGGCTTTCGGCCTGGAAGGGCTTTTGCCGCCTCAGATTGAAGACATCGAAACCCAGGCGCGGCGCGTCTACGAGCAGTTTCAGGCAAAGGTGTCGCCCATCGAAAAACGGCGGTTTTTGATGACGGTCTTCAACAGCAACCGGACGCTTTTTTACCGGGTCTTCGGTGAGCACGTGGCCGAGTGGATGCCGATCGTTTACGATCCGGTGATCGCCGAGAGCATCGAGCAGTACAGCCATCAATTTGCAAACCCGCAGGGGGCGGCGTTTTTGTCCGTCGATTGCCCGGAGCAAATCGAGACGGCGCTCAATCAGGCGGCGGCCGGCCGAAAAATCCGGCTCATCGTGGTGACGGACGCCGAGGGCATTTTAGGTATCGGCGACTGGGGCGCTAACGGCGTCGACATCGCAGTGGGAAAACTCATGGTGTATTCGGCGGCGGCCGGGATTGATCCGGCGACGGTGCTGCCGGTGGTGCTGGACTGCGGGACGAACCGGGAATCGCTGCTCAAGGACCCGCTTTATCTGGGCAATCGGCACCGCCGCGTCGAGGGCGCGCCCTACCGGCAGTTCGTGGATGCCTTCGTGCAGACGGCGGAAAAACTTTTCCCGGGATTATATCTGCACTTTGAAGATTTCGGGCGCGAAAATGCGGCGGCCATTCTCCGGGAATATCAAAAGACCTATCCCGTATTTAATGACGATTGCCAGGGCACCGGCATCATTTCCTTGGCTGGGATTCTCGGCGCCATGAAGATCACCGGCGAAAAACTCACCGATCAGGTTTATCTGTGCTTTGGCGCGGGAACGGCGGGCGCCGGCATTGCCGAACGCATTTATAAGGAAATGGTCGCACAGGGGCTTTCCGAAGAAAAGGCGCGCAGCCGCTTTTACATGGTCGACAAGGCGGGGCTTTTGTTTGACGACATGAAAGATTTGACGCCGGAGCAAAAGCCCTTTGCCCGCAAACGGAGCGAATTTGCCAACCCGGAAGCTTTGAACACCCTGACGGCCGCCGTGATGGCCGTGCGGCCGAGCATCCTCGTCGGGACGTCGACGACGCCGGGGACTTTCACGGAAGAAATCGTCCGGGGCATGAGCTCGTGGTGCGCACATCCGGTGATCTTCCCCTTAAGTAACCCCACGGAACTGGCAGAGGCCAAAGCCGAGGATTTGATTCGCTGGTCCGGAGGGCGGGCGATGGTGGCGACCGGCATCCCGACGGATCCGGTGGTTTATAACGGTGTGACCTACGATATTGGGCAGGCCAATAACGCGTTGATCTATCCGGGCCTGGGACTGGGCAGCTTGGCCGTGGACGCCGGACTGGTGACGGATGACATGATTTCTGCCGCTGCACACGCCCTGGGCGCTTTTCTCAAGCCGGATCAAAAAGGTGCGGCCATCTTGCCGCCGGTGTCAGAACTCACCGTTTTTTCAAAAGCAGTCGCTGAGGCGGTTGCTCGGCGCGCCATGGATCAGGGACTCAACCGGCGACCGGTAAGCGATGCGACCGCTGCCGTCGAAAGTCTGATCTGGCGGCCGGTCTATCGCCCTTTGGTATAAAATCACTCGTGGCCTAAACAGCACGCGCGCGGCGTTAAAAAGACGTCGGACGCGTGTTTTTTTGCGCATTGTTTCGGGATCGGGCCATCAAGAATATATTTGGCGCGATCAAAAAATCAAATTTATACTTGACATAGCAGAGAGATAGGTTTAATATAAATACAACATCAAATATCGGTTTGATAGGTCATTTGTTTTGGAGGTTCCGGATGGAACGTGACTTGAAAAATATTTATAGTGGGCGAATGTGTTCGATCGTCATGAGCGGGCAGGGGCGACGATGTTGTCCCATTTCACGTGAACCCGTACAGATAAATCAGAAATCATGCATCATTTAAATATAAGAAAGAGAGTAATTAAATGCCTTATCGTTTTGAAACCCTGCAGTTACACGTCGGACAAGAACAGGCCGATCCGGCCTCGGACGCCAGAGCGGTGCCGATTTACGCCACCACCTCTTATGTTTTCCGCGATTCGCGGCACGCGGCGGATCGCTTCGGCCTGAAGGATGCCGGCAATATTTACGGCCGGCTCACCAACTCCACCCAGGATGTCTTTGAAAAACGCATCGCGGCTTTAGAAGGCGGAAGCGCGGCGATTGCGACGGCCTCCGGCGCCGCGGCCATCACCTACACCCTTCAGGCGCTGGCCCAGCAGGGCGAGAACATCGTCGCCGCCAAGACCATTTACGGCGGCACCTACAACCTGCTCGCCCACACCCTGCCGCACTACGGCATCACCGGCAAATGGCTCGATCCCTACGATCTCGACGCGGTGGAGGCGGCCATTGACGATAGCACCAAGGCCCTGTTGATCGAGAGCCTGGGCAACCCCAACGGCAACGTCATCGATATTGAAGCTTGGGCGAAACTTGCGCACAGGCACAGTCTGCCGCTGGTGGTGGATAACACCTTTGCCACCCCTTACCTGATCCGTCCCTTCGAATGGGGCGCGGATATCGTCGTGCATTCGGCGACCAAATTTATCGGCGGTCACGGCACGGCCATCGGCGGCGTCGTTGTCGAAGGCGGCAAGTTCGATTGGGCCGCTTCCGGCCGATACCCCTGGATTTCGGATCCCAACCCATCCTACCGCGGCATCAGCTTCGCCCAGGCCACTGCGCCGGCGGCCTTTGTGACCTATATCCGCGCGATTCTGCTTCGGGATGAGGGCGCGACCCTGTCGCCCTTCCACGCTTTTCTCTTCCTGCAGGGGCTTGAAACCCTGTCGATTCGCGTGGAACGCCACGTCGAAAACGCGTTGAAGGTCGTGGACTACCTCAGCAGACATCCCCAGGTGGCGGCGGTGCACCATCCGTCCATCGAAGGGGAGCCGGGCCACGAATTCTACGATAAATATTTCCCGAACGGCGGCGGATCCATCTTCACCTTCGACATCCAAGGGGACGCGGCGACGGCGCAGAAATTCATCGATCACCTGCCGATCTTCTCGCTGTTGGCCAACGTGGCCGACGTGAAATCCCTGGTGATTCACCCGGCGTCCACCACGCATTCTCAGCTCACCGCGGAAGAACTCGAGGATCAGGGCATCCATCCCAACACCATTCGGCTGTCCATCGGCATCGAAAATATCGACGACTTGCTCGAAGCCTTCGACACTGCGTTTGTGGCCATTCAATAGTCGATCGACCGCAGTCCAATCCGTTGATGATATAATATTGTTTAAAATTTATTTGAATCGAGGAGAACATCATGTCAAAAATTTACAAAAGTTTCACAGAGCTCGTCGGCAAAACGCCGCTGCTCGAACTGACCCGCGTCGAAGCGGCCGAACAGGTCGGCGCCAAAGTGCTCGCCAAACTGGAATACTTCAATCCGGCCGGCTCCGTGAAGGACCGCATCGCCAAGGCGATGATTGAAGACGCGGAGGCCAAGGGCCAGTTAAAGCCCGGTTCCACCATCATCGAGCCGACCTCCGGCAACACCGGCATCGGCCTCGCGGCGGTGGCCGCGGCCAAGGGCTACAAAGTCATCCTCACGATGCCGGAAACCATGTCTGTCGAACGGCGCAACCTGCTCAAGGATTACGGCGCGAAGCTGGTGCTCACCGACGGCGCATCGGGCATGAAGGGCGCCATCGCTAAGGCGGAAGAGCTGACGAAGGATACCCCGGACAGCTTTGTCCCCGGCCAGTTCGTCAATCCGGCCAACCCCAAGGCGCACCGTGAAACCACCGGTCCGGAAATTTGGGAAGACACCGACGGCGCCGTGGACATCTTCGTCGCGGGCATCGGCACCGGCGGAACTCTGACCGGTGCTGGCGAATATTTGAAAGCGAAAAAGCCGGACGTCACGATCGTCGGTGTCGAACCGGCCGGCTCCCCGGTGCTCACCGAAGGCCACGGCGGACCGCATAAAATCCAGGGCATCGGCGCGGGCTTTGTGCCGGATACCCTGAATACGGACATCTATGACGAAATCATCACCGTCGAAAACGACGACGCGTTTGACACCACGCGCAAAATCGCCAAGACGGAAGGGGTGCTCGCCGGCATCTCCTCCGGGGCCGCCGTCTGGGCGGCGCTGCAGCTGGCAAAGCGCCCGGAAAATAAAGGTAAGACCATCGTCGCGCTGCTCCCGGATACCGGCGACCGCTACCTGTCGATGCTCTAAGATTTAAAGACGAATTCATACGTCAGCGCTCAAAGGCCACCTGATGGGTGGTCTTTTTTGCGGCATGAAAAAAACCGCGCGTCGGGTGCGTAGTCGGGTTTATCGGCGGGCGCGGGGAGGCGATTTAAAAAGATCGCTTTTAATCAGATCGTTGATCAGCATCCGGGCATTGTGCCGCGTGCGTTTCTCGTCAAAATCGGGGCCGTTTGCATAAACAAAGCCCCAAAGCCCCATGACTAAAAAGGAATTCAGCGCCTTCATATCGTATTTGCTATGAACCTTTTGGCCGCTGTCCATTTCAAAATGCGCAAGGTTGTCCATCAAAAATTGATAATACATATGCAGAGTATTGGCGTTGGAGAACAATTGGCCGATCGTCGCCGTGTCCCGGCTGGCGACGTCCATGATGGCGTCCATCAAATTGACAAAACTTTGGTGAAACGATTTGTCCGCGTTGTTCTTTTGAAGAACGTCGTAGCGCCGCTTGGTTTCCATCTGCATGTCGTGAAAGCAGTCCTCCAGAAGATTGGTTTTATCGGCGTAGTATTTGTAAAAGGTCAGCCGGGCGGTATTGGCCGCATCGCAAATTTCGGTCACGGTAATCTTTTCAAGCGGCTTTTGTGCCAGCAGCGCATGCAAAGCGTCCTTCAAGCTCTTTTTGGTCTTTAAAATTCTGCGGTCCATCGTACAAAATCTCCTATTCTGTCATCATAACGATACAATGTCGGCAATAGTGTTCCTTGTTTTTAAAAAATTATACAGCTATAATTTAATAGATACAAGTGTCTGCATAAAACAGTTTTGTGGGAGGGATAAAAATGAACATTGTATTTATTACTCCGGCAACGGCCTTGCGGAGAATGCCGGCTTACCGGTGGGGCGGAAAGGTTTACGGGCAGAGCAATGCCATCACCGGACCGTTGATTTTAGGCGGTATTTTAAAGCGCGCGGGACACAATGCGGCGGTGTATGAAGAATTGAACGGGCGGGTTCCGCTCAGACGGCTGCTGAAGGATACGGACATCTTCTGTTTTTCTCTGATGACGTCCAACGCACTCCGCGGATATGCGCTCGCCGATCAGATTCACCGGAGGACGCGGGCAAGGGTGATCCTGGGCGGCATGCATCCGACGGCGCTTCCGGAAGAGGCTTTGCAGCACGCGGATCAGGTGATTGTCGGCGAGGGCGAAAAGGTCATCCTGGATGTGGTAGAAGGGCGCAGGACCGAACGGCTGGTGCGGGGCATTCCGATTGAAGACCTGGATACGGTTCCCTTTCCGGATTACAGCATTTTGAGGACGCCCTGCGAAGCGGCCAATGTGATTTCGAGCCGCGGCTGTCCTTTCCGATGCACGTTTTGCACGACGTCGCGAATGTTCGCCCCCTACCGCAGGCGGAGCATCGATAATGTAATGGCCGAAATCCGCATGTACAAACGAATGGGATTTCGCTACATGAATTTCGAGGACGATAATTTCACGGCGGATAAGGAACGGGCCAAGGAAATCTGCCGGCGCATGATCCGGGAAGGGCTTACCTTCAAAGAAAGCTTCTTTTTCGGGCGGACTGATCTGGCAGAGGATGAAGCGCTTTTGACGCTGCTGCACGATGCGCATTTAACGCGGGTGCTGATCGGCATCGAATCGCTGAATCAAAAGGCGCTGGACCGGCTCCACAAGGGGCAGCGAATTGAAGATATCCGAAGGGCGGCAGCGGCCTGCGCAAGACATCGGATCCGCCTGATCGTCAGTCTCGTCCTGGGGCTTGACGAGGATTCGCCGGCGGATATGCAGGCCGGGGTGCAGTTCGCAAAGGATATACGGGCTTATCAGCTTCAGCCTGCGATCCTGACGCCCTATCCGGGGACGCCGGTTTATGCGCAGCTGCAGCAGGAGGGACGGCTCATCAGCAAAAGCTGGAGCGATTACGACATGATGAATGTGACCTTTCTGCCGGCACACGAGACGCCGTGGGAATTGCAGGAGGCCTTTTATCAGGCCGCCAAGCTGTTTTACGACTTTAAATCCTGCTGGAAAATCGGAAAGCTTTTCGGAAAGGCGTACGGTTTTCGCCGGTTTGGCCTGGCGGTGCTGGCCAGGCTGGGAGCCTTCGGCGCGCACGCGGCGTCGAGGATGGCCAAATCAAGCGTGTATTACCGGCTCAGGCACTTCAATCCGGCATCCTGAGCCACGGGGAAGCAGGCTGCAAGGTGTCAATAGAAAGAGCGAGCTGCCAAGATCAAAATAGCCCGTAGGGAAAATTCCCTACGGGCTATTTTGATGGATCAATCCGTGGGCTTAAGGATGCGGGGCGGATTGTTGGAGATGCGGCCACGGCCGGCACCGATCTTGATGGTAACCGGGGCGCAAAGCAACACATGGACAAACGCCGAAAAATTTAATCAAAATCATCGTCATCCTGCTCCCGGATATCGGTGGCAGCTTCTAAGATTCAAAGGCGGCGTCATACGCCAAGTGCTCAAAAACCATCCGATAGACGGTCTTTTTTATTACATCGCAGTCGATGGAAAATAAAAAAATCCTGTCCCATGACATGGGCAGGAAGCGTGACAGAATCAAAATTGGTGGCCATTTCGGTGTGATCGGTAGGTAAATGCCTGCCGATCACCATTTTTCCTTGTGAACTTTATCCATCGGAAGTAAGTCCGGCTGATTCGGAGTAGGAACTTGATCGATGGGACCTAGGACGAGAAGTGCTTCCAACCGTTCATTCTGTGGGAAGTCGAGGAGACCGCGGGAAAAGGCTTCAGCAGAAAGCTCATCTGTGTTGGAAGGCCGCAGGCGGATCTGCAACCAACAACTGCCAAGTCCGAGTTCAGAGGCCATTAAGTGCATATAGCCCATGCTCACGGAGCAATCCTCGATCCAGGTGTCTGAGCGATTTTCGTCGCCTAGTACAGCGATCGCGGCACTGGCGGTTTCAAGCATTTTAGCACCGCCGGCCCGACAACCGATTAATTTTTTCAGCGTGGCCGCATTTTTGATGACGATAAAGTCGTAGGGTCGGATGCCCTTGCCGGTTGGTGCCAGCATGCCCGCGCGCAAAATGGCGTCAAGGGCATCATCGCAGACGGGCTGTCCGTTGTATTGGCGAACGCTGCGGCGTGCACTCATGGTTTGCATCAGAGGATTCATTTGTTTAGTCCTTCCTTTCTTTTTATCGATTTTGACAGTTTTATTATACGTCGAATGCCGGATTAAACCGATCTTTTATTGCAGATGGCCATTGCTCTCCAAAGATAGTGCAAAGGAGATGCCGCATAAGGTGTCCATCCCGGAAGAATGGCCGATCGCTTCAAAACGTTTTTGTATAGTTTGATCATCGAGCGGCAGCGGATCGCAAAAAAATTGCAAAACAGCCGGGCTGAAATGACTTTGCAGGGCACAGCGCAAGAATGCAGCACTGATGGGATTGGTCTGGGAAAGACGCGAGGCCAGAATTTGACGCAGAGACCTGCTGAAGAGGCTCTGCCAGAGATTGCAAGCGCGCAGAGCAGCCAGCGCCCCGCATAAAAAATCGTCGCCGCTGGGGGTCAGGCCGATGCCCAAGCCGATTATTTGCGAAAGCGTTTCGGCCGCAGCAGCGGGATGACAGTTTTCCAACTGATGCTGCGTTTTGACAAGGAACGCCTTGGCGGCCGCGAGGATTAGATCGGTATGATCGTATGACCGGTTAATGAGCGAGGCAAATCCGTCAGCATTGCTCCGGGAGATAATGTGCATGGCCATGGCAGATAAAAAACGCGGGTCGCAAGGGTAACAGGCGCTGAGAGAGGAAGGCAGGATATGGGACCGTGCAGTATCGAAAGAAAGAGCACGATTCGTCGTTTGGCAACACAGCTTGTTGCCGGCGAGGTGAACAGCCGTGCCGGGAGCGATGGCCAAGGTGCTAAAATCTTCATCGGCCACGGCGAGGGTGACGGGAGAAAAAGAGGAAGACAAAGGTTGCAAGGATATCAGCTGGGAATCCATCACCAGGTTGATGGTATGGCGATAAACCGAATGAACATGACCTTGAGCATAATGGCGGGAAAAAAACGGCGTGAGGTATTCACTTCGGGAATGAATGATGATTGACATTGAAAACCCCTTTCATATTGGGATGGCATCGGCGAATGCCGATAATGTGACGAATTTATTATAACATAAAATGTAAAAAATGTATAAAATACGGTCAACCAAAATTTTACAATTTATTTCAGAATTGGTATTTAGAAGAAAAAAATGAATTATCGCCTTGATTTTGTGTAAGAAACCGATTAAAATTGTCTCAAAGGAAGTAAAAATTGGTTGAATAATTTACAACTTGAAGGAGGATACCATGTATGATCTGTGGATTAAAAGCGGAAAAATTGTAACAGGGGATGAAATCTTTGAAGGAGGTATCGCTGTCAAAGACGAAAAAATAGCAGCTGTTCTGGCACCGGAAATTGCCGTTGAAGCCAAAGAGACCATCGATGCGGCGGGTAAATATGTTTTCCCGGGGGCCATTGACACGCACGCCCACCTCAACGATCCGGGATATGAATGGCGGGAGGATTATGAACACGGAACGGCGGCAGCCATCGCAGGGGGCTATACCACCGTGCTGGATATGCCGCTGCAAAATGAGCCGGCAATGACCACCGGTGAGCTTTTAAACATTAAAGAAGCCAAGGTATCATCTCAGGCGTACTCGGATTATTGCTTTTGGGGCGGGCTGATTCCGACAAATTTTGACGACTTAAAAGACCTGGATAAAGGCGGATGTGTGGCCTTTAAATCGTTTATTGGTCCCGTTTCGCCGGATTATGCATCGCTGAGCTACGGTCAGGCCTACGAGGCGATGGAAATTATTCGGGCGTTTGATGGCCGTGCGGGTTTCCATTGCGAAGATTTCAGCATGATTAAGGAACGGGAAAACCATATGAAAAAAGCTGGACGGCTAACCTGGCGGGATTTCCTGGATTCGCGGACGGTTGCCTCTGAAATGGTTGCGACTTTGGCGATTATTGAAATGGCTAAGGAAAAGAGATGTAAAGTGCATATTTGCCATGTGAGCAGCCCGGACGTTGCCCAAAAGATCAAAGAGGCCCAGCAGGCAGGGATTGATGTGACGGCTGAAACCTGTGCTCACTATTTGAGCTTTACCGATGAAGATGTGGTCAGAAATGGCGCGTTGTTTAAATGTGCGCCGCCGCTCCGGACCGTCGAAGAACGGAATCGGCTGTGGGATTACGTTGTGGACGGCACGTTCAGCGGGATCGCTTCGGATCACTCCCCTTGCAGTTATGACGAAAAATTCAAAGCGATCCTGGGGCGGCCGATCGAAAACGTCTTTGACGTTTGGGGCGGCATCAGCGGCATCCAAAGCTGTGTTCAGGCGGTGTTTTTCGAAGGGGTGATCAAGCGGAAAATCTCGCCGGTTGTACTGGCGAAAGCCATGGCGCAAAACCCGGCGAAGGCTTTTGGGATTTATGGCCGAAAAGGCGATATCCGCCCCGGATTTGATGCGGATTTCGTCATTATTGATCCGGACTTGAAATGGGAGATTCGAGCGGAAGATTTATATTATGTTAATCCGATTTCGGCATTTGTGGGCATGAAGGGTCAAGGTGCGCCCGTGTGTACCATCCTGCGCGGCCATGTAATGGCAAAGCAGCAAAAGTTGGTGGGAAAAAAGGGGACCGGCGCATTGGTTGCCCGACTGCATTAAGGAATTGCGATATTGAGAGGAGGCGTGAAATGATTACAGAGAATCGAAAATTAAAAGAATCGTTGGCCAAAGACGTCAATGAAGATTTGCGGCCGACTGAAGAGCGCATCATGGATCCGCTGTCTTATGGCGCGAGCTTTATGGGAGGATGCGTGTCCATCGGGACTTTTTCCATGGGGGCGAGTTTGATCGGTGTGTTGACGGTGACGCAGGCCATTTTGGCAATGACCATCGGCTGCTTGGTGATCGCTGTCGGTCTGGTGCTGATCGGCAACTGCGGCCATCAATACGGGGTGCCGTTCACCGTTCAGCTGCGCAGCAGTTTCGGTCTTGCAGGACTAAAAATTCCAGGATTTTTGCGCGGGATTCCAGCCATTGTCTGGTTCGGTTATCAAAGTTGGGTTGGCGGTGGCGCCATCAACAGTTGTTTGAAGTTGCTTTTCGGATTTGATCATCTGGTAGTGGTTTTTGTGGCCTTTACTATTTTACAGGTGGCTTTGGCCATTCGCGGATTTAAAGAAATCAAATGGCTTGAAAATATTTCCTGTATCTTTGTTGTCGCCATTTTGATCTATATGCTCTATGTGGTCAAAACGCAGTTTGCCGTGGAAATCGGGAGTGCCTTTTCGGGGATTAAAGGCACCTGGGGGATGCCTTTTTGGGCAGCGACTACCTCGTTTTTGGGCATTTATTCGACGATGATCATCAACGCGTCAGACTACAGCCGCAATGAACAGCGCCGAATCGGACCGGTGAAGACCGGCAGCATTTATACGGTGGCCATCCTTCCAGTGACGATGTTTATGGGCCTCATTGGCCTGCTGGTGACAGCTGCGACGGGCAACTCCGATCCGGTTATGGTATTTTCCACTACGATGGGCAGCAAAATCTTAACCGTTGTAACCCTGCTCTTCATTGCGTTTGCGCAGGTGACGACCAATGTGCTGAATAATATTGTGCCGCCGGCTTACGTCTTGGTGGAATCTTTCAACATGAAGTGGTCCTGGGCGACGGTTCTCGTCGGCGTGCTGTCGATCTGTGTGATGCCCTGGCGATTGGTTACGGCGGAGTCTGCCGCGGGTCTCTCTTTGTTTACCCGTTTTTACTCCGCATTCCTCGGACCGATTTTTGCCGTGATGGTGGTGGATTATTACCTGCTGAGAAAGTCAAAGCTGGATGTCAATTTGCTCTACGATAAAGAAGGCCCATTCAAAGGGATCAACTGGGCAGGTGTCATCGCGATCATCGTCGGATCGGCGTGTTCGCTGTTTGTGATGGATTTATCGTGGTATATCAGTTTGATTCCGACGGGGGTCGTCTATTATTTTCTGATGAAGGTGATGCCGACAAGTGAAAAGTTCAAAATCGGTACCATTTTTGAAAAAGATTAAAGGTGTCTATTGTGCTTTTAAAGAGAGAAGGAGCCAAGATGTATGATTTATTAATTACGAATGGCCGATTGGTAACACCTGATCGGATGTTTGAAGCGCAAATCGCGGTGCAAGATGGAAAATTTGCGGCGTTCTTTGCGCCGGGTGCTCTGGTGGAAGCGAAAGAAACCGTGGATGCCCAGGGACATTTGGTTTATCCGGGGATCATCGATTGCCATGCACACCTCAATGAGCCGGGATTTGAATATCGTGAAGATTTCGAAACCGCATCCCGCGCCGCGGTGGCAGCCGGGTGCACCACACTGATCGATATGCCGCTGAATAACGATCCGTCGCTGATGAACAAAGAAATTTTCGATTTGAAGTTGTCCAAAATCAGCAAGCATTCTTATGTGGATTATGGTCTGTGGGGCGGCCTGGTCGGCGATTTGGATGATAAACTTGATTCGGTGAAAAACAACATGGCGGACCTTGAAGATCTGGAAGCCTGCGGTGTGGCGGCCTTCAAAGGGTTTACCTGCCCCAACGGCCCGCTGTTCCCGACTGTTAATCTCGGCAATATCCGCAAAGCGCTGGAAATCTTAAAGCCTTACAATGCGCTCTGCGGTTTCCATTGTGAAGAATTCGGCCAGGTGCTTGAAAGAGAAAAAGAAGCCAAGGCACAAACCGAGTTAAGCCGGACGGAAAAAATCCGTGCCTTCCTGAATGCCCACGATGTCTGGACAGAGTACGTGGCGACCAAAAATGTGATTGACATGGCCCGCGCCACCGGCGGTCGGGTGCATATCTGCCATGTGAGCCATCCCATGGTGGCCCAGGCGGTAAAGGATGCCCAGCACGAGGGGCTGCCAATCACGGCGGAAACCTGTCCGCATTATCTGGGCTTTACCGAAGATTTTGTTTTCGAAAAAGGCGGACCGGCCAAATGCACTCCGCCCCTGCGCGAACAGGAAGATGTGGATCATCTGTGGGATTACGTTCTTGACGGGACACTGTCTTGTGTCGGCAGCGATCATTCCCCAGCGGCCGATGAAGAAAAAGACAACGCTACCAAAGATATCTGGCAGGCGTGGGGCGGTTTGAATGCCATTCAGTTCTTCCTGCCGATGATGTTTGACATGGCCGTTCACCAAAAGGGGCTCAGCCCGATGCTGATCGCCAGGGTGATGGATTACAATCCGGCTAAAATCTTCGGTTTTTACGGACAAAAAGGTGCGTTTGAAATCGGCTTTGACGCGGATATCGTCATTCTTGATCCAGACAAGTCTTGGCGCTGCGATCAGGAAAAACTTTATACCAAAGGGCATGTCAGCTGCTTTGACGGCCTGACCGGCAAAGGCGCGCCGACGCACACCTTTATTCGCGGAGAATTGGTGGCAGCAGACGGTAGCTATATCGAAGCGCGAAAAGGACACGGCACTTTTATCCGGCCAAAGCACTCAAAATAAACGTTAAAGGAGAGGGCAAATGAGTGATATTAAAGTGAATGGGGATCAGGCGGCTAAGAAGGAAAATGCTTCTTTAAAACCATTAAAGGATGAAGAACGCAGCATGAAATGGGCATCATATCTCATGCTCTGGCTCGGCGGCTGTATCTCCATCGGGACATTGACGATGGGATCTGCTCAGTTGGATAAGGGATTGAATCTTCTGCAGATTTTTCTCGCGGTATTGATCGGATCGATGGTGTTAATTGTTGGCATTTGCCTAAACGACGCCTTTAGCTATCGATCCGGCGCACCCTATGCAATTCAGCTGAAAAGTGCCTACGGTACCAAGGGCAGCATTGTCCCGGTTATGATTCGCGGTCTGCCAGCCATCGTTTGGTACGGCTTTCAGTCATGGCTGGGCGGCAGCGCGATCAATCAGATTGCCATCGCGCTGTTTGGCTACAGCAACGTCGTGCTGTTTTTCCTGCTTTTTCAGGCGCTGCAGATCGCTCTTTCGGTGAAGGGCTTCCAGGGCATCAAATGGGTGGAAAATATCGGCGGTGCCGTTATCGTCCTGGCCATGTTTTACATGTTTTATATCTGTATCACCCAGTACGGATCAGTTATCAGTACGAGGCTGACCAACGTCCAGGGGACTTGGGGGCTGCCCTTTATAGCCGCCTGTATCGCCTTTTTCGGCAACAGCACTACAGTTATGCTCAATGCGGGCGACTATTCCCGAGAGCTCAAGCAAGGCTATTCAGTCGGCAGGCGTGGCGCGGCGTATTTCTTGGCGATGGTGCCGGCCACGGTCATGCTGGGGCTGATCGGGGCGATGGCCTCGACGGCGACGGGGATTGCCAACCCGATTAACGCTTTTGCCCAAATGGTTGACAATAAATTTTTAATGGTCATCACGTTGTGCTTTATTCTGTTCGCGCAGATGACGACAAATTTGGCTTCTAATGTGGTTCCGCCCTCTTACGCTTTTATGGATGCGTTTAAAATGAAACACCGGACGGCTGTGATTCTGGTCGGCGTGCTGGCCATCTGCACCTGCCCCTGGATTTTAACCAACGACGCTTCTGCTGCGGGGCTGGATTTGTTCGTGAAGATTTATACGGCGTTTTTCGGCCCGATCTTTGCCGTGCTGATCACGGATTTTTATATTCTGCACGAGCGCCGCTTTACGCAAGCGCAGCTTGCCGACTTGTATGATGATGAGGGCAGTCGCAAAGGCGTAAATAAGGCTGCAATTATCGCGACGGCGGTCGGCGCGGTCATCGGCATCATCAACGTCAATATTTCGTTTTTGACGGCCACGATTCCGACGGCATTGGTCTATTACTTTTGCATGAAAAAGATGCCGTCCTGCCAAAATTTCAGAAAGGGAACCCGGCTTGAATAATCGCGCGCGATGCCTCCCGCGCAGGTGTGTGGAACAGCATTTTTAAAAAGATGAATACGACACACAAAAACCCGTCATCATCCGGCATTGCAGTCGGAGATGGCGGGATTTGCACAATAGAGGGTTCAATTGAGCCGTTTTGCCAGAAATTTCAAGGTGGCTTTTAAAAGCAGCCGTGTCTGCGGGTTTTCAGTATCGCGGTCAAAATCGTGAACATCCCCTGTGGCGATAAAACGCGAAGGGAGGAAACGTTCGCACAAAGCGGTAAATTCGGCATAAGGCACGTCGGGATCGCCGGTGCTGTGTACGGCAAAAAGCGGCGCCGGCAAACTATCGCAAGTGCGCAGGGAATAATTGAGAAAGAAGAATTTCTCCCGGCCCGAAAAAAACAGATCTTTCCAGGTACCGCTTTGCCTGGCATAAACATAGGCGCTGTAAAAACTGTCCATCGGTCCGCAAGCATGAGGCGTTTCCGGCAGTCTTAAAAGGCAGTCGGACGAGACGGCCGGCAAGTTTTGATAATAAGCATTTGGGCTGCAGTACCAGTGATCACAGAAAAATCCGTAGCCATAGTAGGAAAGAATGCCCGCCGGGTTCTGCTTGAAGTGGGTGTGTGCAGCGGCGAGTAAAACGAGATAAGCGCCGGCGGAGCGCCCCCAGAGGAAGTAGGGCAGTGCTGTTAGACGAAAATGTTCAGGCTGCTTGAGATAGCAAGTGATGGAGGCCCGTACATCGGCGAGAATGGTGTCGATTTTGGAAGATGGTGCGAGGGGGTAATCAAAAGCAACAATGGCATATCCAGCGTCAGTCAGTGCATGGAGATGGGATTCTGGCAAATCGTTGCGTTCGCCATAAAGCAGGCCGCCGCCGTGAAAATAAAGCAGGACGGCCTTGGGAGAAGCACCAACAGGAGCATAAACGGTTGCTTTCTTTTCAAAGGTGGTATCGGAAAATAAGACGGTCGTCGTTTGAAACATAAGAACTCCTTGATTTTAATGAATGTACACAAAAGCGATAAAACGTTGTGACCTTTTCTTAATCTTAATACAGAACGGAAAGGGAATGCAAGACAAAATAAAAAATTGGTTGAAAATAAGCACTAAAAATAAAAATAATTAAAAAATGGTTGAAAAATCAAAGAGTTCATGGCATTATAGAGCTATAATTAAAGCTATTGTATTTTAATGTATAGATTCAAATGCAGAAAGAGAGGAATTCAGATGGGATACCTAAATAATCAAACCGGCTATCGCGATTCATTGCTGAGCACACGCTCGATCGTTAAAAAAAATAATTATGTCGTGCTGGAGCCGGACGGCTTGGTTAAAAATGTCGTCCCGGGTTATGAAAATTGCGACACCACTATTTTAGGTTGCCCTGAAATTGGTGCTACCTTTGCAGACTATCTGGTGACAGCACACGCCGACGGAAAGAATCTGCAGGGAATCGGCGGCGAAGGCATCGAATCATTCCTGTTTGTTATTGAAGGGAAAGTGAATGCCCGGAATGCGGATCAGGACGCGGTTCTCAGCGCAGGCGGCTATATGTTCAGCCCGGAAGACAGGCCGATGTGTTTTGAGAATAAAAGCGGCGCGGAAGCGAAGCTTTATATTTACCGCAGAAGATACCTTCCGCTGGAAGGCAAGACCGCGCGCACGGTTGTCGGCAATATTAATGATATCGATTATATGGACTATGAAGGGATGACCAATTGCCAGAGTAAAGATCTCCTGCCGGCCGCACAGGATTTGGGCTTTGACATGAATATGCATATTTTGAAATTTGAACCGGGAGCATCCCACGGCTATTTGGAAACACATGTGCAGCAGCATGGGATGTATTTTCTTCAAGGCAAAGGCATGTACAATTTGGATAATGATTGGATGCCGCTTGAAAAGGGCGATTATGTCTTTATGGACTCCTATTGTCCGCAGGCTTGCTACGCTGTCGGCCGGGAAGATTACGTCTATATCTATTCGAAAGACTGCAATCGCGACATCCAGTTATAAGGATTTGAATCAACGATCGGCAGCACCGATGCAGTGGCCCCGAAAATAGAATCGTTCGGGGCTTTTTATCAATTGATTATTTAAACGATTAAAGCGGAGGACAAAATGCGTTTGGCAAGAATGGAATTAAAAACACTGATGAAAAATAAATTCATTAAAGCGGGGCTACGGGAAGATCATGCCGATACGACGGCGGAGATCCTGACATGGTCGGATGAAAGGGGCTATCATTCTCATGGATCGGTTCGTGTAGAATACTATAGCGAACGGATTGCCAAAGGGGGGATCACTACAGATCCTAAGTTCGAATGGCGTGAAACGGGCCCTTGTTCCGGCGTGTTTGAAGGCGACAACGGCATTGGCTATGTTGCGGCGAAGTTGGCAATGGAACATGCGATCGAAATGGCCAAGAAAAACGGCATCGCCGTTGTCGGGATGCGCAATATCTCTCACAGTGGCTCCATTGGCTATTATACGGAAATGGCAGCTAAAGAAGGACTCGCGGCGATTTCCATGTGTCAGTCGGATCCAATGGCGGTGCCGTTCGGGGGAACGGAGCCATATTACGGAACCAACCCGATCTCTTTTGCCGCGCCGGCTTCCGATGGCCGCATCGCGGTATTTGATATGGCAACAACTGTTCAAGCCTGGGGAAAAATTCTCGATAAACGCTCCCGGGGAGAATTGATTCCCGACGACTGGGCCGTTGATGAAAAAGGTATACCGGTGACGGATCCGAATAAGGTTAATGCGCTTTTGCCCATTGCTGGCGCCAAAGGTTATGGTCTGATGATGATGGTGGATATTTTTTCGGGGATTTTGATGGGGGTACCCTTTGGAGGACACGTCAGCTCAATGTACCACGATTTGTCGGAAGGAAGAAATCTGGGGCAGCTGCACATTGTCATTGATCCGGAACGTTTCTGCGGCAAAGAAGCGTTTGAAAGGGATATGAAACAATCCATGGACGAATTGAACGCCACGCCGCCGGCACCGGGATACGACAAGGTTTATTATCCGGGTGAACGTGCAGAGTTGCGCCGCAAAAAAGCCTACGAAGAAGGCGGCATCGAAATTGTCGATGATATCGTGGCGTATTTGAAAAGCGATGATGTTCATTACAATCGCTATGATCATAAAAATCGCTTTGCCGAATAGTTGTCGGCAAACCGCTTGCGAGATGGTCATCGATTAGAATCAAAAACGAAGAGGTAAAACCATGCTAAAGACGGTTGTCAAAAAGGGCAGCTACCATGATTCGGTAATCCTGATGCTTTTGACGAACGCCCTAACGGCGACGGAAGGCGTTCAGAAGGTTCAGGTGATGATGGCGACCCCGGCGAACAAAGATATTTTTGCCCGTGCAGGTCTCCAAACCGAGGAGCTTGACGAAGCGACAGCCAACGATATGGTTATCGTCGCGGATGTCGACGATCCGGCGTTAATGGCGGCGTTGGAAGAAAAAACGGAAGCCTTTTTTGAAAATCAAGCCACGGATGACCGTGCCCGGGCAGAAGATGCGGGTGTATCGTCCTGGGAAGGGGCGAAAGAGAAATTGCCGGATGCGGATTTGGCGGTGATTTCCATCCCGGGTGCCTATGCAGCACTGGAAGCCGATCGCGCATTGGACGAAGGGCTTAATGTCTTTATGTTCTCAGACAACGTGACTATCGATCAGGAGGTGGCACTCAAAGAAAAAGCGCACAAAAAAGGCCTTTGCGTGATGGGACCGGACTGCGGGACCGGTATTATTGACGGGGTTCCCATTGCATTTACAAACAGCGTCTCAAAAGGGAGCATCGGCATTATCGGCGCTTCGGGAACCGGCATTCAGGAACTGACTTGCATTATCGACAGACTGGGTGAAGGGGTCACCAATGCCATCGGCACCGGCGGCCGGGACTTGGCCTCGGAAGTCGGTGGCATCACCGTGATGGATACCATCGATGCCATGGAAAAGGACGATGCCGTCAAAGTGATGATCGTTTTGTCCAAGCCGCCGGCAAAAGCTGTCCGCGAAAAAATTTCGGCTCGGCTCAGCGTCTGCAAGAAACCAGTTATTACTCTCTTTCTTGGAGAAAAGCCGACGTATCACGAAAAAGATTTTTATCATTGCTATACCTTGGACGAAGCGGCTCGGTTGGCCGTTAGTCTGGTGCGCGGCGAAACGATGCCAGAAGGCGAAGTGGCCCTTGCAAAAGAAGATTGTTTCCCGAAGGAAGCGGGCAAGACCATCAAAGCGTATTATTCCGGCGGCACGTTGGCCAATGAAGCAGCTATGTTGATCAAAGACGCTTTGGATTTGAAAATTCCGCCGGAAAAGGCCGAAGGTTACATGCTGCAAACTTTGGGTCACGTCGTGGTCGATTTGGGAGATGACGTATACACCCAGGGTCACCCCCATCCGATGATTGATCCGGCCAAGCGCATTGAATGTATGGAAGAAGCCCTCGATGATCCGGATACTGGCGTTATTCTCTTCGATATTATGCTGGGATACGGTTCCCATGGGGATATGGCCGGCGCGCTGATCCCAACGATCCTTGCCCTGAAAGAAAAAGCTGCGTCAGAAAACCGGAAGGTGACCTTTGTCACGACGGTCTGCGGGACGAGGCGCGACTATCAGGGATATGATGAAGCGGTTCAGAAGCTGAAAAACGCCGGGGTGATCGTCTGCGAAACCAACAAGCTGGCCTGCCGTGCGGCGATTCAGTCGATCGGCCTCGATTTTGACGAACCGGAAAAGCCGGTGCGCGACAAAACCGTGACCGATGCGATGCCGGGAGAAGCGTCTGAACAGATGCTGGCTATGCTCCACAACAAACCCAGGGTGATCAATATCGGGCTCAAAAGCTTTGCGGATGTGTGCGAAGAATTCGGCTGCAAGACCGTGCAATTTAACTGGGCGCCTCCGGCTGGCGGTGATCTTGAAATGATCAGCGTTTTGAATTTTCTGCGCAATTATCGGGAAAACGAAACAACCATTGACGACGCCAATCAGAGGATGATTGCAAAAATCGTGGCGGCACAGCCGGTGCTGAAAGACAATCAGCTTGCTAAGGTGTTGATTCCGGAACTCAATACGAGGGAAAAAACCATTTTGCACGCCGGCCCACCGATTAACTACGCCCAGATGCCGCCGACGGTTCAGGGCTCCTGTGTCGGCGCGGTGCTGTTTGAAGAATGGGCGGACAACGAAACAGATGCCCGTAAACTGCTGGAATCTGGCGAGATCCGATTTATCCCCTGCCATCATGTGAACGCCGTCGGCCCGATGGGCGGGATCACGACGGCCAATATGCCGCTTTGGGTAGTTGAAAACGAAGCGGACGGCAATAAAGCATACTGCACGATGAACGAAGGGATCGGCAAGGTGCTTCGCTTTGGCGCTTATTCCGAAGAAGTGGTTGATCGGTTGCGCTGGATGCGCGATGTGCTCGGGCCGACCCTGAGCCGCGCGCTGCGCACCCGGGAAAACGGCCTCGCCGTCAATTCGATGATCGCCAAAGCGATTGCTATGGGAGACGAATTTCATCAACGCAATATTGCGGCTTCTCTGGTATTCCTGAAGGAGATGGCTCCTATCATCACCCAGCTGGATATTTCAGAAAAGGACCGTTACGATGTGATGAAATTCCTGGCGGACACCGATCAGTTCTTCCTGAACATCATGATGGCCTCCGGCAAGGCGATTATGGACGGCGCCCGGACCGTTGCAGAAGGGACGGTGGTCACGGCTATGTGCCGCAACGGTGTTGATTTCGGGATTCGCATCGCCGGCATGGGTGACCAATGGTTTACCGGCCCCGTTAATACGCCGCAGGGACTTTATTTTACCGGATACGACGGAGAAGATGCCTGCCCGGATATCGGGGATTCGGCCATTACGGAAACCGTTGGGGTCGGCGGCATGGCCATGATTGCCGCGCCTGCGGTGACACGTTTTGTCGGCGCCGGCGGTTATGAAGATGCATTACGCACCAGCAACGAAATGACGGAGATCACCATCGGACATAATCCAAACTACATTATTCCGACTTGGAATTTTAAAGGGACCTGTTTGGGAATTGATGCGAGATTGGTGGTTGAGAAAGATATAACGCCGGTGATCAATACGGGGATTGCACATAAAATTGCAGGATTTGGCCAAATTGGAGCCGGGACGGTTCATCCGCCGATCGACTGCTTCAAGAAAGCCATTTTGGCGTATGCGCAAAAACTGGGTTATCAAGGCTAAACTGAGAAGATTGGCTGCGACCGCAGGGAGGGGGCCGCAGCCTTCGAATTAAGGAGAAGGGAAATGAATAAGAAGACCATTGTGATTGCGCTCGGGGGGAACGCCTTGGGCAACAATTTAGAAGAACAACGCATTGCGGTGGCCAAAACAGCAAAAGTCATCGTGGATTTGGCGGCGCAGGATCTGAATATCGTGATTACCCACGGAAACGGTCCGCAAATCGGCATGATTCAGAAAGCGATGGATGATTTGGTGCTGACATCGGCGGATTATAAACAGATTCCGCTGCCATCGAGTGTGGCGATGAGTCAGGGATATATCGGCATCGACTTGCAAAACGCCATCAAATACGAGCTTGCCAGTCGCAAGATGGATAAAAAAGTGTCGACCATTCTGTCGCAGATCGAAGTTGATCCAGATGATCCCGCATTTGAAAATCCGCAGAAACCCATCGGTCGCTTTATGACCGAAGAGGAGGCCTCAGAATTTGAGGCTCGTGGGATTAAATGCATGGAAGACGCGGGGCGCGGCTACCGGATGGTGGTACCTTCTCCTTCGGCCAAGCGCATTTGCGAACTGAAAACCATTCAAACGTTGGTTGAAGCGGGGCACATTGTCATCACTTGCGGCGGCGGCGGCATTCCGGTGGTCAACCGAGATGGCAAGCTTGAAGGCGTGAATGCCGTGATCGATAAAGACAACGCCAGCGCGCTGCTGGCAGAAAAATTAGACGCGGATTTCCTGGTAATTTTGACGGCGGTGGAAAAAGTGGCCATTCATTTTGGAAAACCGAATCAGCGGTGGCTGTCTGAAATGAGCGTTGAAGAAGCCAGGTCTTATGCACAAGCCGGCGAATTCATGCCGGGTTCGATGCTACCCAAGGTCGAAGCGGGCATTCGTTTTGCATCGTCCGGTGAAGGCCGGAGCGCATTAATTACCTTACTCGATAAGGCGACAGACGGCATTGCCGGGAAAACGGGAACTATCATCCATACCTGATCTTTTGCAGTTATCAAAGCGATAAAGTAAGGAGCAATATGAATATACCGGTTAATTTTTTTACTTGGGGAATGGCATTTTTGCCGATTATCATTCTGATCGTGCTTATGGTGAAATGCCATTGGGGAGCGGCCGAGGCGTCAGCCGTCGGCATGTTGATTACCGTGATAACGGGGCTGACCGGTTACAAAGCGGGGGTCTTTCTGATTGCCGCGGAAGTTGCCAAAGGCATCTGGGACGCGCTGATCATCCTTTTAATCGTTTGGACAGCCATCCTCATGTATCACGTGGGAAAGGAAGCGAATGCATTTGCGGTGATCCGCAGCGGTATGCGCCGGCTCCTTCCGAATGAATTGCTGCAGGTTCTTGCGATGGGATGGGTTTTTGAAAGTTTTTTACAAGGCATTACCGGTTTTGGGGTACCAGTGGCGGTGGGAGCGCCGCTGCTCATCGGCATCGGCGTCACGCCGATTTGGTCTGTGATTATTCCGCTCATCAGTCAGGCGTGGGGCAATACCTTTGGCACGCTGGCGGCAGCTTGGGATTCATTGGTCAGCTTTTCGGGACTGAGCGTCGGCAGCGCATTGTATTTTAAAACGGCATTTTGGACGGCGCTTTTTATCTGGCTGTGGAACATTGCGACGGGTTTCATCATCTGTTGGTTTTATGGTAAGGGGAGGGCCATACGCAAGGGGTTTAAAGCCGTGACGATCATGGCCTTGATTCAAGGCGGCGGCGAATTGCTGCTAAGCCAGGTGAACACAACCTTGTGTTGCTTTTTTCCCTCGCTGATCGCGCTGGCGGTTATCATGGGCCTGGGGCGGACAAAGAGTTACCGTGAGCCGTGGCGGACGGAGGGTTCGCCGATTATGAACCGGCTGGCAAAAACGTCCGAAAAGGGAGCGCTTCCGGAAGGCATGGGGCTGATACAAGCCTTTATTCCATACATTTTTTTGTCCGCGGTAACATTAGTGGTGCTCTTGATCCCGCCGATTCACAACGTCTTCGGCGCCTTTAAAATAGGTTTGGCCTTTCCCAGAACGATGACGGGTTATCGCTATGTGAATGTGGCAGTGGGAGCCTATTCCGCCTTTGCGCCCCTGACCCACGCGAGCTTATTCTTGTTTTTGTCTTCGATGGTTGGCTTAGTGTATTACAAAAGACGCGGGTGGATTAAAAGCGGCGGCATCAAGCAGATCTTTATCGACAGCGTGAGCATGACCATGCCGTCGGGCATCGCCGTTGTGGGGCTTGTCATCATGTCGAAAATTATGGGCGGCACCGGTCAGACTATTGTGCTGGCCAGAGGGATCTCGGGCATTTTGGGTCAGGCCTATCTGATTCTGGCACCCTTTGTCGGACTGCTGGGAACATTCATGACAGGGAGCAATATGAGCTCGAACATCCTATTCGGCAGTTTTCAAATGACGTCGGCCAAATTGCTGCAGGCCAGTCCGGCCTTGGTGCTCGCAGCCCAAACAACAGGCGCGTCCATCGGTGCGGCGGTGAGTCCCAGTAAAATTATTTTGGGAACAACCACAGCCGGTATCCTTGGAAAAGAAGGCGAAGTGCTCAAGAAGATTTTGATCGTGGCGGTCCCGGCGGTGATATTGATCGGGCTGATGATCTTTGTCTTGACGTTATTGGGTCTGTAAAAACCGGAGGGAAAACGCGCCATGCATTCAAGAGAAAAAAAATTTTTTGCGACGGAAGCCGGAAAGCTGACGCTGGCATTTCTGGTCATTTTATTGGGAGCGGTGGTCATCCATACCGGACTGCATTTGATGTCGACACCGGTGTGTGCCTTCGGGCTCGGGCTGATTGTTCTGGCCCTGCTGTCATCGCCGGTTCGCACCTTTGTATTAAAACCGAAAAAATAACGGCCTGTCCGGCAAAGCTGCCCATTTGGCGGTGAAAAACGCCGGATGGAGGCCGCCAAAGCTTCGGGCTCCACATCGGGACCTGAAGCCGGGAAACGGCCAATTCGATTTTTGCAGCCACCATGTGAGAGGGAAGTATGCAAATCAAACAAATTTTAAAAAAGCTTTCGGCGTCGTTGACGGCACAGATTTTAATTGCGACGGTCGGCGGAATTATCCTTGGCGCCTTGGTGGGGCCCTGGTGCGCCAATCTGAAGTTTATCGGGGATATGTTTATCCGCCTGATTCAGATGTCCGTTGTCGTTCTGGTCATGTCCGCGGTGTCGGGTGCCGTCGGCGGCGGGGATGGCAAGAATGCCGGGAAGATGGGGCTTCACACCTTCAAGTGGATCTTTATCTTTACGATTGTGGCAGCGATCCTCGGCGTCGTGCTCTCTATGATGATTCAACCTGGAGTCGGCATCGACATTGCGAACGGTGCAAAAATCAGCGAAGCAAAAGTGGGGGACACGTCCCTGCAGACGACGTTACTCAACTTTGTCCCCACGAATGTGATCAGTTCGATGGCGGAAAGCGCCATGGTTCCTTGTATCGTGTTTGCCCTGTTTTTTGGTGCCGCGATGGGGATTTATTCCAGGCAGTCCGGGAACGACACGGTGGTGAGGTGGATGAAGGGCGTCAACGGCACTGTCACAGAGATCATTAAGATCGTGATGAAGGTTGCTCCGATCGGGATCTTCTGCCTGCTGGCTAATGTGGCCGGCGCCATCGGTTTTGCGGTGATCATTCCGATGTTAAAATTCCTCGGGCTTTTGCTGGTTGGTAACTTGATTCAGTTTTTGCTGTTCTGTCCGATGACGGCCGCGCTGACCAAAGTCAGTCTGCTCAAAATGCCTAAAAAATTCGCGAAGATGTCCATCATGGCGGTAACGACCACGTCCGGTGCGATTTGCCTGCCCACCAAGATGGAGGATGAGGTCACCAAATTCGGCGTTAGCCGCCGCGTTGCGGACTTTACCGGTCCGATCACCATGTCGATGAACAGCTGCGGCGCCGCGCAGTGTTATGTGGCGGCTATTTTCTTCATGGCGCAGTCCATGCAGATCAGTCTCTCGCCCTATCAGATGTTTATGGCCTGTTTGCTGTCAATTCTGATGTGCCTGGGCACCATCTCTGTGCCCGGCGGTTCGGTGATTGTTTATACATTCTTGGCAACATCTTTGGGATTGCCCATCGACAGCATTGCGGTTTTGATTGGCATCGACTGGTTTGCGGGAATGTTTCGCACGCTGATGAACGTCGACGTAGACGTTTTGGTAGCATTGCTCGTTTCTGCCAAGCTCGGCGAGCTGGACCATGACGTATACGACGAGAAAAAGATCGCGGTTTATGCGTGACCGATGAAAGCAAGCGGCGGTGCGGTTCAGTCCATCGCAAAGATGGAGCCGGCGCGGGCCTTCGGTCGACAAGCTATTGGATTCAAGCGGCGATTTCAGGCACCCGTCAAGACGGCGAAGCTGAAGGATTTGCAATAGCCGAAAGCATGACGCATGAGAAAGAAAAACGATTATCGGCTTTTGAAGATCACCACAGGGGGGAAAAATGGAAATTGAAAAAAGCACAGGAAGAATTGCGGAAAATCTTGAACATTTAAAACGCTTTACCGCGACTCCGGGCAACGGCTGTACCCGACTGCCCTTTACAAAAGAGGCGCGGGAAGCCGTCGACTATTTAAAGGAGATCATGACTGATGCGGGGCTTGAAATTTGGGAAGATACCGCCGGCAATCTTTTCGGCCGCATCAAGGGAACGGTGGCGGGTGCGCCCTGCGTGATGAGCGGTTCCCATTATGATTCCGTGGTAAACGGCGGAGATTTTGACGGGATCGGCGGTGTGATCTGTTCGCTGGAGGCCGCGCGTCTGCTGCAGGAAAGCGGCAAAACCTTTAAACGGGATTTTGTGGTCGCCGCTTTTTGCGATGAGGAAGGGATGCGCTTTGGCACCGGATATTTTGGCTCAGGCGCGATGTTGGGGCATCGCGATGCGGCTTACACCAAAAGGTTTAAAGATGCCGACGGCATTGCCATTGCTGAAGCAATGCAGGCGTACGGCCTCGACCCGGAAAAAGTGACAGATGCGAAATGGCCGGACGGCAGTATCGGGCATATGATTGAAGCGCATATCGAACAAGGGCCGGTACTTGATGCGGAAAAGAAGGACATTGGGCTGGTCACCGGCATTGTGGGGATTCAGCGTTATATGATAGCCGTTCACGGCCGGGCGGATCACGCAGGAACGACGCCGATGGACATGCGCATTGACGCGGTGGAAACTGCGACAAAGGTGATTTCAAAAATTCCCGACTGGGCCCGCGAAAAGGCAGATGGCACCGTGGCCACGGTGGGCGTGATTCATGTTTTGCCATCGGGGATGAACATCGTTGCGGAAAGCTGCGAGTTTTCGGTGGATATTCGCTCGATGAATAATGACAATATCAACGATATTGTCAGACGTATCCGCGCTGCCTTGGATCGTGAAACCGCAGCCGTCGGCAGCAGTTACGAAATGGATACCAAATTGGTGATTGAGCCGGTGGCAATGTCGGAACAGATGCTGAAGGTCATGGAAGATCGCTGCAAGGCCAAAGACTATGATTATAAATACCTGCCGAGCGGCGCGGGGCACGACTCGCTTGAGATCGGGCAGCAACTGCCGACGGCGATGGTTTTTGTTCCGAGTAAGGACGGCCGCAGCCATACCCCGGTGGAATTCAGCAAATACAGTGATTTGGCGCGGGCAACCGATCTGATCGTCGCCCTGGCCGAGAAACTCTTGGACGAAAAATAAATCCAATTCGTGAAGGATAAAATAAACAAAGGCCTGCAGGTCGCTAAGGCACAGATTTTAAAAAATTTGTGCCTTTTCTTTTTCAAAATCGTGTAGAGACAGGCAGGAAATGATACAATAGGAGCACCAATTGGGAGGACACAAACTTGACAAAATCAGAAATGAATCCAAATTATCGGCGTAAGAACATGCGAACACTGCGGCGACATCTGCGCATGACACAAAAAGAATTTCTGAATTTTTTTTTGATGCAGCCAAACGGAAAACCTGCCATGAGCGTCGCGACGTATTCAAATCTTGAGAGTAAGGGCGGCGATCGCGTGAGCGAAGTCGTAACGAAAGTCTGTCAGAAACTCGATATTGATGCGGCGATTTTTTCGGTCGAGCCGTCGGACTTTAGCGAAGAAATTGCCGTGACGCTGGGTAAGGACATCGAAGAAAGACTTTTGGCCAAGGAAAGTCGTGAGAGCGCCAATATCAGTGAGCTTGTGAATCGCCTGACCATGCATTTTGCCGACGGCATCTACAACGGCACCCTTGAAAAGGGCAGCCGCATTGATTCAGACCGGGAGCTGGCCAACAAAATGGGCGTGGGGCGTTCGGCGGTAAGAGAGGCGCTTAAGGTGCTCAATGTTCTGGGGATGATTGACATCCGCCCGGGGCAAGGCACGTTTATCTCGCAAAAAGAATCCGACTTTTTTATTATCCCGCTTTCGTGGTCTCTTTTTATCAATCGGCCCCAGACTGAAAATATTTTGCAGGTGCGCAACCTCATCGAAGTCGGCGCCGCCAGATTTGCAGCTCAATCTCATGACGAAGCGGCCCTGTCTAAGTTGTATCTTGTCAGCAATGAGATTTATAACGCTTATGTCGCCAAGGATCACCAAAAATTTCTTGAAGCCGATCTAAATTTTCACATTTGCATTGCAGTTTGCTCCGAAAATCCGATTATTTATGCCATGATCCAAACCATTCGCAACCTCTTGAAACGGGTCAGTCAATCCGGAATGGTCGACGATGAGCAGATGACGGCAATCTATAATGAACACAAACAGATTTTCGGATCCATCATTGCGAAGGATCCGGATGCTGCTGCGGCCGCAATGGCCAGGCATCTGGAGAATTCCCTGGAACGTTATAACTATCAATAACGACAAAAAAAGCCAGAAGCTTTGATGCACTCCTGGCTTTTTTGTCGCGGTCACGGCTTCTTTTGTCTTTTCTGTCAGCTTTTGATATATATGATCTAAAAAGCCGATCGTTATTTTTTCGCTTCTTCGATCGCGACGGCTACGGCAACCGTGGCGCCGACCATCGGGTTGTTGCCCATGCCGATCAGGCCCATCATTTCGACGTGGGCCGGAACGGAGGACGAACCGGCAAATTGCGCGTCGGAGTGCATGCGGCCCATGGTGTCCGTCATGCCGTAGGACGCGGGGCCGGCGGCCATGTTGTCCGGATGGAGGGTCCGGCCGGTGCCGCCGCCGGAAGCGACCGAGAAATATTTCTTGCCCTGTTCGAGGCATTCCTTTTTGTAGGTCCCGGCCACCGGGTGCTGAAAGCGAGTCGGGTTGGTGGAGTTGCCGGTGATGGAGACATCCACGCCCTCTTTGTGCATGATGGCGACGCCTTCGCGCACGTCGTTGGCGCCGTAGCAGTTGACGGCCGCACGTTCCCCGTCGGAATAAGCCGTGCGGGCGACTTCGTTAAGTTCGCCGGTGAAATAATTGTAGTCGGTCTTCACATAGGTAAAGCCGTTGATGCGAGAGATGATGAGCGCCGCATCCTTGCCCAGCCCGTTTAAGATGACGCGCAGGGGTTTTTGCCGGACTTTGTTGGCCGAGCGGGCGATGCCGATGGCCCCTTCGGCCGCGGCGAAGGATTCGTGCCCAGCGAGGAAGGCGAAGCATTCGGTGTCTTCATTTAGGAGCATGGCGCCCAAATTGCCGTGGCCCAGACCGACCTTGCGCTGTTCGGCGACGGAGCCGGGAATGGTGAAGGCCTGCAGCCCTTTGCCGATAACGGCAGCGGCTTCCTCGGCGGTGGTCACCCCGCGCTTAAAAGCCAGCGCCGCGCCCATCGTGTAGGCCCAGCAGGCGTTGTCAAAACAGATGGTCTGGATGCCGCGGACGAGGTCGGCGACATCGACGCCCTTGTCGTCGCAGATTTTCTTGGCGTCTTCCAGGGATGCGATGCCGTTATCCGCGAGCACCTGGTTAATTTTGTCGATTCTTCTTTCGTAACTTTCAAATAAAGCCATGTTCTGCCTCCTTACGCTTCACGCGGGTCGATGGTTTTCGCAGCATTGTCGAACTGACCGTACTGACCGGAAGCCTGCTTGAGGGCTTCATTGGCATCGACGCCTTTTTTGATCGCCGCCATCATCACGCCCAGATTCACATAGGCGTAGCCGACGATTTCGTCGCGGTTGTTGAGGGCGAGCTTTGTCACATAGCCTTCGGCCATTTCGAGATAGCGCGGGCCTTTGGGCAGCGTGCCATACATCGTGCCCACCTGGGAGCGCAGCCCCTTGCCGAGATCTTCAAGGCCGGCGCCGACGGGCATGCCGTTTTCCGAGAAGGCGGTCTGGGTGCGGCCGTAGACAATCTGCAGGAAGAGCTCGCGCATCGCCGTGTTGATCGCGTCGCAGACGAGGTCTGTGTTCAAAGCTTCCAAAATGGTTTTGCCCGGCAGAATTTCGGAGGCCATCGCGGCGGAGTGCGTCATGCCGGAGCAGCCGATGGTTTCGACCAGCGCCTCCTGAATCACGCCTTCCTTCACGTTCAGCGTCAATTTGCAGCAACCCTGCTGGGGCGCGCACCAGCCGATCCCGTGGGTCAGGCCGGCGATATCTTTAATTTCTTTCGCCTGAACCCATTTCCCCTCTTCGGGAATAGGGGCAGGTCCGTGGTTGCCGTTGCTGGCGACGGGACACATGTTTTTGACTTCAACAGAATATTCCATTCACAATACTCCTTTCAGCTTCTTAGTGCCGTGTGCAATAGATGTTAAAACATCGTCTTTATTATACCTGAAAGAGATGAGAATTCAGATAAAATTTGCATTTTTTACTTTTTTAATGCGGTTAGTGCGAGTCGTCCCAAAAGCGCGCTCAGGCATCTGGATCGGGAAAAATGTAAGGGGATGTCACCCGCGTTAAGAAAAGTTATAATCATAAAAGAGAATAAAAGCGGGTGGAGCACACGCAAAACTTACCCTTAAAGAACAAAATCTTGTGTTGAGTCCAGGCGCGCGATTCACTATAATATAAGTTGGTTAAAGTGGGCGATAAAATCGCTTCGTCATCAAAGAACGCTGAATGCGGCTGCGGCCGACTATTCCAGAGGTGAATCCATGGAATACACCCATAAATTTTCATCAGGTCCGCTCTTGATGGATGATATCATCGAGAATTATTTTTCCCTGCGCAAAGCCCGGGGGAAATGCCTGAGATGTTCAAAATATAATAAATTCTGGTCCTGCCCCGAGTTTGGCTTTAACGAGAAACTTCTGCTCGAGCAATTCCAATACCTTTATGTCGTCGGGCGGGAATACGCCGTGCCCAAAGAGCACAAGCAGACCATCACCGGTGTGGTGCGCACGAAAAACTATATCGAAGAGGTACAGGCGCGCATGAATACCGAAAGCTGGCGGGATCTGCTCGAAATTGAGAAGGATTATCCCAACGCGATGACTCTGCGCCCCGGGAATTGCAACATCTGCGAAGCGGCGGGGATCAAATGTGCGAAACAGAATCATGAGCGCTGCCGCCATTCGGAGCTCATGCGGTTCTCGATGGAATCGCTGGGACTCGACGCAGATTCCATTGCGAAGTTTGAAGTGGGCATGCTGCTATCCTGGCCGTCGGACAATCACCTGCCGGAAAAAATCGCCTGTCTGATGGGGGTGATGATCAACGAAAAAATCCCGATGCAGCAACTTAAAAGTTATTTTCCCGATGCGAAAAAGAGCTATCTCAAAGCGGGGCAGACCATTTTAGGCGGAGAGGACGCGCCCCAGGCCAAGCGGCTCGACAGCTGGCTGGACCATCAGACCCAGGAGCTTTTGGCCAAGGAAGCCGTGCAAGGCGATCACGGCAGCTGGCTGGGCTTTAAAGACAATTCGCTGAGCTCCGGAGATTTTGTGAAAAGCCGGCCTTGGGCGCAGGATGATGCTGAGTTTCCTGGCCCGCCGCCGGAATACGCGGCCGACGCACTGCCCGAAGGGGATCGCGTCGCCGCATCGCCGCCGCCTGACGTCCCGGAAGCGGCGCCAAAACCCCTGCCGCCTGCGGAAGGCGCTGAGGCGTCCGACGAAAACGACGAGCCGAAATACAAGTGGCTCGGCTTTAAACGGCCAGTGGAGGAAGCGGAAGCCCTGATGCGCGAGCGGCCCATTCCCAAGTTTAACGTGACGGAAGAAGCTGCCGCACCGGAAGAACCGGCGATCCGGCCGGCAGAAACCGCTGCGTCGGTTGATGAGAGCCAGGTGAGCCAGGGAAATAACATCCAGTTCGACCGGTTGGCGATGATTCGCCAGGAGCTCGAGTGCACCATTCGCAAGGCCATGCCGGAGGCTTCAGATACCCAAGTGATGCAGCTGCTGGCAGAGACCCTGCAGGGAGCCGTGACTAAACAGCAGCATCAGGAGCATGTGGCCCCGGGCAGTGAGGGCGCAACGGTGTTCTCCGATCCGCCGGGCAGCCATCCTGCCCCGCCGGAACCGCCGATACCGCCCCAAGTTTCGATGCAACCGGCGCCCAAGCCGGAGATGCGGACGCTAGAGCCGACTGCCGAGGCGGTTTTGCCGGCGTCCCAGCCGGAGGAAAAAACACCTCCCAAACAGCAGGTCTGCAAGAAAGTACGCCGTGTGGCGAAACCCAAGCCGGCGAGGAAAAAGACACGTCTCAAACCAAAGGCCTCCCAGGATGTGCTGGGGGCGGCATTGGCCATTGCCCAGGCCGTGGTCTCTGAAACGGAAGAGCCTGCGGCCCCGGATTACGAGACGACAGCTTATGAATCCGATGAAGCCGAGGTTTACGGAACCGTCCAGGAAGTGATTTGCGAAGACGTTCCGGAGCCTTCGGAGGCGGCACCGATCGCTGAAGCGGCCGCGTCCGAACCTCCGGCAGCGCAGGTACCGGCCTCTGAAGAGCCGGCGGACCCCAACGATCTAAAGGGCGACGACGACACCCGTTACAAGTGGCTGGGCTTTAAAGCCGAACTGAACGACGGCGATCAGTATGAAAAGGGCGCCTGGCGCAAGAAGAAAAATTATTAAAATTGTCGTTAAATGGCAGCAAATAGCGGCGGCGGATGGGCGTCGCCGCTATTTGCGTATTCAATAAAAAGGAGCAGTGCAATGTATTATTCAGCAGATATTGGTGTGTTCGGCGGCTCTGGACTTTATGAATTAGGGAACGAATACCGGCGGGTCGATGCAGACACGCCCTACGGCAAGCCTTCGGAATCCATCAGTCTTTTGGATGTGAACGGCAAGAAGGTCGCCTTCATGCCGCGCCATGGCAAGGGGCATATCTACAGCCCGGCCGAAGTGAATTACCGTGCCAATGTGGACGCGATGGCGCAGCTCGGCGTTAAAGCGGTGATTTCGGCGAATTGTGTCGGCTCGTTGCGGGAGGATTACAAACCCGGCGATTTTGTGGTTACCGATCAGTACATCAATATGACCGGCGGCCGCAGGGACACGTTTTATGAAAGCCCGAAGGTTGAGCATTTGAGTTCCGCCGAGCCCTACAACGAAAGGCTGCGTCAGTATGCCCTGGAAGAAGGGGCGCGCATGGGGCATACCATGCACGACGGCGGCACCACCGTGGTGATTAACGGGCCGCGCTTTTCCACCAAGGCCGAAAGCAAATATTTTTCGGTGATCGGCGGCGATCTCGTGAATATGACCCAATATCCCGAGGCCTATCTCTGCCAGGAAAAAAATCTGCCGGTGGTCAATATCGCCCTGGTGACGGATTACGACGCCGGACTTAAGGACAACCCCGACATTCCGCCGGTGACCAATGAAATGGTGATGCGGGTGCTGGCTGAAAACACGGAAGAGATGAAGACCCTCATCTTTCGGATGATTGAAAGAATCGGGAGAAAATAATGCGCCCGGTTTATTTTAAAGACGAAGCGTTAAAACTGATCGACCAAACCCGGTTGCCGACCGAGGAGGTGATTCACAGCTACACCGATTATCGCGAAGTCTGCGATGCGATTGTAACCATGGTGGTGCGCGGAGCGCCGGCCATCGGCGTGACGGCAGGCTATGCCGTATATTTGGCTGCCCGGGAATTCGAGCACAAACCGAATTTTGCCTCTCAGGTGCGGCAGGCCTGCAACGAGCTGCGGGCGACAAGGCCGACGGCGGTCAACCTTTTTTGGGCCGTCGACCGACAGGAGGCTTGCCTGAAGGCGGCTCTGGACGCCGGCCGGGATGCTTGCGCGGCGCTTAGGGTCGAGGCGGACGCCATTTGCACCGAGGATATCGCCATGTGCCGCGCCATGGGCAAAACCGGAGCGGCGCTTTTGCATCCGAAGGATACCGTGCTCACCCATTGCAACGCCGGCGCCCTGGCCACGGCGGATTACGGCACGGCTCTCGGGGTGATTCGCGCGGCCTGCGAAGCCGGAAAGGAGATTTCGGTTTATGCTGACGAAACCCGGCCGCTTTTGCAGGGGGCCAGGCTTACGGCCTACGAACTCCACAAAGACGGCATTCCCGTCACCCTGATCACCGACAATATGGCGGGTTGGATGATGCGTCAGGGCAAGATCGACGCGGTGATCGTCGGGGCGGACCGCATCACTCGAAACGGCGATGTGGCCAATAAAATCGGAACCTATTCGGTGTCGGTGCTCGCCGGGGAGCACGGCATTCCCTTTTATGTGGCGGCGCCGACCTCGACCATCGATTTTGACATGATGACCGGCGACGAAATCGTCATCGAGGAGCGCGACCCTAGCGAAGTGGGGCGCTTCGCCGGGGTGCAGACGGCGCCGGAGGGCATCCGCTTCGAAAATCCGGCCTTCGATGTGACGCCGCACCAAAATGTTTCAGCTATCATTACGGAGAGGGGCGTGCTTTATCCGCCCTATATTAAACACATTCCCAAACTCAAAAATGAAGGATAAATCAAAGAAAACCGAACCGGCGCAGGACTGGACCACCAGCATGTTTGCCTGGTTCGGTTATTTTATGCCCATGGAGGAGCGGCTGGCGGCTATTCGCGACGCCGGCTTTGATGAAGTAATGCTCTCCTGGGAGGACGAAACGGCCCCGGCGCGCATCTCCAAGGAGCGTTTCCCAGAGCTTGCGGCGCGCCATCATCTCGACATCACCAATTTTCACGCGCCTTATATGGGATACAGCCGCATTTGGGAGCGGCCGTTATCCGAAAACCGCGCCTACCTCGATCGGCTTGTCGGTGATGTGACGGATTGTGCCCGTTTTGCAGTGCCGGCGATCGTGGTGCACACCGTCGATTTCGAGCTGGGCCCTTATGATTTTGATAACGGACGGGCCTTTTTTCGGAGCTGGCCGACGCCGGCGAAAAATACGGGGTCAATATCGCGGTGGAGAACGTGACTCGGCAATTTTTACTGCGGCGGCTGCTTGACGAAATTGACGCGCCCCGTTTCGGTCTGTGCTACGACGTGTCCCACGATTATATGCTGCCTTGCGGGAGGGGCGCATTCTAAAAGATTATGGCAGCCGCCTCAAGGCCCTGCATTTTTCAGACAATGACGGCCATCTGGACCGGCATTGGATTCCCGGCGAAGGATTTTTGCCCCTGTCGGATGTGATGGCGCAGCTGGATGCCGTTGGCTGGCACGTCCTTTCCTGTGAACTGATTGCGGCGCATTTTTGGCAGGAGCGGGATCCGCGGGACTTCTGTTTTGCGGCGCACGATCAGGTGAACCGTTTGATCGTGGATTTTAAACAAAAGCCGTCTCGGATAAAGGGACAGAAAAAAGCGAAAAAATAAAAGCCGGGGCTTGCAGCGCCACTGGCTTTTGGTTATAATAGCAACGTCAATTGTTTGGGGCAAGCGCTTCGAACATTTCATTTCTTTTCCTTATTTTAGCCGGCAGGTGACTGTCGGCTTTTTGCTGCGCCAAAATAACGGCGATCAAGGTGAATAGGAAAAGGACGCCAATAAAAAAGCTGCTCGGGAAACCGAGCAGTCTTCCGCGTGTGAAAGGTCGCAATAATAAAATTTTACCGAAAGCTGATAAGACAGCGATTGAACTGTCAGGTTGGCTTTAGAGCCAGCCAACGACCATCTGGCCGACAAAAGCGCCGCAAATACCGCCGAGGATCGGGGTGATTGCTGCGTTCCAGGCATAACCAAAATCGGAATCGCCTTTGTTCGGAATCGGCAGAATGGCATGGGCCAGACGCGGCGAGAAGTCACGCGCTGCGTTCATGGAGAACCCAGTGGTGGCACCCAGCGAATAGCCGACGCACATGATGATCAGGTCAACGACGAAAGCGGCGGCACCGGCAGCACCGACAGCAGCAGGAATCGTCAGGATGAAGAACAGCAGGAAGAATGTCGCAATAAATTCTGATAAGAAGTTAAAGAACGTGTTTCTAATATTCGGAGCTGTGCAGAAGCACCCTTTGATAGTACCCGGATCGGTGGTCGCATCGAATTGCGGTTTGTAGTAGAGCCACAGGATGATAGCGCCGACGAAGCCGCCGAGCATTTGGCAAACGATATAGCCCGGAACCATGGACCATTCGAAGTTGCCGATGCAGGCCATCCCGAGGGTAACAGCAGGATTGAAGTGAGCACCGGACTGTGCGCCAAAGGCCATAGCCGGCAGACCAACTGCGAGACCCCAGCCGATGATCGTATGAACAGAGCCTGCGCCCTTCCAGTTTGTTCCTTCAAGATTTTGACCGCAACAAACGCCGTCCCCTAAGAGAACGAGCATGGCGGTACCGATAAATTCGGATAAATATGGAATCATTGTCCATCCCCCTTATAAAATAATGATGTTAAAATAGAATTGCATTGTCCCTGCAACACGTTCCCTCCCAGGACGTGTTGCACGTCGTTTGCGATTCCCTTTCACGCTCTTAATTATACATTAAGCATTTGTAAATGTAAAGCCTTTTCAATTGAAATAGAGATAATAATTTGGCGCAAATCAGGAAAAAACCAGCGTTTCAGGTTTGAATCGCATAGGCTGGATTTGA
The DNA here is from genome assembly GCF_036289405.1 of Pseudoramibacter faecis. Classification (NCBI taxonomy): domain Bacteria; kingdom Bacillati; phylum Bacillota; class Clostridia; order Eubacteriales; family Eubacteriaceae; genus Pseudoramibacter; species Pseudoramibacter faecis. The sequence continues at coordinate 245,516 of NZ_JAYFFI010000001.1, read as the reverse complement.
CGCATAGACGATAAAATGACGTTTCGCCGGCCGCTTGACACGCGCCGGACAGCCGATGACCATCGGCACTTTGTGTTATAATCAATAAACGATATGGGACAAAGATGCGCCGCCCCATTTAAGAAGGCGGCGCGCATATTGACAAGCATAAAAATAGGGGGCGTTTTGATGACCATACGACTCATAACGGGGCGGGGCGCCGGTTCAGCCCGGCAAAAGACGCAGATCGTCTATCGGCAGATTCACCAAAAGCTGATGGCCGGCGCGGACCGCTGTTTTTTGATCGTGCCGGAATCCTTCACCTACAGCGCTGAGCGCGGCCTGATCGATGCGACGGGCATGCGCGGCCTGATGGGCGCGGAGGTGATGAGTCTCGACCGGTTGGCTACCCGCGTCTTTTCGGAGGCTGGCGGGGCGACCGCTCACTTTATCGACGGTCACGGTCAGCGCATGCTGCTGACCAAAAGCATTCTGAGCAGTCGCGACGCGTTGCAGATTTACGGGAAGAGCGTCGGCCGGCGGGGGTTTCTCCGCGATATGGAGGATTTTATCGGCGAACTCAAGGAAAGCCATATCGAAGGTGAGACCCTGAAGCAAAAGTGCGCCGCGCTGCCGGAGGCGTCGCTGCTTTCGCGTAAACTCGCCGACGCGGGCACGATTTATGATGCCTATGAAGCGACGCTGGGGGCGGATCGTCTGGACGAGGTGGATCGAGCCCGGCTGCTGTGCAAAAAAATCGGTCAGACCGCCTTTTTAAAGGACGCGTCGATTTGGCTTGACAAGTTTTATACCTTTTCCGAAAAGGATTTTGAGGTGATCGCGGCCCTTGCGGCCCGGGCGTCGACGCTGACCATGACTCTGCTGGTGGACGAGGATCCGGCGGCCGGCGATGGCGAGATCTTTGCGATTGCGCGCAAAACTCGCGCGCGGATGCAGACGCTGGCCGAAACGCTGCATCGCCCCTTTGAAGTCGAAACGGTCGGGGGCAATCAAAAGACAGCTGCAGATCTGGCCCACCTGGAGCACGAATGGTTTGCCGCCGTGCCCCGGGCATATCATGGCGCGGCATCGCGGGTATCTTTGCATGCCTGCACCGATCTTTGGCAGGAGGCCGAAAAGGCTGCGCAGCAAATCGTCAGCTGGACCCGGGATCAGGGCTACCGCTACGGCGATATGACTATTTTGGTGGGCAGCCCGGAGACCATGGGCGAAGGCATCGCCCGGGCTCTGGCCATGTATGAAATCCCGAGTTTTGTCGATCGGCTCGAACCGGTCACCGGGCATCCCCTGGTCGCTTTTTTATTCGCCGCGCTCGACGCCGTGCGTTATCATTTTGAAGGCAGCAGCGTGACGGTTTACGCGAAAACGGCCTTTTCGGGGCTGGACCGGGATTTGGCGATGGATCTGGAAAATTATGCCAAGGCTTTCGGCATTGCCGGCTGGCGCTGGCAGCAGCCCTTTGAACAAAACGATCCCCGGGACGGGCGCCGCAGCGCAGAAACGCTTTGGAATCTGGCGGCACTCAACGCGGCGAAGGAAACCCTGCTCGCGCCGCTGACTGCGCTGTCTCGAAACTTTGAGAAGCCGGCGGTCTATGCCGTGTATCTGCGGGCGCTGGTGCAGTTTTTGGAGGCCACCGAGGTTCAAAAGCAACTGGACGTTCGGGCGGATGCCGCTATGGCGGCCGGCGATTACAAAACGGCGGCCATCAACAACCAAATCTGGAACACGTTGATGACGGTTTTCGAGCAAATTGACACGGCGCTGGGCAGCGACACCGGCGATATTGCGGCCTTTATCCAGATTCTTCAAAGCGGCATCGAGACCTATCATGTGGGCGTGCTGCCGGAACAGCGGGATGCGGTCGCCATTACGGATGCCCTGCGCAGCCGCAGCGACGGCACGAAGATTTTGATGATTCTCGGCGCCAACGAAGGGATGCTTCCGGCAGAGCACAACCGTTTTCCAGTGCTTACCGATCGGGAGCGGGGCATTGTGGGCCTGCAAAACGACAGCCGCTATCTGCAGACCCGGGAGGCCTATGTGCTTTATATGCAGGTGTCCGGGGTCAGTGACGCGCTGTATTGCTCTTACGCGATGAACGACGCCGACGGCAAATCGCTGAGGCCGTCGCATTTGGTGCAAAAGCTGAAGTTGATTTTCCCGACGCTGCCGATGCATTCGGCGGTGGCGGACGACGCAGAGGCGGCGCTCGATTGGGTGACGGGAACCGCCGCAACGGTTAATACCCTGCTGCTGAAGCGCGCGGGCGAGGCCGATCCGGTGACCGATGCCGTCAGCGCCGCCCTGGCGAAGGGCGCCGATGCGGCGCCGGCGTTCTTTCCTCATCGGCCCGGGATTGCGCCGGCGACGGCCGCAGCCCTTTACGACCAGCCGCTGCAGGTGAGCGTGTCCCGGGTGGAGCGGTTTAACGCCTGCCCCTTTGCCTATTTTGTGGATTATGGGCTGCGCCCCGTGCCCATCGATCCCTTTGAAGTGACGCCGCCGGATATCGGGCAGGTGATGCATGCCCTCATCGAGCGGTTGTTTAAGTGGGCGGAGGAGCAGGGCACGACCCTCGACGCTCTGCCGGCGGCCGACCGGGCGGCGCTGGTCAATTTGTTTTTAGCGGATCTTCTGGCTCATGCCCGCCACGACGTGTTTAACCGCAGCGGCAAATTCCGTTATCAGGGGCGCAAACTGCACCGAGTCGGGGTGAAAACGCTGGCTGCCCTCAGCGATCATCTGACCCGGGGCGCCTTCACCTTCCGCTGCGGCGAGCAGTTTTTCGACGCGCCGCTGCCCCTTGCGGGCGGCGAGGCGGCGGTCCGGGGGATTGTGGACCGCATCGACACCTACCGCGCCGGCGAGGAAACCTTTGTGAAAATCATCGATTATAAAACCGGCAACCGCGAGGTAAGCCCGGCGGAAATTTATTACGGGCTGTCGCTGCAGCTGTTGGTCTATATGGATGCGAGCCTTCAAATGCTTTCGAGTGAGGGGCAAAAAGCGCTGCCCGGCGGGGCCTTTTATTTTCACGTGGACGATCCGGCGGTGGAAAGCGACAGCCGGGACGCCCTGGCGGTGCAGCGGGAACAATTGGAGGCCTTCCGGATGAACGGCATTTATTTGGACGACGCCCGGGTAATGCAGGCGCTGGACGACAGCGGCGCCAAAAAATCGCCGGTCTATGCCAAGGGTTCCAAGGCGTCGCGTTACGATCTCGCGGCGTTTAACGGGCTCTTGCATTACGCCAGGCAGTCGGTGAAGCAAAGTGCCGAGGCGATGCTCGCGGGAAACATCGCCGTCAGCCCCTATCAACTGAAAGGCGCGATGGCCTGCGACCGATGCGCTTATCAGAGCATCTGCGGCTATGACGCGCAGATCAGCGGCGATGCCTGCCGCCGGCTGAACGGTGACATCAGCAAGGAGCAGCTGGTGGCCGAGGCAGAAGCGCTTGACGACAATCCAAAGGAGGACAACGATGCAATGGACGCCTGAACAAGAGGCCGCGATCGCGAGCCGTCACGAAAATTTATTGGTCTCCGCTGCGGCGGGCTCGGGCAAAACGGCCCTGCTGATCGAGCGGATCCGGCGGTTGATCGTCGAGGATGGCGTCGGCGTGGACAGCCTGCTCGTGCTCACCTTCACCCGGGCGGCGGCGGGCGAAATGCGGGAGCGGCTGAGCGTGGAGCTGACCAAAGCCCTCGCCGAAGCCCGGAATTCGAAAATGCGCCGGCGGTTGTCGGAGGCGCTTCAAAAGCTGTCGATGGCGGCGATTGAGACCATTCATGCCTTCTGCGGGGAGGTGGTGCGCGAATATTTTCAGGAAGTTGGGGCGGATCCCAATTATCGTATCGGCGACGAAACCGAGCTCGCCATGCTGCAAAACGAGGCGCTGGCTGCCGTGTTCGAAACACGCTATCAGCAGATTCCGGAGAACGGCCGCACGCCTTTCTCCGACTTGGTGGACCGCTACACCACAAGCCGCGGCGACGAGGGACTGCAGAATCTCGTGCTGCGCGTTTGGCAGTTTCTGACCTCCCTCAAGGATCCGGAAGGCTGGCAGCGATCGGCGATTGATCGGCTTGCGATGGATGCCCCGGCCTTCGAGGCATCGCCCTGGCGCAAGGCCGTGAACGCCATGGCAACCTCCGCCCTCACGGCGGCAGCTCACCTGCTGGATACGGCCCGGGCAATGCTCGGCGGCGTCTCGGGTTTTGAAAAGACAGCGGCCCAGCTGGCAGAGGACCGCGCGATGGTGGCCCATGCCCTCTCGGCGGTGGATGCAGACTGGGAAAGTTTTCGGGTCATGCTTACCGGGATGAAGTTTCCAACTTATAAAGGGAACAGAAAAGCAGACGCGGTTCTCAGCGACGCCGTAAAAAATTGGCGGAATGATGCCAAGAAAGCCGTCGGGGAGGCTCAGGCGCTGGTCATCGGCGATCTTAAAAGCCAGCTGGCGGATCATCGGGCGATGGCCGCGCCGATGCAGGCCCTTCTGGATTTAACGGCGGATTTCGAGGCGGCCTACCGCGAGCTGAAAGCCGAGCGGGACGTGCTCGATTTTCACGACGTGGAGCGCGACACCCTGGCGATTCTGGCGAATGACGCTATCGCCGAAACCCTGCAGCAGCGCTTTGCTCATATTTTTGTCGACGAATATCAGGACACCAACGAGGTGCAGGAGGCCATTCTGGCCCGGGTGCGCCGGCCGGACAATTATTTTATGGTCGGCGACGTGAAGCAGAGCATTTATCGCTTTCGCCAGGCGGATCCGACGATTTTTATCGATAAATACCGTCAGTATCAAAGCGGGCAGGCACCGGCCTCGAAGCTTGTGACCCTTGGGCGCAATTTCCGAAGCGATCAGGGCGTGGTGGACGGCGTGAACGCGCTGTTTTCCCGCATCATGTCGCCGGCGCTGGGAGAGGTGGCCTATGACGATAACGCGGCGCTGGTCTGCGGGCTGGCGGATGAGGGGCGTCCGCTGCTCCCGGTGTCGGTGCAGGTGCTCACCGGCTCCGCGGCGGAGAAGGCAGAAGCCGAAGCGCGCCACATCGCCGGGCTCATCCACCAATGGGTGGGGCAGGAGATCTTTATCGCGAAAGACGCGAAAGAGGGGAAGAAGGGCGTGAGCCGGCCGCTTCGCTACCGGGACATCGGCGTGCTGATGCGCAGCGTCAGCGGCGGCAAAGGCGAGACCGTGGCCCGGATCTTTGCCGGCGAAGGCATTCCCACCTATTTTGATGGCGGCGCGACCTATTACGCGGCCATTGAGGTGTCGGTGGTGCTCAACCTGATCCGCGTGATCGATAATTACCGGCAGGATCTGCCGCTGCTCTCGGTGATGCGTTCGCCGGTCGGCCGCTTTTCCGATGAGGAGCTGGCGGCCATTCGCGTGGCAGCCAAGGCGCGCCCCTTTTATCAAAGCCTTGAAGCCATGGCCGAAACGGCTTCGCCCCTCGGGGAGAAGGCGGCGGGGTTTCTGGTGCAGTTGGCCCGCTGGCATCAGCAGTCTTTTGCGATGAGCGTCTCGGATTTTTTGTGGCAGCTTTATCTGGAAACGGGATATTACACCGCGGTGGGAGCGCTTCCCGGCGGGGAGCAGCGGCAGAAAAATCTGCGGACGCTGCTTGACCGGGCAGAGACCTATCAGGCCAACACCCTGAAGGGGGTCTTTCAGTTTGTGGATTATGTCGAGCGCATGGACAAAGCGTCCTTCGACGATTCGCCGCCGGGGGTGCTCAGCGAGAACGACGACGTCGTTCGGATCATGACGATCCACAAGAGCAAGGGGCTGGAGTTTCCCGTGGTCTTTCTGGCAGGGGCCGGCAACCAGTTTAACATCCAAGACACCGGCGGCAAGGTGCTGCTGCATCGAAAGCTCGGCATCTGCCCGACGTGGATCGATCCCGAAGCCGGCGTGTATCACAACACACTGGCCCGTGCGCTGGCCCAGGCCCGGGGCAAGACCGAGACCCTTTCGGAGGAGATGCGCCTGCTCTATGTCGCGATGACCCGTGCCATGGAAAAGCTCGTCATCGTCGGCACGGTAAAGGATCAGGGCAAGGCGACGGAAAAATGGCAGCGTCCCTGCGAGCCCTATTTCCTCGGGAAAGGCAAGTCGTCGTTTTTGGATTGGATCATGCTTGCCCTTTATGATCCCGGGCGGCCGGGCAACAGCGTGACCCCGGCGGTGACCATCGCGCTGGACGCGGCAGGCGCGGATCAGCCCCTGCATCCCCAAGCCGCGGCGCAAAAGCCGGCCGAGACGGATGCGGCGGCGCTTCGGGCGGAGGTTGTGCGGCGGCTGGCCTGGCATTATCCGGCGCCCCGGACTCAGGCCCCCTCCAAATTGTCCGTCACGGAGATCGAGCGCCTGCGCGAGCAGCAGGATCCGGCCGAGGGGCACATCGAGATTCCCGAGCGCATCACCCGGCCGGCCTTCATGGCGGAAGCCGGGCCCCGGCATTGGCTGCCCGGCGAATTGGGCACGGGCATCCACACCCTGCTGCAGCGCATCGATCTGGATAAAGTCCGCGCCTGCGGCGGCGACGCGGCGCAAATCGCGGCGGTGGTGCGGGCGGAAGCGGCGCGGCTGGCCGAGCTTGGCATTTTGGAAGCGGAACTGGTGAAGGCGCTGGATCTGCGGCCGGTGGTGTGGCTGATGGGCTCGCCCGTCGGCAAACGGCTGCTCCGGGCGACCACCTGCAGGCGGGAGCTGCCCTTTAACCTCGTTGTGCCCGGGCAGCGCATCAATCCGGTCTACGGCGAAGAGACGGTGCTGCTCCAGGGGATGATCGACTGCTGCTTTATCGAGGACGGCCGATGGATTTTGTTGGATTACAAAACCGATCGCTGGCATTCTCAGGAAGCCCGCGATCGGCTGGTCGTCCGTTATCAGACACAGATTGATTTTTATGAGCAGGCGCTGGCGGCGATTACCGGCCGGCCCGTGGCCGAAAAATACCTGCTGTTTATCGCCATGGGCGAGGCGGTGAAGCTGCCGCCGGCCGAAAAATAGTTGACAATTAAAAAGCAGCCGCGTGAAAAACGGCTGCTTTTTGCGTGGGGAAGCTTGGGCGAAAAGAGCATGAAAAAACCGCGCCTCGGCGCGGTGCGGTTTTAGGGACGGATCAGCTGATCGGCGGTGGCCTGAATCGAAAGGGTCGTGGCGGCGGCGACGCGCATCTCCGGGGTGAGATCGCCGGTCGATACGGTATCCGGCGCCTGCAGCAGCCGGGCGTATAAAGCGCCAAAGCCCTCGGTCACGAAGGACGATGCCGCACGGAGCACGGCGGTGTTCAGGGCATCCAAAATCGCGAGAATCAAAGCGTCCGGCGCGTAAACGGGGGCGGCCGGCACGACGAGCACCCGGGCGGTGAGCTCGAGCAGGGCAACCATCTTTTGAGGGGCGCGGCGCAGAGCAGAGTGATTCAGCTCGGCCATCAAGGCGCCGACGACGGCCTCCCGGCTGGCGTCCGCCGGGGATAAAACCGCCAGAAGGCCGCGCCTTAAAGCCGGATCCCCGGGCAGGGTTCCGAGAAAAGCCGTGAGCGCGTCGAAAAAACGATGGCCGCCGGCCGGGTCGATGCTGTAAAAATCGCCGAGAAGGTAATCGAGGGCCTTTAGCGCGTCGGTGCTGCCTCGGCTTTCCTGCCGGGCGAAGCGCTCGGTGTCATAATCGGGCGAAGGCGCCAGATAAACCGAGTGCTGAATCAGCGTCAGTCGGTGGCGCTGATCCCGGCGAAAGTCCGCACTTGCAAAATCGACGGCGACAAGGCGGGGCTCGGGCGCTTTTGAGGCCAGTGCCGCCGGCATGACGCTATAAAATCCAGCTTCGAGATAAGTCCGACGGCCGTCGGGAAGTGTCTTAAAAACCGGGATCAGCAAACCGGTCCACAAGTAGTTAATGAATTGTCCTTCGGGAACGGCCGACAGCTCACAGGATATCGGCAGGAGGGTTTCAGGATGTATGGTGACGAAGGAAAGTGCGACCGGCGACTGCCGCAGCCGTTTTTCGGAAAGATAGATTGACAACTGCTGGCGCAGGGCGCTGATTTCAGGATCGTGGCAGGCGCGGATATAGGCCTGGCGGAACGCGTCAAAATCAAGAGCCGCCCATTCCAGAACATAGCGTTTGGCCATGGCCTCTGCCGCGTGAACGATGGCCCCTGCCAGCGGGCTGCACCAAAAATTCCGGGCCGGGGCTTCTTTCCCCTGAGTGATAAAAGCCGCGGCTAAAGTGCCGGCTCCTGAGCCGACAACTCGGGATAAGGGCAGATTTCGGCTGCGGATGGCCCGGGCGACGCCCATGGTGTAGGGCCCTTGGGTGTCGCCGCTTAATACGAGGCAGATCGCCTCTTTCTCTGGAGTGGCAGCCATCAGGATTGCGCTGCTTTGTAAGGTGCGTCGGGATATTTTTCACGCAGAGCATCGACGAGCATATAAGCCACTTTGTTGATGTCGCCGGCGCCGGCCACCAACACCAAATCGTCGGTTTCCACATTGTCGGTTAGGAATTTGACGATATCGGTAAATTCAGAAATCACCACGACGGGTACCTGGTAATTTTGTTTGATGCGCTTGGCCAGGTCTTCCGGGAAAATATCCCAGTCGTTGGTTTCTCGGTTGGAATAAATCTCGCTGATGACGAGTTTGTCCACCTTTTCAAAGGACTTGACAAATTCGTCGAAAAGATAATAAATCCGAGAGTAGGAGTGGGGCTGATAAACCACCCACAGCTTGTTGTGGGCGTGGTTGAGGCAGGCGTCAATCACAACCTTTAATTCCGTCGGATGATGGGCATAGTCCTCGTAGACGTTGATGCCGCCGACGGCTCCGCGAAATTCGAACCGACGCTTGGCACCGCCGAAGTGATCAAGCGCCTCCTCGACCGTTTCTTTCTGAATATTTAAATAATCGGCACAGGCGATGCAGGCCATGGCGTTAAGCACATTGTGCTGTCCCGGAATGCGCAGGGCAAAGCGCCCGTAAAGCGTGCCGTTGTGATAAGCGTCAAAGATGGGATTGCCTTCGTCATTATAGGTAATGTTTCTGGCAACCCATTCGTTTTTGTCGCTGAGGCCGTAGGTGATCACCCAGCAGGCCAGATCGGCGACCACATCCAATACATCGTCAGAATCCCCGTAGGCGATCATCAGACCGTCGGGCGGCAGAATGCTGCCGAAATCGTGGAAGGAGTGTTTGATCTGCTTGAGGCCGCCCTTGAAATAATCAAGATGGTCTTCTTCGATGTTGGTGATAACGCCGATGAAATGTTCCGTTTTGAGGAAGGAATCGACGTATTCACAGGATTCGATTACCAGGTAATCGCTCTTGCCCAGGGTGGCGTTGCCGCCGATGACGCCGATATTGCCGCCGATGCTCACGGAGGGATCCATTTCGGCGCAGTGCAGCAGGGTGGCGATCATGGATGATGTCGTGGTCTTGCCGTGGGTGCCGGCAACCCCGATGGTTTTGGGAAAGACCTGGGAGAGCAGGCCCAGATAGTCCGAGCGCTCGACGAGGGGAATACCCAATGCTTTTGCGCGGATCATTTCCGGATTATCTTCGTGAACCGCGGCGGTAAAGACGGCCATGTCGACGTCGTCGCCGATGTTTTCCGCCTTTTGACCAATGTGGATGGTCGCGCCCTTGCCGGCGAGTTTTTCGGTGTACTTCGAGGAGACGATGTCGGATCCGGCCACATCAAATCCCTGATCGATGGCGATAAGCGCGAGTCCGCTCATGCTGCTGCCGCCAATGCCGATAAAATAAATTTTTTGGATTGGACGGCCAAATTTTTCTTTCAAATGAGCTTTCATATCTAATTTTTTGTGTTCCAACTTGAAAATGCTCCTTTAGGTTTCAAATAATGGATGAAATTATTATAGCAGTGATAAAAGTTGAAAGCAAATCGCAGTTGCCGTCAGTCGCGGCGATCATTCACAAAAAAATGATGAAAAGTATTTCAAAGTGTAAAGGTTTATGTTAAACTATATGCAACAGCATCACAGACTGCCAAGACCAAAGGGGGAGACATTATCATGGAGATTACAGACGTTCGAGTACGAAAAATTTATCCAGATGGCAAAATGCGTGGTATCATCTCGGTGACCTTTGATGATCTGTTTGTTGTGCACGATATCAAGGTGATTGAAGGACAGAACGGTTTCTTTATTGCGATGCCGAGCCGGAAGACGCCGGATGGGGAGTTTAAAGACATCTGCCATCCCATCAAATCCGAAATGCGAAAAGAATTGCAGGATGCGGTGCTTGAAGCCTATCAACAGGCGGTATGCGACCAGGAAGCAGCGGAAGTTGAAGACGACGATATCGAATTGGAAGTGGATTATGAAGATGACACCTCGTCATTTTAGGAACTTTAAGGCGATGGCAGTGTGCAGTTAGAAATCAAAAGTCTGATTTTCAGGGAAGGGCGAAAGCTCTTCCTTTTTTATCGTGGATATCCAATCGTTCAGTTGGGGGGATAAAACAAAAATTGCGTCCTCACCCTATGGACAGGAGCGTGATTTAACGGTATGATGCTATGGACGAAACGTTTTTACGATATGAATGAGCGTCAAATTTAGAAGAAGGCCGGTGGCAATGAAAGAGACAAAAACCATTATTCTCGCGGCGGGCAAGGGCACGCGCATGCGCTCTAAGCACGCGAAGGTGCTGCACCGCATCTGCGGCAGATCCCTGGTGGACCATGTGATTCGCGCCAATCATCAGGCGGGGATTAAAGCGATCGCTGTGATTGTCGGCTATCAGGCGCAGGCAGTGCGCGACGCGCTGCCGGATGCGATTGAAACGTTTGAACAGGCCGAGCAGTTGGGCACCGGTCATGCGGTGGCGCGGGCCCTGCCGTTTATTGAAGACTTTGACGGCAATGTGCTGATTTTGGTGGGCGACGCCCCTTTGGTGCGCCCGGAAACCCTGAGAGGACTCATCGAGGCGCACGAGGCCGGCGGCTTTGCCGCGACGGTGCTGACGGCGCATTTTGACGATCCGACAGGCTACGGCCGTATTGTCAAAGACGGCGGTGCACTCCGGAAAATTGTGGAGGAAAAGGACGCATCCGCGGCAGAGCGGGCCATCTCTGAGATCAACTCGGGGATGTATTGCTTTGACGCGGCGGCGCTGCGCGAAGCATTGATAGAGATTCGGCCGAACAACGCCCAGGGTGAATATTATTTAACGGACAGCATCGAAATCCTGCGGCGGGCCGGCAAAACCGTGGGATCCTACCCGACGCCGAACTTTGAGGATATTGTGGCCGTCAATTCAAAGGGGCAACTGGCAGAGGCGGCGGCCATCATGCAGCGGCGTATTAATCAAAAATGGCTGGATGCTGGCGCACTCATTGTGGATCCGGTCAACACTTATTTGAGCTGCGACACCCAAATCGGCCGGGACGCGGTGATTGAACCCGGCGTGATCACCGAGGGGCGGGTGATCATCGGCGAGAACGCGATGATCGGCAGCGGCAGCCGCTTGACGGAAGCGGTGATCGGCGAGGGCGCCGTTGTGATGTTGTCGATGGTCAGTCATGCTGCGATTGCTCCGGGGCAGCATGTTGGCCCCTATGCGGCGGTCCGGGAATCAAGCGCAGAAATATCAAATTAGTTGGAAACACGTGAAAAACAGCAGGTTGTTTTGGAGGTAAAAAGGAAGATGGACGGCAATTTTAGCGGCATTAAAGTGATCACGGGAAACGGCAATCAGCCGCTGGCCCGGGATATTGCGGCCTATTTGGAAGTGTCTTTGTGCAATGCCGAAGTGATGCACTTCAGCGACGGGGAGATCGGTCTGAACATTCATGAATCTGTTCGCGGGGCGGATGTCTTTGTGATTCAATCGACCAGCAATCCCTGCAACGACAATTTGATGGAGCTGTTGATTTTAATCGACGCCCTGAAGCGGGCCTCCGCCGGGCGCATCACGGCCGTGATGCCCTACTTCGGCTATGCCCGGCAGGATCGCAAGGCCAAATCCCGGGATCCGATCACCGCTAAACTGGTGGCCAATCTCATCACCACGGCCGGGGCGGACCGGGTGCTGACCATGGATCTGCATTCCAATCAGATTCAGGGATTTTTTGATATCCCGCTGGATCATCTGGCCGGCGGCAGCATTATTGCCGATTATTTCGCGTCGAAAAATCTGGACGATATGGCCGTGGTGGCGCCGGATGCCGGCTCCGTCAAGCGGACGCGCAAACTGGCGAGAGCCCTGGGGGTGCCCTTTGCCATCATCGACAAGGAAAGGCCCAAGCCGAACGAAACGGCGGTCATGGGCGTGATCGGTGAAGTCAAGGGCAAGAACTGCATCATGATCGACGATATGATCGATACGGCGGGGACCATTACCACCGGGGCCAACGCCATTATGGAACTGGGCGCGAAGTCGGTGCGCGCCGGCTGCACCCATGGGGTGTTTTCCGGGCCGGCCATGGAGCGCATCGAGAAATCCGCCCTGGAAGAGCTAGTGACGCTGGACACCATCGAAATTCCCGAAAAAAAACGTATCGACAAACTCAAAATTCTGTCCACCGGTGCGACCTTCGGGCGGGCTATCGATTATATTCATCTGGGCAGACCGCTCAGCCGTCTGTTTACCGGGAGCTACTCCTGATGTTTTTAATCGTCGGTTTGGGAAATCCGGGCCCACGCTATGCCGACACCAGGCATAACGTGGGCTTTATGGCGGTTGACGCTTTGGCCAAAGCTAAGCAAGTGCAGCTGGACAAGGCGGAGCACTTCGGACTGACGGGCGATTATCGCGAGGGTGCCGAAAAAGTCAAGCTGGTTTTGCCTCAGACCTTTATGAACGAGAGCGGGCAATGCGTCCGCGCGCTGGCGGATTACTACAAGGTGCCTTCCGAGCAGATCGTTGTGATTTACGATGATGCGGACCTGGCGCCCGGCCAGCTGCGGATTCGCCAAAAAGGCGGCGCCGGCACCCACAACGGGATGCGTTCGGTGGTCGGGCATCTGGGGACGACGGCCTTTCCCCGGGTGCGCATCGGCATCGGCGAAAACCCCCGTGGTTGGGATCTGGCCGATTATGTGCTGAGCCGTCTTTCCGGCGACGACGGCGAGGCGGTGAGGGCGGCGGTCGGGCAGGCGGCCAAAGCCGCAGCGATGATCGTCAGCGACGGCGTGGATCTCGCGATGAACCGCATGAACGTGCGCAGATGATCATTGGCAGAAGAACGGGATCAATATGAATCGCAAAATTTTTGATTTTTTTGACACCACGAAAAGTCACCGCATTGTCGAACGGCTGCGCGCGGGGGCATCGGTTAACCTTTCAAACGTCAAGGACGGTTTGAAAGGTTTTTTGGCGTTGTATTTGCGGGAGGCGACCAAGGGTCATCTGCTTTATATTACGGCGACGGACCGCGAGGCGCTGGCCAAGGCGGAGCGGCTGGCCCAGTGGGCGCCGGATAACGTGCTATACTTCCCCGAGGAACCGATTCACGATTATTTTTCGGATGTGCACAGCCGGGAGATCACCGAAAAGCGGATGCAGGTGCTCGAGCAGCTCCTGTGGCGCCGCAAATACGTGATTTGCACCTCGGTGAGCAACCTGCTTAAAAAAATGCCGGCAAGCCAGGCGCTTAAGAAGCGGTTTTTAACGCTCAAGCCGGGAATGACGCTGGAGCCCGACGATTTGGCGGCGCAGCTGTCGGATCGGGGCTATATCCGGGTTAGCCAGGTGGAAAGCGCCGGCCAATATGCCAAACGGGGCGAGATCGTGGATGTGTTTCCCGTCGGGGCAGCGACCGGCGTCCGCGCGGATTTCTTTGACGACGAGCTCGAATCCCTGAAGCAGATGGACATGGCGACCCAGCGCAGCGCACGGGCATTGGAACGCATTAAAATGGCGCCGGTGCGCGAATCGATTTTAAGCCGTGGAGAACGGGAACGGCTGCTTAAAACGATGGCAGCGCGTTATGGCGGCACGGCTCATGCGGCGTTGATCGATCGATTGCTGGCGGAGCCGATGGAACACGACGAGACCTTCTCGGCCTTCGCTGGCGAACGCAGCAGCCTGGAAAGCTATCTGGGCAAGCAGGCCGTGATTTTCTGGGACGAGTGGGAGCAGGCGGCTGCGGCGGCCGAGACCTTCCTCGAAAAAAGCCGAAAGAATTTCGAGACGCTGATCGATGCCGGCGAGTTGTTTCCGGAAGAGGGAGAGAAATTCTGGGAGCTCGATGCGCTTGCGGCAGTGCTTGGCCGGCGGCCGACGGTCAAAGTTAACCTGTTCGCGGCCGCGCGCGGCAATGGAGCCGAAACGTTTGATATGAATGCCCGCAGTATCGAAAGCTTTGTGGGGCGGGTGCCTTATTTTTGCGATATGCTCAAGCAGCACTTGGCGAACCGCGACCGCATCGTCATTGGCTGTCGGAGCGCCAGAGGCGAAAAGGCCGTCCGTACGCTGCTCGGCGAGCAGAACCTCGGCATTTACAGCGACGGCACGACGCCGGGAGTTTATTTTGTGCAGGGCGAATTCTCCGAAGGGTTTGAGCTGCCGGCCGAGCAACTGGTGTTTATCAGCCAGTCGGAGATTTTTAAACCGGCGGCGCGAAAAAAGCGCCGCCGAAAAACGCCGTCCGGCAAAAAAATCGAGACCTTCACAAGCCTGTCCGCCGGGGATTATGTGGTGCACGATATCCACGGCATCGGCGTTTATCAGGGCATCGAGAAGATGACCATCGGCGAGACCACCAAGGACATGATCGTCATCGCCTATCGGGGGGACGACCGTTTTTATCTGCCGGTGGATCAGATGGGCTCGATCCAGGCTTATATCGGCACCGGCGGAGATCGGAAGCCGAAAGTGAATACCCTGGGGCGGCCGGATTGGGCCAAAACCAAGGCCAGGGCCAAGAAGGCCGTGGAGGACATGGCCGACGAGCTGATCGCCCTTTATGCCGCAAGGCGGTCCCGGCCCGGCTACGCCTTTGGCAAAGACACCTCCTGGCAGCAGGCATTCGAGGACGCCTTCCCCTATGAAGAGACGGACGATCAGCTGCGCGCCATCGAGGAGATCAAGGCGGATATGGAAAAGCCGGTGCCCATGGACCGGCTGCTTTGCGGCGACGTGGGCTACGGCAAAACCGAGGTGGCACTGCGGGCGGCCTTTAAAGCCGTGATGGACAGCAAGCAGGTGGCCTTGCTGGTGCCGACCACCATTCTGGCCCAGCAGCATTACGGGACGATGCGGGCGCGCTTTGCCCGTTACCCGATCACCGTGGAGGTGATGAGCCGCTTCCGAACGCCCAAGGAGCAAAAGGCCGTCCTCGCTGATCTTGCCGCCGGCCGGGTGGATGTGGTGGTGGGCACCCACCGGCTGCTCTCCAAGGACATGCGTTTCAAGGATCTGGGCCTTTTGATCGTGGATGAGGAGCAGCGCTTTGGAGTGCGTTCCAAAGAAAAGCTGAAGAGTCTGCGGGAGAACGTCGATGTGCTGACCCTCTCGGCGACGCCGATCCCCCGGACGCTGCACATGTCGATGACGGGCATCCGGGATATGAGCGTGATTGCCGAGCCGCCGGTGGGCCGCCGGCCGGTGCGCACCTATGTAATGCGCGACAACGCGGTGGTGGTCGGCGATGCCATCGCCCGGGAAATCCGCCGGGGCGGCCAGGTGTATTTCGTGCACAACCGCATCAAGGATCTGAACGAGCGGGCCGATCGGGTGCGACGGATGGTTCCCGGCGCCCGGGTGGCGACGGCTCATGGGCAGATGAGTGGGGAGACGCTCGAAAAAATTATGGAAGCCTTTGTCGACAGAAGCTACGATGTGCTGGTGACGACAGCCATCGTCGAGTCGGGGCTCGATGTGCGCAACGCCAACACAATGATCGTTGACGACGGCGACGCCATGGGCCTCTCCCAGCTGTATCAACTGCGGGGGCGGGTCGGCCGTTCGAGCAATCAGGCATTCTGCTATATTCTTTACAAGCGCAGGGCCCTGTCGGACGTCGCCCAGAAACGGCTGAAGGCCATCAAGGATTTCACGGCTTTCGGATCGGGCTTTAAAGTGGCGATGCGCGATCTGGAAATCCGCGGAGCCGGCAATATCCTCGGCTCCGAGCAGTCGGGGCATCTTTTCAGCATCGGTTACGAAATGTACTGCCGCATTCTGGAAGAGACCATCGCCGAGCACACCGGCCATCTGCCGAAAGCGGCGGCCGAGAAGGAGCCGGTTAAAATCAACCTGGAGCTCGACGCCTATATTCCGGAGACTTATATCGACAGCGAGGTCGTGAAATACGATATCTATAAAAAAATCGCTGCCCTCGCCAACGAGGATGATCTGGCCGGGATGACGGCTGCCCTCGAGGATCGTTTCGGCCCGGTGCCGGCCAGCGTGCGCAATTTGCTTAAGCTGTCGGTGGTCGGGCGCATGGCCGAGGCCTGCAATGTGACCGAGCTTCGCCAGCAGCGCGACCGGGTGCTGCTCTTTTTCGACGAAGCGAAGCCGGTTCCCATGCCCGCCGGCGATGTGGTGCAGTTGCTCTTTGCGCGCTTCGGCGTCAAGTTCAAGGCGGACAGACACCGGGATAAGGTGTGGTCCATCGCCCTTGGCGGGCGTATCCAGGCCAAAATGCTGGATCATCTGATGGAATTCTTTAAGAAAATACAGTAAAAGCGAAAGATGTGGTAGAATGTTAGCATCTTAAGATGGCGGACCGCCTGCCGGCGGTTCGGCAGAATGACTTTAGAGCTTAAAGGAGAAAATATGCAAGGGATAAAAAAAAATCCAAAGCAATCGGGACGGCCGGCCGCGATCATCGGCAGGACGCTCACGGCGGCGGTTTGTCTGGGACTGGTGGGCGCGCTCGTTTCAGGATGCGCGCTGGTCACCGTCAATCCTAAAAGAGATCGGGCGCAGGTGATTGCCACCATTAACGGCAAGCAGCTTACCAAGGCGGTTTATAGCAACACGATGGCCAATACGGCCATTTATTACGCGGTGAACGGCCAGACCATGCCCACCGGCTCGGATCTGAAAGATTTGCAGAAGAACACCTTTGATGCGGTGATTCAAAATCAGGTGCTGGCGGCCAAGGCCAGGAAAGACAAATTGAAGGTGAACGAAGCTTCGGCGAAGAAAACGGGCGCCATCACCTATCAGGCGGTTAAAAAACAGGCGGCCAAGAAATACGCGGGGATTTTGAAAAATTATTCGACCAATGACAAATTGTTCGCGCAGTTCATGCAGGACAATACTGTGACGACCGAATATGCCTCGAAGGCACTGACTGCTTATAAAAAACAGTTGAAGAAGCATCCGTATCGCTTCTTGGACAAATCCGTCGGCACCGCTGACAAAGAGAAGGTGACCCACGGCGAATACTACTATTATTATGTCGGCAAGGTGTTATCGACATATGCGTCTACCGGATCGGCCCCGGCGACGGATGAAGTCACCCGGAAGAGGATCAATCGGTCGGTTTTTAAAACCATCGGCACCTATCGCGGCATGATTCAGTACTGTAAGGATCACCACATTAAGATTTCGAGCGATGCGGTCGCGGCGCAGCAAAAGCTCCTCAACATGACGCTGAAGATGTATTTTCCCAAGGACAGCACGCTGGATTCGTATCTTCAGAATTATGGGATGACGGCGTCCATTTTCCGCAAATATCAAAGGGAAGAAGCTAAGGGGAGAGCGGCGCAGGCGGCGATTCGTTCGGCGCTGGCCAAGGATGTGAAGGTTTCGAATCAGGACGTGAAGGAATATTACGAAAATCACGAATCGACTTATAACCCTAAGACGGTGTCGGCCTGCCATATCCTGACGAAGGATCCGACCCTGGCGAAAAAAATCGCGAAGGAAGCCGAGGAGATCAAAACCAAGGCAGCCTTTGAAAAACTAATGCGCAAATATTCGACCAAAACCAATAAAAAGATTTTGGAATCGATGGATCTGGGGGCGTTTAAAAGCACCCGCATGGTGCCGGCTTTTTCCAAGGCGGCCTTTAGCGCATCAAAAAACACGGCGGTCGGTCCGGTTAAAACCGCCAATGGCTATCACGTGATCTTTGTGTACGACAAAACCAAAAAGAAGGATTCCTGGAAAAATCACAAGGCGGCCATTACGCAGACCATCCAGCAGAATGAATCGAAGAAAGCGTATCAGAAGCGGATCAAAGACCTTCAGGATGTCAAAGTGGATGTGGACGACGAAATCAAAGATCTTACGACGGATTATGTTGACCAGCTCAAAAAGGAACTTCACGTTAAAACATACGAAAAGCGCATTTAAAATGGACAGAGGCGATCGGTGAGTAACAATCAATCGAATGAAGCGAAAAAAACGAGCAATTTTTTAAAAGGGGCGACCATTTTGGCGGCGGCAGGCGTTTTGTCCCGCCTCCTCGGCCTTTTTTACAAGGTACCACTTTATCGCCTGGTCGGCAGCTTCGGCAATGGCATTTACGGCAATGTCACCAATATTTACAACATGCTGCTCATGGTGTCGACGGTGGGGGTTCCCGTCGCGATTTCAAAGATGGTTTCAGAAAGCACGGCCGTGGGTGATTATCGCGGCGCAAAAGACGTGTTTCACGTCTCGATGGCTGCTCTGTTGGTGCTCGGCGGCGTTTCCAGCTTGTTTCTGGGCTTTGGCGCGCGCTTTATCATCCGCATCGCTCACTGGCCGCCGGAAAGCTACAGCGCCATCATTGCCATTGCGCCGGCCCCGTTCATCATTTCCGTTTGCTCAGCCTTTCGAGGATTTTTTCAGGGCTTTCAGATTATGACGCCGACGGCGATCTCCCAGATCGTCGAGCAGGTCGTGCGGGTGTTTCTGGGCATCCTGCTGTGCTGGTTTTATGTGACGGGAATCCGTCATGATATCGGGAGGGGTGTCGGCGGCGCGATTTTTGGCGCGACGGCCGGCGGGATGGTCGCGGCGGTGATGCTGGCGGCAATCTTTTGGATCTTCATGGATACCTATGGGGCGAAGCTTGAGTGCACGACGCGCAAGAAGCCGCGGAGCTGGCAGCGCCTGCTGAGACGGCTGGTGGTGATCGCCGTGCCGGTGACCCTCACTTCGGTGATCGTGTCGCTTTTTGCGACGATCAATTCCTTTATTTATGTGCCGCGGCTGGCGGTGGCGGGCATCAATGCGCACACGGCTACGATGATGTTCGGCGACTTTACCAATGTGGATACCCTGGTGAATGTGCCGCTCATCATCTCGGCCAATTTGGCGGTGGCCATGATTCCGGCGATTTCTGAATCCTTCGCGCTGAGGGATAGGGTGACGACGAACCACAAAATTGATTTGGCCATCCGCATTGTGATTCTCGTCGGGCTGCCCTGCTGCGTGGGGATGTCGGTGCTTTCGAAGGGGATTTTCAATTTGCTCTTTCCGGGATCGAAATATGGCCCGGGGATGCTCCGGGTTTTTGCCTACGCGACGATGTTCATGATGCTCTCCAATATTTTTCAAAGCATTCTGCAGTCCATTGACCATTTTCGCGTGCCGCTGATCACGCTGGGACTGGGGATCATCGTGTTTTCGGTTACCGGCTGGATTGCTATGAGCATTCCGGCGATCAATATCTACGGCATGGGGCTGGACTATATGTTGACCTTTATTTATCTGACGGTCGCCAACTACATCTGCGTGAAGCGTTTTACCGGCGTGCGTATTTCGTGGCGCCGGACGGTGGTGAAGCCGCTGATTGCGACCGCGGTGATGGGCGTTATCACATCGCTGGTTTACCGGTGTCTTTTGGGGGTGATCGGCAATTTTCTGGCAATGATGATTGCCTTTGCGGCGGCGGTGGCGGTGTATGCGGTGATGATTATCCTGACGGGAGCGATCAGCGACGAAGAGATCACGGTGCTGCCCGGTCATCGCCGGATTGTTCCTCTTTATCGGAAGCTGCTGTATTGGCGGCAGAGGGTGTTTAAAGCATGACAAAAGATTTGAAGCATTCAGAGGCAACAGAATATCGGCTGCCCGTTAGTGATCCTAAGGCTTGTCTGGCGATGGATCCCCGCCGCTTTGAAACGCTCGTCGCGATCATGGCGGCTTTGCGCTCGGAAAACGGCTGCCCTTGGGACAAGGTACAGACGCATATTTCCTTAACGCGTTATTTGCTGGAAGAATGCTATGAGGTGCTTGACGCCATCGAAAGCGAAGATCGGGACAACCTGATTGAGGAGCTGGGCGACGTGCTCTTTCAGGTGGCGTTTCATGCGCAGCTCGGGCGGGAATCGGAAGGCTTTGATATCGGCGATGTGCTCTCAAGGATCAACCGAAAGATGATTCATCGTCATCCCCACGTTTTCGGGGATGCTCGGGTCGAGGCTGTCGATTGGGAGGCGCTCAAGCGGGACGAAAAGCAAACGGCGACGCTGTCAGAAGAGCTCGACCGCATCCCCCGGGGCTTCACGGCGCTGATGCAGGCGGAAAAGCTTTTGGCCAAGGCCGGCAAGGCGGGCTTTGACTGGCGGGATCCGGCGCCGGCGCTGGCCAAAGTCCGGGAGGAAAGCGATGAAGTGGCCGAGGCGGCGGGCTCGGGCGACCGCGCTCATTTGGAAGAAGAACTGGGCGATCTGCTTTTGGCCGCCGTGAACGTGGTGCGGCTTTGCGGCTTCCAGCCGGAGTTGGTGCTGCGAAAGAGCAATGCCAAATTCGCCGGACGCCTGAAGAAAATGGAAGCATTGGCGGCGCGCCAGGAGAAACAGCCGGGCGAATACGCGGCGGCGCAGCTCGAGGCTTTGCGGCAAAGCATCAAGGCGAAAGGCGGCGATCCGGAGCAGTAACTTTTTGATCAATACCTGAAAAGTGCAAGAAAAAGCTTGTGTTTATGCGCATTCATGCGTATAATAGAGAAAACTATTTATTTTGAAAATAACATGTATGGAGGGACAGTATGAATAAGTCTGAATTGGTTGCTGCAATGGCAGAAAAGACCGGTTTGCCAAAAAAAGATGCGGAAAAGGCGCTGACCGCTTTTACCGATATCATCGTCGAAACATTGCAGAGAGGCGACAAGGTGTCGCTGGTTGGTTTCGGGACCTTTGATGTGCGCCACAGAGCGGCAAGACAGGGCCTGAATCCGAGAACCAAAGAGCCCATCGAAATCAAGGCTTCCGATGCGCCGGCTTTCAAAGCGGGCAAAGCCTTTAAGGACGCGCTGAATAAATAATTCGACCGAAACGAAGCCGGGGTGATGCTCCGGCTTTTATTTTATGCTGAATGCGAATACCAACGGAGCAGGAGGGGCGCTATGCGCGTAGATAAATTTTTGAAAAACAGCCGGCTCATCAAACGAAGAACGGTGAGCAAAGCGGCGTGTGACAGCGGGCGCATCGCGGTTAACGGGCAGGCCGCGAAGGCCGGCACCCAGGTGAAAGTCGGCGATATTCTGACGCTGAGCTTTGGCAGCGGCGTGCAAAGGGTTGAAATCCTCGCCGTGCCGGATCACGTACCGAAGGACATGGCCGACTCCCTTTACCGCGTGATGGAATGAAGCGGCGCTGATCGAGATGAAGGCCGGTGCCGAAAGGGATGGAGCAAAAGGAGAAAGGCATGGCGCAAAAGCAGCAATCAAATTCCGACAAACCGGCTGGCCGTCGGCGAAAAAAAAGAACGCGCAACGGCACATCCCGGGCTGAACGGTGGTTTTACCGCAATCGGGCGACGGTTCTCAGCGTGGGGGTGGTCGTGGCGCTTTTTCTCTGGCTCTACGGTTCGCGCTTTGTGCAAATTTTTCGCCTGATGGGGCAGAAAAGAGATTTAACAGCGCAGCTCCAGCAGGAAAAAACAAGAAAGATTCGTTTGGATGAAGAGATTCGGCAGATCAACACCCGCCATTACACGGAATACATCGCGCACAAGAATCTCAACCTGTATTATCCCGAGGAAAAGATCATCATCCGCGCGAAGACCGAGGCGGAGGCCAAGGCACAGAAGGCCAAGAAGAAAAGGGCGGAGAAGGCGAAAGCTGATCAAGAGCAGGCCGAAACCCAAACGCACAATGAGGAGGATCGGAATTAATGGCAGCGGAAAACACCCTTCAGGCCGTGATCGATATCGGGACCAACTCCATGCGCCTGCTGATTTACCGGTTTGACGCGGCCGGCACTCTGCAGCGGACGGGCAAATGGGTGCAATATACCCGGATGGGCGAAGGCGTCGATCGCACCGGCCGTCTGGCGGACGGGGCCATCGCGCGCAATCTGAAGGCCCTGCGTGATTTTGTCGCCCGGGCGACAGTTCAGGGGGTGGCTCTGCCGGCGATCGCGGCTTTTGCGACCAGCGCCGTGCGCGATGCCGAAAACGGGGCGGATTTTTGCAAGGCGGCCCTTCGCGAAACCGGGGTAAACGTGCAGGTGATCGACGGGGAAACAGAAGCAGCCTATGGTTTTGCCGGCGTCTCCCAATGTTTTGACAGCCGCATATTCATCTGCGATATCGGGGGCGGCAGCACCGAACTCATTCTGGGCGCGAACAGCCAAATCGAGACAGCTATGAGCCTAAATATGGGCTGTGTCCGGGCCACGGAAAAATGGCTGACAGCCGATCCGCCGAGCCGCGAGGCAATGGGCGCGGTTGAAGAGGCGACGGCGGCGATGCTGAGCGAAGCGCTGCCGGCCTATGATTTGTCGGCGCCTTATCAGCTGGTAGGCATCGGCGGCACGGTGACCACCCTGACGGCGATCAGACAGCGGCTGACCGACTACGATCGGGACGCTGTGCACCTGAGTCGGCTGAGCGCGGCCGATGTCGAGGCTTTGCAGGCAAAACTGGCGGCGGTGCCCCTGGCGGCGCGCAAAAAAATAGCGGGGCTGGCGCCCGGTCGGGCCGATATTATTTTGGCCGGCACGGCCATCCTTAAAGCCGTGATGAAGGCCTGCCGTCAGGATGCGCTGGTGATCTGCGACAACGACAATCTGGAGGGCGCGGCGCTTTTGATGCGGCGGCGCGGCGGGGGTTAAAATAAAATAAAAAAAGAGTTGACAAGGACAGGGACAAAGCGTATACTAATTCTTGTCCTTTGGAGAGGATGGTTAAAGTGATCGCCGGAGTGGCGGAACTGGCAGACGCACAGGACTTAAAATCCTGCGATCCTTTTCGATCGTACCGGTTCGATTCCGGTCTCCGGCACCATTTTAATGATGTCAGTATTATTCGTCGCGGGGTGGAGCAGTTTGGTAGCTCGTCGGGCTCATAACCCGGAGGTCATAGGTTCAAATCCTGTCCCCGCAACCATTTTTTATGGCGGCGTAGCTCAGTTGGCTAGAGCATACGGTTCATACCCGTAGTGTCAGCGGTTCGACCCCGTTCGCCGCTACCATTATTTTCCACAGCGTGGCCCGTTGGTCAAGCGGTTAAGACATCGCCCTTTCACGGCGATAACGGGAGTTCGATTCTCCCACGGGTCACCATTTGACGATTTACCTGGAGCAGTAGCTTCAGGTTTTTTTTTACCATTTTTCAGTCAGGTATTTGCAAAAGGAGGTCCCATGTGTCCCATTCACATGCGTTCGCGTCTTCTGCCAGGCCCGCGGGGGTGCGGGCGTTTTGCGGCGACGTTTTAAAAACCATCCGAGTCCATCAGATGTTTGAACCGGGGGATCGGGTGCTCGTCGGGGTTTCCGGTGGCATCGACTCCATGGCGCTGCTGCATTTTTTATGGACCCACGCCGATGCGCTGGGCATTGCGGTGATGGCGGGGCATGTCAATCATCGGATTCGCGGGGAGGCGGCCGAGGGCGACCAAACCTTTGTGGCGCGGTGGTGTGCGGATCACAGCATTCCCGTGCTCACGGCGGCGGCGGATGTGCCGCTGATGGCCAAAGAGCGAAAAATCAGTCTCGAGACGGCGGGACGCTTGGCGCGGCGCCGATGTTTTGAGCGCTGGCAGCGGCAGACGGGCGCGGCCAAAATCGCCCTGGCCCATCATCTGGACGATCAGGCCGAGACGGTGCTGATGCATTTGATCCGCGGCGCGGGCATTCGGGGGGCGGCCGGGATGCGGCCGGTAGCCGGAGCGTTCGTGCGGCCCTTTCTTCAGGTGCGCCGGGAGGCGATCGAGGCCTATGCCGCGGCACAGCAGCTGCCCCACGTGGAGGACGCGACCAACGCCTCCGACGCGTTTATGCGCAACCGACTGCGGCATCAGGTGATGCCGGTGCTGACGGCCTGCAACGCCCGGGCGGTGGCACACATCGGGGCCTTCGCCGAGCAGGCGGCAGACTGGTGCGATGCACAGGGGGCAATCCTGGAGACGGCCCGTGAGCGCTGCGTGACGCCGACGGACTGCGGGACCGAGGTGGATCTGCCCGAATGGCGCGCACTGCCCGCGGCGGTGCAGGGAGCCCTTTTAAATCGGGTGATGGCCGAGGCGGCCCAAACGGCCGTCGATTTCGAGGCGCGCCATGTGCGGCTGCTGCAGGAGAAGCTCACCGCGCCGGCGACCACCTGGGATCTGGATCTGCCTCATCATCTACAGGTGCGCCGGCGCTATGACCGACTGATTTTTTCCCGCGGCGGTCAGTGGCGGCCAAAGCCCTTTCGCGGCGTTTATGCCCTGCGGCGCTCCCAGCGGATTTACGACAGCGCGTCCGGTTTTTGCTTTCAGGTGCGGATTGAAATGGCAGAAAGCGGCAAAGGGACAAAAAATTGTCATAAATACAAATTTGTTAATGAAATTGCGTTTGATTATGGTAAAATTAAAAGCGATCTGGTGCTTCGCGGCAGAAGTCCGGGAGATTGGGTTGTGCTGGCCGGCGTCGGCCGTCAAAAGCTTAAAAAATTTTTGATGGCGCGTCGCATCGACCGCGATCTGCGGGATACCTTGCCGATTTTGGCGGAAGAAAATCGCGTTGTGGCCATTTTGGGCTTCTACCAGGACCCAGCCTACCAAGTGAGTGATCAAACACAGACAAAATTCACATTAAGATGGGAGAAGATCATTGCTGGCTGATATTGAGAAAGTATTGCTGACGGAAGAACAACTGCGCACAAGAATCCGGGAACTGGGCCGGAGCATTACGGCAGACTATCGGGATAAGCCTTTGCTTGCGCTGTGCATTTTGCGAGGAAGTTTTGTATTTTTTGCCGATCTGGTCCGAAGTGTCAGTATACCGGTGGAGGTGGCGTTCATGCACGCGGCCAGTTACTTTGCCGACACCCAGAGCTCGGGAGAGGTTCAGCTGCCGGACGAAGCCATGCTTGCCGCCGAGGGGAAGAACGTGCTCATCGTCGAGGACATCGTGGATTCCGGCCGGACATTGCGCGCCCTCAAGGAAACTTTGCTTGGCAAGAACGTCAGCAGCCTGAAGATTGCTACCCTGCTCGATAAACCGGAGCGGCGGGTGGTCGATATCGATGTGGATTACTGCGGTTTTCAGGTTCCCGACGAATTTGTGGTGGGCTATGGTCTGGATTATAATCAGTGCTATCGCAATTTGCCCTATATCGGCATTCTAAAAAGAGAAATTTACAACTGAGATCAAAGCGTCGGCGCAATATTGGAAAGATTTTGCAGGAAAGGAGCAGATTCATTTGAAGAAATATATTCGAATGATCGGATTTTATTTGTTGATCCTGGTCATCATCATCGCGGCCGTATCTTTTTTAAACCCGATGAAGTCCGAGGTCAAAAATTTGACGTATTCGGAACTGGTGACGAACATCAACAGCAGAAAAGTAGCGGAAATTAAAATCAACGGGACAAAGGCTACCGGGAAATTGACGAGCGGTAAATCTTTTGAAAGCATCGTTCCGGAATATACCATTGATACCATTTTGAGCAATTACATCATCAAGAACCCGAAGATGAAGGTGGAGATCGCCAAGGATCAAAGTTGGTGGGTCTCACTGATCCCTTCGGTCATTCTGGTGGTGCTGCTCGTCGTCTTTTTGGTCATGATGATGCGCCAGGGCGGCGGCAGCGGCAATGTGATGAGCTTTGGCAAAAGCCGGGCCCGGATGCAGTCGCCCTCCGATAAAAAAGCGACCTTTAAGGATGTGGCCGGCGCCGATGAGGAGAAGGAAGAGCTGGCTGAGATCGTCGACTTTCTGAAGGCGCCAGATAGATACCGAAGCCTCGGCGCCCGGGTGCCCAAAGGGGTGTTGCTCGTCGGACCTCCCGGCACCGGTAAAACGCTGCTTGCCCGGGCTGTGGCCGGAGAAGCGGGCGTGCCCTTCTTTATTATCTCCGGTTCGGACTTTGTGGAAATGTTTGTCGGGGTGGGGGCATCCCGCGTGCGGGATCTTTTCGACAGCGCGAAGAAAAGTGCGCCCTGCATCATTTTTATCGACGAGATTGACGCCGTGGGGCGTCATCGGGGCGCGGGCCTCGGCGGCGGCCACGACGAACGGGAACAGACTCTCAACCAGCTTTTGGTGGAAATGGACGGCTTCGGCGTGAACGAAGGTATCATTATCATTGCGGCCACCAACCGCCCGGATATTCTGGATCCGGCGCTCCTAAGACCGGGGCGTTTCGACCGTCAGGTGACCGTCGGCACGCCGGATGTGAAGGGCCGAAAGGAAATCCTCAGCATTTACCGCAAGAACAAACCGCTGGATTCGGCGGTGGATCTGGAAGTGCTTGCCAAAGGCACGCCGGGCTTTACCGGGGCGGATCTTGAAAACCTGATGAACGAGGCGGCGCTTTTGGCCGCCCGCAAAAAGATGCGCATGATCACGATGGCGGAGCTGGAAGAAGCCATCAAGCGCGTCATCGCCGGGCCGGAAAAGAAAAGCCGTGTCGTGGAGGAAAGCGACCAGCGCGTCACGGCCTATCACGAAGCGGGGCATGCCATCGTGATGCGTTATCTGGACAATGGGGAAGAGGTCCACGAGATTTCGATTATTCCCCGGGGGATGGCCGCCGGCTATACGATCTCGCTGCCGACAGACGACAGCCAGCATATGTCCAAGGGCAAGCTGCTCGATAAAATCGCCGGGCTTCTCGGCGGGCGCGCGGCGGAAAAGGTCGCCCTGGAGGATATCTGCACCGGAGCTTCCAACGACATCGAACGCGCGACGGAGATCGCCCGCAAGATGGTCACCGAGTGGGGCATGAGCAAACACCTCGGCCCGATGACCTTCGGCAACAACGACGGCGGGGAAGTTTTCCTCGGCCGGGATCTGGGACGGACTCGCAATTACAGTGAAGAAGTCGCGGCGGTGATCGATAAGGAAATCCGCAATATCGTCGAAACCGCTTACGAACGGGCCTGCCAAATCCTCACCGACAAGCAGGATACGCTGACCGGCGTTGCCGAGCAGCTCCTGAAGGTGAGCACCTTAACCGGCGAGGAATTCGCTCAGATGTACGAGGCGAACGGTGTGCTGCTGCCAAAAGAAGCGGCAGACGCTAAGCCGGACGAATCGGAACGGCCGGCAGCCGATGGATCCGACAATCAAACATCGGACGGACAGACAGCGGCGGCTCTGAAACCGGAAGCCGTTAATCCTGCGACGGAAACGGCTGACGCTTCTGAAACATCCGAAAGTCCGGAAACGGCGAAAGCCGGAGTATCGTCGGAGGTCCCGGTCCAGCCGACAGCCTCTGAAGAAGAAACAAACAGCCCGTCGTAAAGCGACAGCGCCGAGAAACAGCATCCTCAAATCAGAAAGGAATGGAATGCATTCATGACACAAGAACAGATATCCAATAAATTAAGATCCGGCATGGAGATGGAAAAAGACAATACCGTGACCCGGGAGTTGACAGCCCGCGTGGTCGGCAGCGGCGGCTTGGATGTGCTGGCGACGCCGGCACTGGCCGCTTGGATCGAAAATGCCGCTTACGAAATGGCCGATCTTTGGCTGCCGGAAGAAGAGACGACGGTGGGCGCCAACATCAACCTTGATCACATGGCGCCGACGCCGGTGGGGATGAAGGTTCGCGTGAAGGTGCACCTCGACGTCATCGAGGGGCGCAAGCTCGTCTTTAGCATTGAGGCCTACGACACCGTGCAGCAGATTGCCGGCGGCACCCATACCCGCTTTATTGTCAATAAGGCGCGATTCATGCAGAAGGTTCAGGACAAAAAGAACCAATAGGAGTTCAAAATGATATTAGTGGTGGACGTCGGCAATACTAACACAGAGGTTGGTGCCTTTGAAGACGATGAGCTGATTTGCTCCTGGCGGTTGATGACCAAGACGCCGCGCACCTCAGACGAATTTGCCGTGGCTTTCCGCGGGTTCTTTCAAACGGACGATCTGAATGTTCAGGATGTCACGGCGATTGTGGTGGCGTCCGTGGTGCCGAACATCATGCACTCGATGACCAACGGCATTAAAAAAGTGTTTCAGATGGCGCCGATGACGGTCGGCCCGGGCATTAAAACAGGGATGCCCATTTTAACCAGCGATCCCACGGAAGTCGGCGCGGACCGCATTGTCGATGCGGTGGCAGCTTATCAGCTTTACGGGGGGCCGGTGCTCGTGCTGGATTTCGGCACGGCCACGACCTACGATTACGTCAATCGGGACGGGGCCCTTTGTGCCGGCGTGATGACACCGGGCATCCAGATTTCGGCGGACGCATTGTTCCGCAACGCCGCTCAGCTGCCGAGTATCGCCATCCAAAAGCCCAGAAGCATCCTGGCCAAGGACACCGTCACCAATATGCAGGCCGGTTTGGTATACGGCTATATCGGCCAGGTCAGTCACATCATCGGGCAGATGCGCGAGGAGACCGGCGAGCCGGACATGAAGGTCGTCGCCACCGGCGGCTACGGGCGCATGTTTCTTCAGGAGGTGGACGGCATCGATATCTTCGATCCGAAGCTGACCCTCAAAGGGCTGAAGATCATCCACGACAAAAACGCAGATGCCCGAAGAAAACACAGATGAGGATGAACACAACAACAAATCAACAACAGGTGCCGCTGATGCTGGCGCCGCTGGCAGGTTATTCCAACCTGCCTTTTCGTTTAATGGCTAAAAAATACGGCGCCGACGCGGTAACCACCGAGATGATTTCCGCGAAGGGGTTTTTTTACCGCGACAAAAAAACGGCGAAGCTCATGGCGACCTGCCCGGAAGAATCGCCGGCGGGCATCCAGCTTTTCGGCTCGGATCCGGCGATTATCGGGCAGGTGGTGGCCGAGCAGGTAAACGCGACGCCCTTTGCCTTTATCGATTTTAACGCCGGCTGCCCGGCGCCGAAGATCGTAAAAAACGGCGACGGCGCGGCGCTGTTGAGAGATTTGCCCCGGCTCGAGGCCATCGTCCGCCGGATGAAGGCCGTGAGCGCCAAGCCCGTCCACGTGAAGATCCGCCTGGGCTGGGACGCCGGGCATCGGGTGGCGGCAGAGGCGGCCAAGCGCATCGAGGCTGCCGGCGCCGATGTGTTGACGGTGCACGGGCGCACCCGGGAAGCGTTTTATACCGGGACGGCCGATTGGCCGGCCATTGCCGAGGTCAAGGCGGCCGTGAGCCTGCCGGTGATCGCCAACGGTGACATCGACAGCCCTGAGGCCGCGGTGGCGGCCCGTGCGGCGACGGGGGCCGACGGGCTGATGGTGGGGCGCGGCGCCATTGGTAACCCCTTTATTTTCCGGGAAATGAAGCAGGCCCTGGCCGGTGAGGCGGCAACGCCCCCAAGCGCTGACGAAAAGCTTCGGGCCGCCATCGATCACGTGCATTTGGTGACGGCGATGGCCGAACAGGTGGGGCCCATGGTGGAAATGCGCAAACAGCTCGTGGCTTACACCCGGGGGATGCCGGGCTCCGCGGCGCTGCGCCGGCAGATTTTCGCGCTTTCCACAGGAGAGGCGCTGATCGCTTTGCTCGAGACCTATCGCGGAGCGCTTGATGGCTGAGCGGACAAACGATTGGCGGGCGGCGCAGCATTTCCGGCAGGAACGCCTTCCGGACGGGCGGATCATCGGCGTGGTGGACGACCATCAATACGCGATTTTGCTTTGGGCGGCGCTCTGGCAGACGACTCGCACCCCGGCGGTGCTGGTGAGCATCGACTTTCACCCGGATACGGATCCGCCCTTCTGGCTTGCGAGCTACCAGAAGGCCGTCGCGAGAGATCCGACGAACGCCGAGGCGCTCACTCAAAAATACAGCGCCAGACGACTTGCGCAAATCGATCCGGAGGACGGGGGGAGCTTGCTGGCGCAGATGCCGCTCATGCACAACGATGAGCAGATCAACACGGCGATGGCCCTGGGTGTTCTCGCGGATTATCACATGATCAATTGCATGGCGCGCCACGAATACGCCAGCGGCCATCATTATCGGGTGCCCGAAGTGCATTTCGGCGATCTGTCCGACGGGATGTTTGCCGCGGCGGGGTTTGATCTCGATGCCTTGCCCCGAAACCGGCCGCTCATTTTGGACATCGATCTGGATTATTTCCCGGACGCGTCGGGTTTTGCCACGGCGGGGCCCGTGTTTCGCGCGCTGGCTGCCCGGGCGCAAACCTTTTCGATGGCGCGCAGCCGCAGTTATTTTGAATATCTGAAGAGCTCTGAAGCCAAAACCTTCAGTATGGCCGACTGCGAAGCGGCGGGGCTTGCGCTGATCCGCGATGCGGCCGGTGGACGCTCAGACGAAATTAAGGTATAATGGGACTAATTTTAAATTTGACGACGAGGGGGAGAAGATGAATTATCGCGACCTGTTAACAGAAGAGGAAATTTTGGAAGTGCGAAACGGCGATCTTGTCGCGGACATCACCGATGTGGCCTATGACTCGCGCCGGGTGGGGCCGGGGGCCATGTTCGTGGCGATCTTCGGCTTTGCCACCGACGGCCATCGCTTTGTGGAGGCGGCGATCGACCAAGGGGCGGCGGTGATCGTGCATCAGGCTGACCTCGCCCGCTATCACGACGACGTGGTATATCTCAAGGTGACGGACTGCCGCAAACTGCTCGGGCATATCGCCAGCCGGTTCTTTGGACGCCCTTCAGAGAAGATCACCATCACCGGGATCACCGGCACCAACGGCAAGACCAGCTCGACTTATTTTCTCACCGGGATTTTGCGCGCCGCGGGTAAAAAATACGCGCGGATGGGCACCATCGACAACCAAATCGGCGATGCCATTTTGGATAACAAAGGCCGCACCACCTCCGAATCGCGGGACACCCAGGCGTTTATCGCCGAGGCGGTGGCGGCCGGCTGTTCGGATCTGGTGATGGAAGCCTCGTCCCAGGCCCTTGATCTCGACCGCCTGTCGGACGTGCATTTTGATTACGCGATCTTCACGAACCTAACCCAGGACCACCTGGATTACCACAAAACCTTTGAAGCCTATTTTGAGGCCAAGGCGCTGCTCTTCGACCAGACGGAAAAGGCCGCGATCGTGAATAGAGACGATCCTTGGGGCAAAAAGCTCATCAGCCGCATCCATGAGCGCCATCCGGATTTAAAAATTATCACCTACGGCGAAGATCCGGCGGCAGATTACCGGCTTTCGGCCGTCGACTGCACCACCGGCGGCAGCACCTTCACCCTGCAGGCCGGCGATGAAACAGAAACCATTTTTCTGGATGTGCTGGGCCGCTTCATGGTTTATAATGCCGTGGGCACCGTCATCGCCGCCAAAGAACAGGGCATCGGCTGGGCCACCATCAAAGCGGCCCTGGCCGACGCCCCGGTGGTGGAGGGCCGAATGGAGCGCATCAAGACCGATTTGGATTTTGATATCGTTGTGGACTATGCCCACACGCCGGATGCTCTGGAAAATCTCCTTAAAACGGTGAAGGAGCTGGCGCGGGGCCGGGTGATCGCCGTGTTTGGCTGCGGCGGTGACCGCGACCACGGCAAGCGCCCGCTGATGGGAGCAATCGCGGCAAAGGAGGCGGATTTCTCCGTGCTCACCTCGGATAATTCCCGCAGCGAGGATCCGGAGGCCATCCTCGACGATATCGAAGCCGCGGTGCGCCCGATCACAGATCAATACACCCGCATTGCGGACCGGCGGGAGGCGACGGTTTACGCCCTGACCCATGCGGAAAAGGATGACGTGGTGATCTTCGCCGGCAAGGGCCACGAAAAAACGGAGACCAGCCGTAACGGCGTCCGCCCGTATTACGAAAAGGCTGTGATTCTGGACGTGATCGAGCAGGAGCAGATCGGGAAGTGAAGAAGAGAAAGAATGAACGAAAGAAAACCCGGACGGTGTCCGGGTTTTTTGTGTGGCAATGGCTTGACAAATTCATTCTTGTATTCCTGTGTATAGTATCCGAATGTGACAAATAAATGAGACTTGCATTTTCTTATTGTTAAACCGCGACCCTTCGATATGCGTTGTAGGCGAATGGCAGCAGGCACAGGGCAATGACGAGGTAGAGTACTGTGATGAACGGAATCTGGCGAAATGCAATCTCTCCGAATTGGTAAATATACGGAATCCGTGAGCAGTTCATGATGTTGGTTAGCTGATCAGGCGTCAGGCTGAAAAACGTGGTAAACGGCAAAGCCCTTCCGATGAACGGCGAAACGAAGAAAAGCAGGAAGGGCAGGCAGACTGCTAGGTGCATGGAGCGCATTTTCGCGGCAGTCAACATGGTGATCGATGCAGATAGGAGGCTTGCCACATACCCGCATAATAGGATGACACCATAGACCTGGGCATGTGTCAGCACATAGACGCTGTAGGGATAACTCAGTTGATACAACGTGCCGGATCCGCTCGTGCCCATCACGGTAAAACAAATGGCGGACAGTAGAAGGATGCCAATCCAGTACACTATTGTGGCAATGATAAGTCCCGCGAGAATTTTATTTCGGACCGCCGCATTTCTTCCGCAGCGTGAGGTGAAAAATACCGCGTCAGCCTTGCAGCTATACTCTTCGGAGAAGATGCCTGCCGTCAGGAATCCTATAATCACGACGAGAATCAGACTGAATGTCGTTGCGTACAGCATCATCGTGCTCCAGGAGTCTGGTGCTTCATAATTCAGAGGCATCTCAATTTTCTGATATTTCGTTAGTAGAAATTCCTTCCCTTTTGGTGTTTTGCCATATTCCTCTGCGTTCAACTTAAGATTTCGCACATAAGTTTCATAGATAGACTTAATCTGCGAATGGTTCGCGGACAAAATGGCGTAGTCATCCGTATTGTCGCTTCTTTCCCCGTTTAGCATAAGGCTTGCAGAAGACACGATGTCCTCATAGGATTGGATGTCTTTGCCGTATGCCTTATCGGAATCCGTATTGCTTGAAAGTCCGGAAACGGCGTGGTCCGTATCTACGATTTTTGCAATCACATCAGGTGTCAGTTTGCCTTTCCAGCGATTTTTATCCGCTATCAACGATCGGGCAGCGGTCGGCCCTTGATGTGTCACACCGTTTTGGTCGACATAGTTAAAACTTCCAATGGCGAAAGCGCTGAAAACGACCGATAGTAAAAGAATGGCAATGAGCAGAATGCGGTTTAAACGTTTGTATAGAATTTTCCGTATTTCATATTTAAGCATCATGATGGTCACTGCCTTTTTCTCCAAAATAATAAAGAAAAGCATCTTCAAGCGTCGCCGGCTCCGGGACCGCTCCTTTCATTGGCGGCTTACCGGAGAGGATGCGAAGCTCCGCGCCCTGCGGCACCGTTTTGGTATTCGCCACGAGAAAGGACTGCTCACATTTTTTGACCCAGTTTCTCGGAACGATGCACCGCCATACCTTGCCCTCGATTGACGAGAGGATATCTTCCGACGTCCCGGCACAGAAAATTTCACCCTTATTCATCAGAATAATTTTGTTTGCAACAAACTCTACGTCCGAGACGATATGCGTTGATAGAAGGACAAGCCTGTTGCTGCTCAGTTCGCTAATTAGGTTCCGGAAGCGTATCCGTTCGTTCGGGTCCAGTCCGGCAGTCGGCTCGTCCAGAATCAGGATTTTAGGATTGTTCAGTAACGCTTGGGCGATACCGACGCGCCGCACCATCCCGCCGGACAAATTGCGCATTTTTGTTTTTTTCTTGTCTTTCAAGCTGACCTGTTCAAGAAGCATTTCTGCCAGGCTTTTCGCTGTGACCGGCTGCAGTCCCTTGATGGAGGAAATATACATTAGATAGTCCCATACCGTCAGGTCGGGGTAATAGCCAAAATCCTGCGGGAGGTATCCAATGAAACTTCGGTATCTGCTGCCCATTTGGAAGATATCTTTCCCGTCACAGACGACCGATCCGGATGTAGGCCGGACAAGCGTACAGATCATCCGGATCAGCGTAGTTTTTCCAGCACCATTTACGCCAAGCAGGCCGTAGATCCCGGATTTCATTGTCAGGTTCAGCCCGTTTACGGCGGTAACATCACCATATTTTTTTGTAAGGTTATTCAGAGACAATTCCATATGAAGAACTCCTTTCCATGCAATAGTGACAGCTTTTCAAGACATGGTGCAGGGTAAACAACAGGAACAGGCACGAAGCCGTAAGGACACCCGCCCATGAGGGATATAGAATTGCAGAATAAATCTGGTCATCCGCGATGACGGCCCACCAGATGATGGCCCACAGAACGCAAGGGGCAATCACTGTCAGCATATTTCTGCGTTGCAAGCCAAATACGACAAAGCATATTCCTGCCGTAAGGATGATCGGGAGCAGGAATTGAATGGCAAGATCGGCAAAGGCGAATCCGCATATCCCGCATACGCTTCCGCCGAACATGGTCAAAAGAGATGCATCCACCATGCCGAATAAAAGAATTCTTGCCGCATAGACCTGGCGCAGGGAGTAAAAGGATGCGCCTTCCACTTCTAGGCAACGGTTCGTGAGGTTTTTCCAAAGCTCTGGTATCAGAAGGACGACAAACAATGTTGCATACACGCCAAGGCTCCTGCGGATGTAAACCAGATCCGTCTCAGCCGCCAACAGATGCCCGGCGAAGACGAGCAGAGCAAACTGTAGCAACCACCAGCGTTTTTGGATCATGCGGAATTGTCCGAGCAGGAACGCCGGGTAAGACAGAGGTTGTCTGTTTTCTCCTTTTATGAAACTTTCCTTTGATTTTCTAATAGTCTCCCGCACAGTGCTCTCATCTGCGCAGGCGGGAATTCTGCTTTCTTTCAGCATTTTTTCGACGTTCATTCTATACCTCCGTCGTGCAGCATTTTCTCAAGAATTTCCTTACCCCGTTTCAGGCGATACTTTACAAGTGGTTGTCCGATATCGAGGATTTCCGCAATCTCGGAGAGTTTTAAATCCTGATAATAGCGGAGTACAAGCACTTCCGTGAATTCATCTGGCAGTTTCCGGAGATATTCATGAATCGTGATCGCAAGATTTAGATCATCCGGAGGCTGCGCCTCCTGTTCAAGCAGTACCGTGAGACTTTCAGAATTAAAAGGCTGCTCCTTCATCTTTTTGTAATGGTCCCGATATTTGTTTGATGCGATGACATAGAGATAATTTTTTGCTTTTCCCTTGTGTGTGTACTTGCTGAATCGCTCGAAAAATTTCATAAAGGTCTCCTGCGTGAGGTCTTTTGCGGTCTCTTTGTCGCAGCAGTGGTGTAGACAATATCGCAGGATATCAGCGTAATATTTATTTATAAACAGGTCAAATGCGGCGTTATCGCCGTGCCGCATACGCTGTATCAGGATAAAGTCTGCGTCCAATTGATTGACTCCTTCAAACATCTTTCTATAAGATAAAACGACTCAGCGTGGCAAAAAGATAGGATTGGGATAGAAAAATATAAAATTTATGGATCGAGTGCCACTTGCGGGCAAGGAAACGGGATTTATGCAGCAGGTGATAAGGATTCTGTTAATATATTTTATCACGTGCGAGTTAAAGGGGCGAATATCAAAAGATGATAAAACAGCATCAAGGTGATTGCTGACGCTGTAAATACATTTCTTTTCCTAATTTTAGGTCCCTGATTTTCGTTCTTAAAAGTGAACCGGATATCATTTTTGCTCTAGACCGTTACGAATCCCACTACGCCGTGGAAGTGATGTCAGTGATGGTTTTATTCCGGCTTTTCAGAATTGAGAGGTAATTCTCGGCGGACTGGCAGCGGGAGCGCTTGTTGTGAATTTCGGCTGTATCATCTTGAACGCGTCTGGGTTGATGATGGCATCGCGATCCCTTTCGATGTTGTATTAAGGACAGCTGCCTTTGTCGATCATGGTTTTCTTTGCCAGAAAATCGACTGTGTAATTTT
The DNA here is from genome assembly GCF_036289405.1 of Pseudoramibacter faecis. NCBI lineage: Bacteria > Bacillati > Bacillota > Clostridia > Eubacteriales > Eubacteriaceae > Pseudoramibacter > Pseudoramibacter faecis. Next base: position 209,361 of record NZ_JAYFFI010000001.1, on the reverse strand, counting down.
TTGCGGTGGGTATCTTTTTGTATTATTCGTTTAAAAGGATCCGCTTAACCGTTTCGGTGTTTCACTTTGTGTTGATGAAGAAGGAGAAGGTTGTAAATTTTATTAATAAAATAATTTAAATTAATGCTTGAAGGTGGATGTATCAAAAAAACCCCCGCCTCCCAATTGGGAAGCGGGGGTTGTCGCGTCTAAATATAAAACATAAAATTATTCTGATTTTTCTGGTTGATATAATCCTCCAGCAAATCGGAGAGCCGGATTTTAACAAGCAGAGTTTTGATGGCAGTGTCCAGCGGGCGAAACACGCCCTCTTGCATCACCGATTCAATGGCCGGCGATTTCTCATCGACGGAGGATTCGGTGGGTTCGAACAGAATCTGCTCCAGCGCCTTTAAAATCTCGTAAACGTTGATTTTCGACGCCGACTTCGCCAGGTGATAGCCGCCCTGAGCTCCTTTGATGGAGGCGACAAGGCCGCCCCGCTTGAGCAGAGAAAAAATTTGTTCTAAATATATTTTGGAGATGCCGAGATTTTCCGCGAGGGTTGCCACAGGGACATGGTGGCCCTCCCGGCTCATCCAGGATAATTCAATCATCGACGCGATGCCGTAACGGCCTTTTGCAGAAATGCGCATAATCTTACCTCTAATAACATATTAATACTATATGCATTATAAAATAGCGATGGGTTTTCGTCAACCATTTATCCGATAAAGATGAAAAAAAGTACAATAAAAAAACGGGGAAATCCCCGTTTGGATGGAAGCTTGCGCAGTGAATATCCCGTTATGGCGTCACGTTGATGTAATTATCGGGCAGCGCATCGAAAAACATAATGCCCAGGCATCTGGGACCGATATGGACGGTTAAGGCCGCGCCAGCACCGGCCTGAGGCACGATAAAGTTCTTCACGCCAAGGTCTTTCGTGAGCACTTTCCGCGCCTTTTCCTGAAGCTCCGGCGCTTTGCTTTCGATAAAGCCGACACATTGATGTTTATCAGGCATTTTTTGGTCGACCAGCTCAAAAAGGCGGCGTTCGGCTTTTTTCTGACCGCGAATTTTTTCATAGGCCAAAATGCGTCCGTCCTGGAAATACAAAATGGGTTTGATCTTGAGCATGTCGCCGATCAGCGCGACATTTTTGCCGACGCGCCCGCCCTTGGCCAGCCATTTGATGTCGCCGACGAGAAAATAAATGTTGACATGGCGCGCGAGAGAGGTCATCGTGTCGACAATCTCTTCAAAAGGGCGTCCCAGTTTGCCGAGCTTGAGCCCCTGGTGCAGGATGAGCATCATGCCCGTGGTGGCGCAGAGGGAATCGACGACGGCAATTTTGCGGTCGGGATAATTTTCTAAAAGCTGGGAGGCGATAAGAGACGCGGTTTGAAAGGTGCCGGACAGGCCACTGGACAGGGCAAGATAGATGATATCGTCGCCGCGCTTAAGATGTTTTTCGAAGGCCTCCTGATAGGCGACGGTCTGCACCTGGGACGTCTTCGGGAATGCGTCCGGATGCGCAGTGACCGCGTCGATGATCATGTCCGGGGTGATGTCGATGCCGTCAAAAAAAGTTTTATCGCCGATGGTGATGGGAATCGGCAGAATTTCAAAAGGATATCGGTGCAGGATGGCTTCATCCACGTCACACATGGAGTCGGTGATGAATTGAATGCCCATTGAAACCTCCTCAATACGTTCGTTAGCGTTAAAATTGATTCTTATTTTATCACGGTGCCTTGATTTTGACAATACGGCTCGGGCCGGACTTTCTTGCGGGTACCGGGGCAAAATGATAAAATAACAGGCACCAAATTTTAAGAGGTGACATTTTGACAGATATGATTCAGACTCTATCCCAGCGGTTTAAGCTCACGCCGGAACTGGCCGCGGCCATCGAAGGCGCCGAGACGCTCCAGGCGGCGGAGGATCTTTACCTGCCCTTTAAGAAAAAGCGCCGGACCCGGGCGATGGCGGCTAAGGAGCAGGGGCTTGCGCCGCTGGCGGCGCGGATGGCCGCCGGCGAAAAGGACGAGGCCCTGGCGGCGGCTGCCGGGCATTTTGTGAATGATGCGGTGGCGGACGCCGAAACGGCCCTGGCCGGCGCCCGGGATATCGTCGCGGAAACGATCGCTGAAAATGCGGGCTACCGCGGCTATATCCGTCGCTATATCGCAGAGAATGCGCGGATTCACACGGCGGTCACCAAAGCCTTTGCCGGGGAAAAAACGCCTTACACCAATTATTACGATCACAGCGAAGGGCTTGGCGCCATGGCGAATCACCGCATTTTGGCCATGAACCGCGCGGAAAAGGAAAAAGTGATCACTGTGAAGGTGGACGCGCTGACGGAGTTCATCCTGCCCTGGCTCATCCATCAGGTAATGCCGAAGGGTGCCGGCTCGGACTGCGGGCATCTGGCCCAGGCCGCGGCCGACGCTTATAAACGGCTGATTTTTCCGGCGGTGGAGCGGGAAATCCGCGCCGGGATGAAGGAGCGGGCCGAAGCGTCGGCCATCCGGGCCTTTGGCATGAATCTTAAGAAGCTGCTGCTGACAAGACCCTTTCGGGAGAAGGTGACCATGGGCTTTGACCCCGGGTATCGCAACGGCTGCAAAATCGCCGTACTCGATCCCATGGGGACTCTTCTGGCCACGGCCAAGGTTTATCCCACCAAGCCCCGGCAGAAAATCGCGGAATCCCGCTGCGTCATCCTGGCGCTGATCGATCGCTATCAGATCGATATGATCGCCATTGGCAACGGCACGGCCTCCCGGGAGAGCGAGCAATTCATCGCCGAAACCCTCAAGGGCTGTCCGCGCAGGGTGCAGTACTGCATCGTCTCCGAGGCGGGGGCGTCGATTTATTCGGCCTCGCCCCTGGCCGCGGCGGAATATCCGGAGGTGGATGTGTCGCTGCGGGGGGCGATTTCCATCGGGGGGCGCCTGCAGGATCCGCTGTCGGAGCTGGTTAAAATCGAGCCGGAGCACATTGGCGTCGGCCAGTATCAGCACGATGTGAATCAAAAAGCCCTTTCCGAGGCGCTGGCCAATGTGGTGGAGGACGCGGTCAACCTGGTGGGCGTCGACATCAACCGCGCTTCGCCGGCATTGCTCAAATATGTGGCGGGCATCACTGGCACCATGGCCGACAACATCGTGGCTTATCGGGAGGCCAATGGCCGATTTGTGAGCCGGAAGGCGGTTTTGAAGGTGAAGGGGCTCGGCCCCAAGGCCTACGAGCAGTGCGCCGGTTTCCTGCGCATCACAGACGGCGAGGATGTGCTGGACAATACCGGCATCCATCCGGAATCCTATCCGGCGGCCCGCGCCCTGATGGACCGGCTTTCCCTGACGCCGGCAGATTTAAAACCGGCGCGCATCCGGGCAACGACAAAAATCCTGCACCGGGTGGACGTGAAAGCCACGGCCCGGGAGCTCGGCATCGGGGAGCCGACCCTGCGGGATATGATTGCGGAGCTGTGCAAGCCGGGCCGTGATCCCCGGGATGAGGCGCCGGCGCCGATCCTCAAGCAGGATGTGCTCAGCCTGAACGACCTGGAGCCGGATATGGCACTCAAGGGCACCGTGCGCAACGTGGTGGATTTCGGCGCTTTTGTGGACATCGGCGTGCATCAGGACGGACTGGTGCATATCTCTCAGATTTCAGATCGCTATATCAAACACCCGGCGGACGTGTTGGCGGTGGGCGATGTGGTGACGGTGAAGGTGCTTTCGGTGGATAAGCCGCGCAGCCGGATCGCGCTGACCATGCTGCTCTGAGCAGCCAAGCGGCACGAGACGGATAAAAAAAGAAATCTTAAAAAGCTTGACAACAGTAAAGTGGTTTTGTAAAATTTAGATTTTACACGCACTCAGCCTTTATGCTATAATGAGAACAGAAATTTGGAGGAGTGCGAGAGGATGTATAATATCGGTGATAAAATCGTTTATCCCATGCATGGGGCCGGTGTGATCAAGAATATTCAGGAAATGGATATTTTCGAGAAAACACAAATGTATTACGAGGTGACCATCGCGGCCGAAGGCATGGAAATTTTAATTCCGGTTGATAAAGCGGAGGAAGTGGGCCTTCGGGAGATTCCGACGCATCAGGATCTGGAAGCCATGCTGCAGGTGCTGAGCCAGCCGGAGGATAAAATGACTTCCAATTGGTCCAAAAGATACCAGGATAATATGGACCAGATGAAGTCCGGCGATATCATTGATGTGGCGAAGGTCACGCGCAATCTCATGCTGCTGGATCGGCGCAAGGGTCTTTCCAGCGGGGATAAAAAAATGCTGATGACGGCCAAAAATTTTTTGATTAGCGAAATGATGCTCATCGACGGCAAAGAAAAAGAAGAAGCCAGTAAAATCATCGAGAAAACCGTGGCGATGTAAATTAAAAATTCAAGACGAACATCTGTACACAGCGCAGGCGGTGGACCTTAGACAAACCGTATCCGAAGAAGTCGGATGCGGTTTTTTCTTTTTTTGACGATGCACGGCGATGCTTGATGCGGGCTTTTTCGACAATGGCAAAAGCCCGTGAAATCACGGGCTTTGCAAAATTGAGGGATTAAATGATCATGATTGGATGCTAAATTTTCTCATTTATCTTCGCCGAAGATCTTCACACCGAAATGCTTGAAGATCATGCGTTCGGCTTCCGGATTCCACAGACCGCGGTGTGCCTTGCAGCAGGCATCCAGTTCTTTGAAGAAGGGGTCTTTTTTGCCGAGTTTGCCGAAATCTTCAATGGCGGTCATCGGCATGTCGAACTGCGTGTAAGCCAACTTTTTGCCGCCCGGGATATCCGGCAGGTTCATTGTCGTTTCCGCGATAGAATCAATGCCGCCGACATGGGTGACCATGATGGCCGGATCGATGATGTCTTTGGCGGCGAGATCGTTCGCTTCAATCATGTCGTCGTTATTGCCGCCGGTGGTGCCCATGATGTGGGTGGCGTTGTAATGGCAGTCGTAGAGATTGACCGTCGCGGAAAAGGTCTTATCCTGCGGGCCGGAGAAGAAGTTCATGCAGCCGTCATAGGCGAGCACGGCATTGCAGAGCGTGGCGACCGCCGGAATCGGCACATAGATAAACGCGTCGTCGTAGCCGTGGCCTTCGGAGATGTCCATCAGGCCTTTTTTGGGGTCGTTCATCTTTGCGGTGTTGACGTAAACCAGCTCGACGCCGTTTTCCGCCGCCTTTTCCGCCGGCATGACTTCCTTGGCGCGGGCGATTTTCGCATCGTCCACATCGGTGACCACGATGCGCTTCGGATGGTACTGGCAGACCGTGCCGTATGCCACAGCGCCAAGGCCCATCGGTCCGCAGCCGCCCATGATGATGACGTTGCCGTTTTCCTTCAGACCCATCTCGTGGTGGTAGTTCGCCTGCTTCGTGTGATACATGGCGTGGAAAGCGCCGATGGAACAGGACAGCGGTTCGCCGAGGGACGCCTTGTAGAAGCTGTCGCCGTCAAAGGGCATGAGCGCGCCGACTTCCATCGCTTCGGGCGGGAAGATGCAGTATTCGGTATCGCCGCCGAAAAATTCGTAGGAGTAGCCCGGAGAATCCATGCTGCCCTTGTAGTTTAAGGCCGGCTGCTGGGCGAAGCGCATGCCCGGCTTGAACTGATCCTGCCATTTTTTTCCGACCTTGACGATGACGCCGGCAAATTCGTGGCCCATGATGACCGGATGGGTCTCGACGTTTTGCGGGCAGCGTTTGTGATTTTTGCCCTGTTTGGCCAGTTTATAGGTCGACATGCAGATGCTGTCGCTGTAAATTTTCGCTAAGATTTCATCGTCCTTGATTTCCGGCAGCTCGAATTCTTCCAGCCGCAAATCCATCGTACCGTAAAGTCTGACCGCTTTGGTTTTCTGTCCCATGATTCATCCTTCTTTCTTAATTCTTTAAAACGCTTTTGATTGATTTTGTTCGCGCCTTGCGGCTGGCGGGGAAGCCGCAGCGGCAATGAATGGCGCGGATCGCTTTCGCGTTCGGCATTCAGTTATTTAAACAAATCGTACACGTCGTCAACGCCCATCGCCAGGATTTTGTCGACGGCTTCCTCGGTGCTGCAGGCCGCTGCGATTTTGGCCAGCTTGTCGACGTGTTCATCGCCGACCGATGCGATCCCGATGACGAGTTTGACGTTCTGGCCGTCGCCCCAATCCACGCCGTCCGGATAGGAGAAGATGACGAGGCCGGAATTCAGGATTTCGCCGGTCATGCCTTCGATGCCGTGGGGAATCGCGAGGTTGTTGCCGATGGCCGTGTTAAAGACTTTTTCTTTTTCGAGCATGGCCTCGGTGTATTTTTCGGTGGTGTAGCCGCCGTCGTAAAACACTTTTCCGATGTCGCGAATGATGGCTTCTTTTGTCTGGGCCGGGCGATTGAGGCGGATGTTCTTTTTGATCAGCACGCCGCCTTTGTAATCTTCGTGATCCGCTTGCGCATCATCGTTCGCTTCGGTCTGTTTTGCCGGATTTTCTGCTGCCGGCTGATTGTCGCTCGGCCGGTTTTTGCGGGACTGGATGATTTCCGCGATGACTGCGTCGTATTCCGGCGCGTTCATGAAATTCGTGATGGTGACGAGCCTGGCCTGCGGTGCGCTCTTGACGGCGCGCTCTGCAAGATCCTTGTGGCAGATGATGAACTTGGCGCCGTCCGGAATTTCAGAAACCGACGAATGCGTGACCTGGATATTGCCGAAGCCCGCTTCTTCAAGCTTGCGCTGCATCACCGCCGCTCCCATGGCCGAAGAACCCATGCCGGCGTCGCAAGCGAATACGATCTGATCCAGCGTTCTTAGATCGACGTCCGCGCCTTCCGGCATGAGGCCCTTGGCAGAGGCCTTCATATCGCTCATCTGGTCTTTCGCTTCGTCGAGGCTGCCCTTAGCGCTGGTAAGCCGGATAATCGGCGTCGCAATGGCAAACGAGACGGCCGCCGCAATGACAGCCGAAAGCAGGACCGCAAAGGTGGATCCCTTCGGCGCCATGCCGACGAATGCGATGATAGAACCCGGTGAGGCCGGCCCGTTTAAACCGAGGTGAAACAAAGTGTTGTATATCATTGCCGCGAAGCTGCCGCCGATGGTTGCCAGCAGTAGAATCGGGTTCATCAGGATGTATGGGAATGAGATTTCGTGAATTCCGCCGAGCAGGTGAACAATCAACGCGCCCGGTGCGGAATCTTTTGTCGCCTTGTCTTTCGAGAAGAGCCAGTAGGCGAGAAGCACGCCGGTGCCCGGGCCCGGATTGGTTTCGATCATGTAGAAAATCGACTTGCCGGCCGCCTTGACTTCCTCCGCGCCGAGCGGGGTGAAGATGCCGTGGTTGATCGCGTTGTTTAAGAACAAAACCTTTGCCGGTTCAACGAAAACCGAAACGAGCGGCAGCAGGCTGTGTTTGACGAGCACGTCGGCACCGGCCTGCAAAATGGCAAGGAGTCCCGCCATAACCGGTCCGAAAATATAGTAGCCGGCAATCGCAAGCAGCATCCCGATAATGCCGACCGAGAAGTTGTTGACGAGCATTTCAAAGCCCGGTTTGATTTTACCGTCGACCGCTCGATCGAATTGTTTGATGATCCAGCCGGCGAGCGGCCCCATGACCATCGCGCCCATGAGCATGGTCGTGTCCGGATTGGACTGGATCACGCCCATCGTGGCAATCGCGCCCATGACCGCGCCGCGCTGTCCGCCGACCATTTTGCCGCCGGTATACGCGATGAGAAGCGGCAGTGCGTAGCTTAAAAACGGTCCGACGATGGTATTTAACAGCTTATTCGGCAGCCAGCCCGTGTCAATAAACAGCGCTGCCATTAACCCCCATGCGATAAAGGCACCGATATTCGGCATCACCATGCCGGATAAAAATCTTCCGAACGATTGCACTTTCTCTTTCATCAGTTATCCTCCTGCTCTGATATAAAAGATTTTACACAAGATGCCTTAACCCGCAACCTTTCTGATCGTTTTTGGTTGCGCTTTGTTGCTTTTGGGTATAATATAGCATGGTGTTGATTGGGCGTCAAGCGTTTTCCGAAAAAAATTCAAAATTTTTTCTTGCGGTTTATTGGGATTATGCTAAAATAGCGTTGTTATTAAATCAAAAAAGCGATGGATCCAATGAATCGCAAGTTGAACGGTTCATCCTCAGATGCATGACGAACGATAGAAAGTGAGCAGTCATATGGCAAATTTAACCGCGGACCGACGCAACCGCATGGCGCAGATTTTAATCCGGGAAGGCAGCGTCAAAGTCGGCGAAATGGCCGAGCACTTTGGCGTGTCAACCGAAACGATCCGCAAGGACATTATTTATTTGGAAGAAATGGGCATCGCCGAGAAAAATTACGGCGGTGCCATTCCAAAGATCGGCGCGGTGGAAAAACCGCTCAACGAAAAAGAATGGGTCCACGCGGAGGAAAAAGCGGAAATCGCCGCGAAAGCGATGAGCCTCATTCACAAACACGACGTGATCCTGCTCGACGCCGGCAGCACGACCAGCGCCATCGCCAAACAGCTCACCATCAAACAGGGGCTGACCATCATCACGAATTCCCTCGACGCGGCGACGCTGCTGTCTGAATCCGAGCATCAGGTTTTTCTCTGCGGCGGTAAAATTCGAAGAAGCTCCCACGCGCTGATCGGCGGCTGGGTGCTCGACCGATTTAAAAACATCTGCGCGGATATCGCGTTTCTGGGTTCGGACGGGTTCAAACACCAGAACGGCCCGACGACCGTCTCCTATGACGAGTCGAGCGTGAAGGCCTGGATGCTGCACGCGGCGAAGAGGACCTACGTCGTCGCGGACAGCACCAAATGCACGACGACCGCCCAGTTTTCCTATGCGGACTGGCGGGACGTCGACGGTATTATCACCGCCGGCTATCATGTCGAGACCCTGCGCGCGATCGTGGAAGATGCGGCGCAGGTCATCGACGCGACGGCGAAAAAGCCGGAGTAACGCCAATATCATTAAAAAAATAAATGCTATCCCGTCATTTGACGGGATAGCATTTTTGTTATTCGCGGCTTGCTGCCAGCTGTTCTTGCTCGATGTTACCGGCTAATCACGGGATAACGGCAGCTGAGGTGCGTTGGGCTGATCGCTGACGCCATCAGAATGCGCCGTCATTCAACCGTCACGCTTTTGGCCAAATTTTTCGGTTTATCCACGTCGCAGCCGCGCGCCACGGCGAGATAATAGGCGAACAGCTGAAGATAAACCACCGCATTCATGGCGGCGATGTCTTCCTGCTCGTCGGGAATGAAGAAAGCCTCGTCGACTTCGGACGCGAGCTCCTGATGATGTGCCTGCGCAATCGCCAGCACGTACGCGCCGCGGGATTTGACTTCCTTGATGTTTGACAGCGTCTTTTCAAACACGTCGTCTTGTGTGCACAGCGCGATGATGAGCGTCCCCGGCTCGATCAGCGCAATCGGACCGTGTTTGAGTTCGCCGGCCTGATAGGCATCCGAATGAATATAAGACACTTCTTTCATCTTCAGCGATCCCTCCATGCAGGTGATGGCGTCGATGCCGCGGCCGATGAAGTAGGCATCGTGTACCTTGAAGTGCTGGAGCGCCAGTTCTTTCAAACGGTCCGGCTGCTTGAGCGTCTGTTCGATGCGTGCCGGGGCATCGCTGAAGGCTTTGGCCAATGCCGCGTATTTTTCATCGGAAAGGGTGCCCGTCAGGCGGCTGATATGCAGCGCAAACATCAGCATGCAGGCGATCTGTGTGACGTAGGCCTTGGTTGAAGCCACCGCGATTTCCGGGCCTGCATTCGTGTAGAGCACGTCGCTGGCTTCTCTGGCGACGGACGAGCCGACCACATTGGTCACCGCGACGACGCGGGCGCCGGCAGTCTTCGCCAGGCGAATGGCCGCAAGCGTGTCGGCCGTTTCGCCGGACTGCGAGAGCACAATGAGCATCGTGCGGTCTGTGACAATCGGATGTTTATAGCGGTATTCGCTGCCCGTTTCCGCTTCCACCGGAATGCGCGCGTATTTTTCAATATAATATTTGCCGATGAGGCCGGCGTGGTATGCGGTGCCGCAGGCGACAATCTGAATGTGGTCAATATTTTCCAGATCTTCTTTTGTGATCATCACGTCGTCGAGTTGAATGTGATCCATCAACAGGCGGCCGGTCAGGCAGTCGCGGATCGCCTTCGGCTGTTCGTTGATTTCCTTGAGCATGAAATGCGCGTAGCCGCCTTTTTCCGCATCCCCCGGTTCCCAGGTCACTTTGAAGATCTGCTTGCCGACCGTTTCGCCATAGCGGTCGACGACCCGGATGTCGTCCTTCGTCAAAACCGCGATTTCATCGTCGTCTAATAAATAAACGTCGCGCGTTTTATCGAGAATCGCCGGAATATCCGACGCGATGAAGTTCTCGCCTTCCCCGAGTCCGACGATGAGCGGGCTGTTTTTGCGCACGGCGATGATTTTGTCCGGCTCGTCCGCGCACATAATGCCCAGGGAATACGACCCCTTCATTTCCTTCACAGCTTTGACCACTGCGTCGACAAGATTCCCGTCGTACAGCAAGCCCAGCAGATGAGCGATCACTTCGGTATCGGTATCCGACACAAAGCGATGGCCCGCTGCGATGAGTTTTTCTTTTAATTCAATGTAGTTTTCGATAATGCCGTTGTGCACAACCGCGATTTTCCCGTCATTGGCCAGGTGGGGATGGGCGTTGGCGTCCGACGGTTCGCCGTGGGTCGCCCAGCGCGTATGGCCGATACCGGCCGTTCCGCGCAGCGGATGGTCTTTCAGGACCGCTTCAAGATTCGACAACCGCCCTTTTTTCTTTTCAACCTGAATTTGATGGTCGTCATTCAAGACGGCAACGCCCGCGGAATCGTAACCGCGGTATTCGAGCTTTGCCAGGCCGGAGGTTAAAATACTTTGCGCCTGTTTGTCACCGATATATCCAACAATACCACACATGGTTTTACCTGCTTTCTTTATAATAACCTGCTCATGATGCACAATTTTTATTCGAGATTATTATAATCGTTCCGCAATAAAACGCAAGCTGTTTATTATAAAATCCCAAAAAATATGGTATTTAATATTTCGATTTCAAGGCATTCAGAAGTTATTAATTCCCGGCCAGGCTTATTGGTGCGGCAGCGATTCGGCCGCAATGTGTTTGCCGGACCGCGCCGCCGCAGAGATGGACGCTCGGCACATCCTTCACGCAGGGCCTGGACAAATAAATCATACAAAAGTGGCGAGGCCTTTGAAGGCATGTTATAATAAAAATGAGCATTCTATGAAAGGAGGTGAAATCATGCTGCACAAAGTTTTAAAAGGGATTTGCACGCTATTCGGAATGATTATCGGCTATGTGCTGGGAAACGCGGCGATTGTGCACCGCTGGCTGCCGCAAAAAATGGCGACGACGGATATGCATCGCTGGCTTGTGACGATCGGCGCTGTTGCTATTTTTGGCCTCATTTTTTATTTTATTTTTTCGCTGATTGTCAAAATGGGCAAAGCCATTTCAAAAGCGGTCGAGAAAAGTCTGGAAGAAGTGCGAATGGCAGATGTCGTGCTCGGGATCGGCGGGCTTGTGATCGGTTTGCTCATCGCGATGCTCATCTCGGTGCCCATCGCGCAAATTCCCGTCAAATGGCTGGCCAGCGTGCTGACCGTCGTGGTTTACGTGCTGATGGCCTATCTTGGGGTGGCGATTCCCGTGCGCAAGCGCGACGAATTTATCGACGCTTTTCGGCAGATGCGAAGCGTCAATGTGGGCAGCAGTCTCACGCGCAAACTCAGCCGCAGAAAAACCAATGCTCTGGAACCGGAAATTAAAATTCTGGATACGTCGGTGATCATCGACGGCCGGATTTATGACATCATGCGTTCCGGTTTCTTGGAAGGGCCGGTGATCGTGCCGGTGTTTGTGCTGGCGGAGCTGCAGCTTTTGGCGGATAACGGCGACGATCTGAAGCGCGCCCGGGGCCGCCGCGGTCTCGACATTGTCAAAAAGATGCAAAACGAATTTGACGAGATGATCCGCGTTTCTGAAGAGGATTACGACGACCTGACCGGCGTGGACGATAAATTGGTCTGCATGGGCAAGGAAAAGAAGTATAAGATTCTCACCAACGATTACAACCTCAACAAGGTGGCGACGGTCCGCGGCGTTCAGGTGCTCAACATTAACGAGTTGGCCAATGCGGTGAAGCCGGTGGTGCTTCCCGGCGAAGCCATGCAGGTCCATCCGGTTAAAAACGGAAAGGAAAGCGGTCAGGCTGTGGCCTACTTGGACGACGGCACGATGATCGTCGTGGAAAACGGCAAACGTCACATCGGCGAGCACATTGCCGTGACCGTCACCAGTGTGCTGCAAACGGCTGCCGGTCGTATGATTTTTGCCAAACCCAGCAAAGACGTTTAACGGCTTTGCCGGGTATTCAAAAAGCCGCTTGCCGGCTTTTTTTAAATCCGAAAGACAGGAGAACGCCATGAATTTACCGGAAGCTTTTGCTGATAAAATGCGCGGGTTGATGGGGCCGGAAGCCTTTGCTGCCTTGGCTGACAGCTATAATCGTCCCGCCTATAAAGGCATTCGGACCAATACGCTCAAGGCGGACAACGGGCGAATGCGGTCGCTTTTCCCCTTTGAAACGGAGGCCGTTCCCTGGTGTCCCACCGGGTTTTATATCGGTGGCGATGTGCGCCCCGGCAAGCAGGTAGGCTATTATGCAGGACTTTATTATGTGCAGGAGCCCACGGCCATGGCCCCGGCGGAGGCCCTGGGAGCAGAGCCAGGCGATCGGGTGCTGGATCTATGCGCGGCGCCGGGGGGAAAGAGCACCCAGCTGGCCTGCAAGCTTGCTGGGCGCGGCGTGCTTGTTTCCAACGAGATTGTTAAAAACCGCAGTGCCGTGCTGGCATCCAATATGGAGCGCATGGGCATTGCTAACAGCGTGATTTTAAGTGCCGCACCGGATAAATTGGTGGCGGGCTTTGCCGGATATTTTAATAAAATTCTGGTGGATGCGCCGTGTTCCGGCGAGGGAATGTTTCGCAAGGATCCCGCCGTGCTCACCGAGTGGCGGCCCGAGCGGGTGACCCAATGCGCGGCCAGACAATGGGAGATCCTCAAAACGGTGGATCAGCTGCTGGCTCCCGGCGGGGAGCTAGTTTATTCGACCTGCACCTTTTCTCCGGAAGAGAATGAGCAGATCGTCGAGCGGCTGATCGCGACGGATCGTTACGAAGTGGTGCCGCTGGCGTTGCCAGAACTGACGGATCACGGCCGGCCGGAATGGACGGCGACCGGCGAGGGGCAGGTGGCTGGCACCCTGCGCATCATGCCGAATCACGCGGCAGGAGAGGGGCACTTTGTGGCCAAGATGCGCAAGCTTCGCGACGCGGAAAATGCCGCCGTGCCCGTTCTCAGAAACAAAAATAAGAAGCGGCGGTCCATTTGGACACGGCCGGCCAAAAAAGAACGAGCCGATTTTCATCGGTTTTTAAAAGAAACAGCGCTGTCTCTTCCGGAGAGGGATCTCTGGCAGGTGGGAGATAAGCTTTTTGCCGCGCCGGAGGGACTTGCACCGCGGCCGCTCGAGGGCCTTAAAATGCTGCGCTTCGGGCTTCCGCTGGGCATTTTTAAAACCGGCCGCTTCGAGCCGGCCCATGCCTTGGCGATGGCGCTGATGCCCGAAAACGGAGGCCGGCGCCACGAAGTGACAAGCGCCGACGAGGCCTTTGCATATCTGAAGGGAGCACCGCTGCGCTGCGCGGGCTTCGAGGGCTGGACGGCGGTCACCTGGCAGGGATATCCCCTCGGCTGGGGCAAGGCCAGCGATGGCGTCATCAAAAACCATTATCCTAAGGGTCTGCGGATCATGAAAAAATAGCGCGGAGCGCGGCGCGAAATGCGCGAAAGAAAAGAGGCGGGTGCGATGAAATGGCGGAAACGGCCCGGATTGACCCTGATGAACTTCACCGGGGTTTATCGGCGGGAATATTTTTATGGCGATCGGACGTTTTATTGGCTTGACTGCAGCGGGATACCCGGCACCTACGGCTATTGCGATCCGGCAGCAGCAGCCTGCCTGCGCCGCCGAATGCACACGGCGGGACGCCGGGGGCTGCATTTTCTGGACAACGGCAACTATCATTATCTGAGCTATTTCTGGACCGAAACCATCCGCCGGCCCTTTAACCTGGTGGTGTTCGATCATCATGTGGACGCCAGGCGGCCGCGGTTTGGCTCTTTGCTGAGCTGCGGCTCCTGGCTGCGCGAGGCGCTGCGGGACCATTCGTTTTTAAACCGGGTGTTTTTGATAGGCGCAGGCCGGGATCAGCAGGCACTTCTGGCGGATCCCGCGCATCTGTCCGAAAACACGGCGGCACGGATTACCTGCCTGAACGACGGGGCGGCGCTCGATCCGGTCATTGCCGACGGCTGTCCCGTTTATCTCTCGGTGGACAAGGATGTGCTGTCGCCGGCGATGCTCACCACCAATTGGGACCAGGGAACGATGGTGCTTACGACGCTGACGGCAGCTATTCGCCGACTGACGCGTGCGCTGCCGATTTTAGGGGCGGATATCTGCGGGGAGCCGCCGGAAAACGCCAGGGGAAAACAGATCGTTCAAAGCGATGCCGTCAACCGCGCACTGATGCAGACGCTGATGGCGTAAGCGCACGGCCATCAAAAAACCTGAGACCTTCTGTCTCAGGTTTTTTTGAGTGTTGATCGCGTTTTATTTTTTGATTTTGCCGTGATCGTCGTATTCGTCTCGGCGCCGGGTTTGATGGCGGGCGGCGAGCTTTTCATACACCGCGTCAAAACTCGTGCCCTGATGGTTGAGCAGCACCGTCAGGTGATAGAGCAGATCGGCGGCCTCACTGACGAGCTCGTCCGGATCGCCATTCTTTGCGGCGATGACGGTCTCGGTGGCTTCCTCGCCGACTTTTTTGCAGATTTTATCGATGCCCTCGTGGAACAAATAATTGGTGTAGGAGCCTTCGACGGGGCGGGCCTTGCGGTCTTCGATCTGGGCGGCAAGCTCCGCGAGGATGTCGCTGTTGCCCCGGGCCAGGGCCTCGTCGGCGGCCAGGCGGCGGTAAAAGCAGGAACGGTGGCCGGTGTGGCAGGCGGGGCCGATGGGGTTAACCTGTAAAAGTAGGGTGTCCGCGTCGCAGTCGTAGTCGATGGCGACGACCTTCTGAAAATGCCCGGACGTTTCGCCTTTGGTCCACAAGGTGGATCGGCTGCGGCTGAAGAAGGTCGCGTTGCCGGTTTCGAGGGTCAGGGCCAGGGACTTGGCATTCATCCAGGCCATCATCAGGATTTCCCGGGTGTGGTAGTCCTGGAGAATCGCGGGGATCAGTCCCTGATTGTTAAAGCGGAAATCGACGGTGGAAGGGTCGGTGATGGGTTTTAAGTTTGACATAAAAGCCTTTCTGAATGGATGGCGGTCAGCGTTGGGTGCGCATGGGCAGATCGCGGTCGGCGAGGTAATGCTTGAGGTCGGGGATGGCGATTTCCTGGTAATGGAAGACGGAGGCCGCCAGCGCTGCGTCGGCGCCGATTTCGAGCACCTCGGCGAAATCGGCCATTTTGCCCGCCCCGCCGGAAGCGATGACGGGAATGGTTAGCGTTTCGGCGAGAATGCGGTTGAGCGCGAGGTCGTAGCCGTCCTTGACGCCGTCGGTATCGATGGAGTTGATGCAAATTTCCCCGGCGCCGAGATCCTGCCCCTGCTTCGCCCAGGCGATGGCGTCGATGCCGGTGTTTTCGCGGCCGCCCTTGGTGTAAACATCCCAGCTGCCGGCGGCGTTGCGTTTGGCGTCGATGGAGAGCACCACGCATTGGTTGCCGAAGCGCCGTGCCGCGTCCATGATGAGCTGCGGGTTTTTCACCGCGGCGCTGTTAACAGAGACCTTGTCGGCCCCGGCCATGAGCACTCTGCGAAAATCTTCGGCAGTACTGATGCCGCCCCCGATGGTAAAGGGGATGCGGATGGCCCCGGCCACCTTTTCGACAATATTTAAAAAGATGTCTCGTTCTTCGTAACTGGCTGTGATATCGTAAAATACCAGTTCGTCGGCCCCTTGTTCGGAATAAGTGCGGCCGAGGGCCACGGGATCGTCAACATCCCGAATGTTTTTGAATTTTTGGCCTTTGACCACCCGCCCGTGATCCACATCGAGGCAGGGGATGATGCGTTTGGTGAGCACGGATGCCTCCTATTTGCCGAGATAGGCCTTCAGATCGATGGCCCCCTCATAGATTGCCTTGCCGGAGATCGCGCCGTAAAGCCCCATGGCGGCCAGACGCTCCAGATGCTCGGGACCGGCGATGCCGCCGGAAGCGATGATGTTCATGTTCAGGTTTTGGTTGAGGAGCGCTAACACGTCAAAATTCGGGCCGCCCATCATGCCGTCCTTGGCGATATCGGTGTAAACCAGGGTGGACAGGCCGATTTTTTCCAGCCGGGTGGCGAGCTCCAGCGCTTCGATGTTGCTGTTCTCCGTCCAGCCCTCGGTGCGCACGATGCCGTCTCTCGCGTCGATGGACACGCAGACTTTGTCGTCGTATTTGGCGATGAGGTGCTCGATGAAGCGGAAATCCTTGATGGCCTGGGTGCCGATGATGATGCGGGACACCCCGATGTCGATATACATATCGGCGATGGTCTCGGTGCGGATGCCGCCGCCGAGCTCGACGGGAATATGCACGGCGTCGACGATGGCCTTAACGACGGACAGGTTTTTGGGCTCGCCGTCAAAGGCGCCGTCGAGATCCACCAGGTGCAGGTATTCGGCGCCGTCGGCCTCGAAGCGTTTGGCGACGGCCACCGGATCTTTGAAATAGACGGTCTGATCTTCCTTGACGCCCTGCTTGAGGCGCACGCATTGACCGTCTTTAATATCGATGGCTGGGAAAACAATCATGAGAGAACCTCCTTGAAATTAGTGAGCAGGCGGGTGCCGACGCCGCTGCTCTTTTCGGGGTGAAATTGCATGCCGATGACGTTATCCTTGCGGACGATGGCCGGCACGCGCACGCCGTAATCCGCGTAGGCCACGACGTGAGCGTCGAAATCCTTCGGCACTGCGTAATAGGAATGCACAAAATAAACATAATCTTCACAGGTGATGCTCCGGGCGATGGGATCCTCCCGATGAACGTTTAGGTTGTTCCAGCCCATGTGGGGCACCTTGAGCTGCGGCGTGTCAAAGCGCACGACCCGTCCGGGAATCAGGCCGAGTCCCGGCCAGCGGCCGTCCTCCTCGCTCTCGTCGAAGAGCAGTTGCATGCCCAGACAGATGCCGAGCAGCGGTTTGCCCCCCGCGACGCTGCGCTTGAGCGGTTCGTCAAGGGAAAACCGTTCGAGATGGGCCATAGCGTCGGCGAAGGCGCCGACCCCGGGCAGCACGATGGCCGAGGCATCGTCGATCACCGCGGGATCCCGGGTGATCACCGCGTCGAGGGCCACGTCCTGAAGGGCGGTGTGCACATTCTTCAGATTGCCGACATCGTAGTCGATAATGGCGACGGTCATGCGATCACCCCTTTCGTGCTGGGAATGCCACGAACGGTCGGGTCGATGGCGACCGCCGTTTTGAGCGCGCGGCCAAATCCCTTGAAGATGCCCTCCACGATGTGGTGGTTGTTCATGCCGTAAAGGGAGGCCACGTGAATGGTCATGGCGGCGTTGTGGGCAAAGGCGATGAAGAACTCCCGGAGCATTTCCGTTTCGAAATCGCCGATCATTTCCCGGGTCAGGGTGACGTCCCAGACGAGATACGCCCGACCGCTGATATCGATGTTGATGCGGCAAAGGGATTCGTCCATCGGGAGAAATTCGGTGGCGTAGCGGGCGATGCCGGCCTTGTCGCCCAGCGCCCGGGCGAAGGCCTGCCCCATGAGGATCCCCAGATCCTCGATGACGTGGTGGTTGTCGGCGCCGTCGCCTTCGGCGTTTACGGTGAGGTCGAACCGGCCGTGGGCTGCGAAGAGGGTGAGCATGTGATCGAAAAAAGGCACCGACGAATGGATGTCGGAGCAGCCGCTGCCGTCGAGATCGAGGGTCAGGGCGATTCGGGTTTCCTTGGTTTCCCGGCTGAGGGTGGCGGATCGGCTCATTGCAGGGCCTCCGCGATGGCGTCAAGCACGGCGTCGTTTTCTTCCGGAGCGCCGATGGTCAGTCGGAAAGGCGTGAGGCGGTCGTCTGTCGCGCCGAAGGTTTTCACCAGGATACTGCGTTTGCGCATGGCTTTTTCGATGGCGCCGCCGCGGGGCGTCTCAAAATAAATAAAATTGGCGGCGGTCGGGAACACCCGGCCGAGATCAAAGGCGAGCAGCGCCCGGTAAACCCGGTGGCGTTCCGCGTTGAGGGTTTTCACCCGGGCGAGAAGCCGATTGCGGTTTTGAAGGCCGATGAGGGCCGCTTCCTGGGTGAGCTTGTTGAGGTTATAGGGCGATTTGACTTTATTCATCATGTCGATGAGCGGCTTCGGCCCGAGGCAGTAGCCGCAGCGGATTCCCGCGAGACCGAAAGCCTTGGAGAGGGTGCGCATCACGAGCAGATTGCCGTAGCTGTCGACCAGGCGGGCCAGGGAATCATCCGGACTTTTAAATTCGATATAGGCTTCGTCGAGCACCACCAGGGCGTCCGTCTCCTCGAGGATCTGGATCACGTCGTGGCGGGGGAAGAGACCGCCTGTCGGGTTATTGGGCGAGCACAAATAGATGAGTTTGGCGTTGTTTTCTTTTGCAGTGTTGATGATGCCCTCGACGTTGTGGTAATAGGCGGCGTTGTCCGGCACCCAGATAAACTGACCGCCGGCGATGACGCTCCAGATTTCGTACATCGAAAAGCCGGGGGCGTGGCCGACTACCACATCGCCGGGAGCGATAAAGGTCTGTCCGAGCATGGCCATGATTTCGTCCGAGCCGCAGCCCACAACGATCTGATCAGCGGCGACGCCGGTGTAGGCGAAAAGCTCCTCGCGCACGGCGGCCGCCGTGGGATCGGGGTAACGGTTGAAAGCGGTGGCCATCATGCGCTGGCAAAAAGCTTCTTTGAGGGCGTCGGGAAAATCATAGGGATTTTCGTTGGCGTTTAAAATAATTTTGTAATTCGGCGGGACCACCTGATAGGCTTCGAGGACCCGGACACAGGGGCGGGTAAGTTTGGCGGTGTAGTCCATCATTTAAACCTTCTTTCTGAATCTTCTTTCGATGGATTTGGCGTGGGCGTCAAGGCCTTCGGCTTCGGCAAAGGTGACGATGTCGTCGGCGACGGCACGCAGATTGGCCTCGCCGTATTCGATGATGCTCGAGCGCTTGATAAAGTCGTAGGTGCCGAGCGGCGAGGAGAATTTTGCCGTGCCGGAAGTGGGCAGGGTGTGGTTGGGGCCGGCGAAATAATCGCCGAGGGGCTCCGGCGAGTAGTTGCCGAGGAAGATGGCGCCGGCGTTCTGTACCCGGTTGAGATAGGCTTTGGCGTCGGGCAGTGCCAGCTCCATGTGTTCGGGAGCGACGCGGCCGGCCAGCTCAAAAGCTTCGTCCAAATCGTCGCAAACGAAGACAAAGCCGAAATGATCGACAGCGCTTTTGGCGATGGTTTTGCGGCGCAGATCGGCCTTGATCTGGCGATAGACCTCATCGATCACGGCGTCGGCAAAGGCGTCGTCGGTGGTCACGAGAATGGGCATGGCCATCTCGTCGTGTTCGGCCTGGGAGAGCAGGTCGGCGGCGATCCATGCCGGATCGGCAGAGCCGTCGCAAAGCACGAGCACTTCGCTGGGACCGGCAATCATGTCGATGGCCACTTTGCCAAAGACTTCCTTCTTGGCGGTAGCGACAAAAATATTGCCCGGTCCGACGATTTTGTGCACCGGCGCGATGGTTTCGGTGCCGTGGGCCAGCGCCGCGATGGCCTGGGCGCCGCCGACTTTGTAAATTTCCGTCACGCTGGCAATTTTGGCCGCGCAGAGAATATTCGGGTCGATCTGGCCGTCTTTGCCCGGCGGGGTGACCATGGCGATAGAATCCACACCGGCGACGACGGCGGGGATGGTGTCCATCAACACGGTGGAGGGATAGGCGGCTTTGCCGCCGGGCACGTACACGCCGACCCGCTCGATGGGTGTGATGTGCTGGCCCAGGGTGATCCCCGGCGCCGGCTCGTAGGTCCAGGTGGTCTCGAGTTGTTTTTTGTGAAAGGCGCGGATATTGTCCGCCGCTTTTTCGATGGCGGCGACGAGTTTCGGGTCGGCTGCGGCGAAGGCCTCGTTGATTTCTTCGGCACTGACCTTCAGATCAGCGACGTTGCAGCCGTCGAATTGGGCGGTCAGCGCGCGCAGGGCGGCGTCGCCCTCGGCCTTGACGCGATCGATGATAGCGAGCACGCTGTCGCGAATGCTTTGATTATCGGCTTTATTTCGTTTTAAAAGGCGGTCCAGCTGGCCGAGGCTGTCCCGATAGGTTAATTTTTGCATGGTGTTCTCTCCTGAAAACGGCGGGACGGGCTAAAGGGCCAGCGTCTCGAATTTCTGAATGATGGGGTCGATGGCTTGGCTTTTGGTTTTTAAGCTGACCTGATTGACGATGAGCCGGGAGCTGATTTCAAACAGCGTCTCGAGCACGACGAGCCCGTTTTCCCGAAGGGTGCTGCCGCTTTCAACGATGTCGACGATGCAGTCGCACAGACCGAGGATGGGGCCGAGCTCTACCGAGCCGTTGATCGTGATCAGATCCGCCGGCTGATCCAGCCGGTTGAAATAAGTTTTGGCGATATGAGGGTATTTGGTGCCCACGGTAAGTTTGCGGTTGTATTGAATTTTGGTGCCCGCAAAACCGGCGACACACATGCGGCACAGGCCGATGTTGAGGTTGAGCAGCTCGTACACATTGGCGGGGTGCTCCAAAAGCACATCCCGGCCGACGATACCGATATCGGCGGCGCCCTTTTCGACATAGGTGCCGACATCCGGTGACTTGACGAGAAAAAATTCGATGGTGTCCGTGGTGTCGGTAAAGATGAGCTTGCGGCTGTCCTTGGCGTAGTCGGGGAAAATATAGCCGATCTCCTTGAGCCGATCGATGGTTTTGTTGGCGACGCGCCCCTTGGCCAGCGCCATTTTTAATTTGGCATTTTCTTTTTGAATCATGTTATTCTCCTTGCCGGGTTTCAGCCGCATTAAAGGCCTCAATCGGCATCAGCCGATTATTTTTGAATTGAAAGAGACCGTCGGCGGTGATCGCGTAGAAATAGCTGTCGCGGTAAAGCTGCTGGGATCGCAGGGCGACGATGGCTTGCTCCGGCAGATCCGCGGCGGTGCAAAAGATTTCCACCGGGAGTCCCTGACGGCGCCAATCGGCGGCGAGGGCAAAGGCCCGGGGCTTTGCGTTTTCGGCATAGACGATGACGCGGTGTGGCTCCGGCGCATCGTCGAGCAGGCCGTGCTGATCCATAAAGTCCATCAGGCCCAGCAGGTCGACAGCAAAGCCGCAGGCCGGCCGATCGATACCGAATTTTTGGCTCAGATGGTCGTAGCGGCCGCCGTCGATGATGGGCGCGCCCCAGCTGCCGACGTAGGCCTTGAACACGAGATCGGAATAATAATGCATCGCGTTGGTGAAGCCGAGATCAAAGGTGACGGCATCGGCCAGGCCCACCACCTCGAGATGGCGGTAAATGGCCTGCAGATTTGCGACCACCGCCCGCATTTGGTCGTTCACACAGAGGGTGCGCATCCGCTCAAAGGTTTCCCTCGGTTTTCCGTAAAGCCGGGGCAGTTGCAGCACGATCTCGGCAATGGCAGGATCGCATTCGCGCGCGTCCAGGAAGGCGCGGATGTCGCCGATGTTTTTATTGTCGATGAGGCTGATCAGCGCGGTGCGGTCGCTCTCGGAAAGGGCGAGCTCATCCAACAGATAATTGATATAGCCCACATGCCCCATATCGATTTGAATGTCCGCGATGCTGTTGGCCCGCAGTGACTCGATGGCCAGCGCGATGATTTCGCCATCGCATTCCGGCGCGGTGTCGCCGAAAAATTCAACACCCATTTGGGTGATTTCTTTTTTGACGTCGCTGGGAGCGGAAAAGTGACGATAAATATTGGTTTGATAGAAAAATTTGATAATTTCCCCGGGGTCGTGGTGGTTGATGGCCGCCATGCGCGCCACGGAAAGGGTGGCGTCGGGCTTGAGGGCCAGCACTTTGCCCTTGCGGCTGATGAACTTAAAGAGCTCATCGCCCGGGATGGTGTTGTCGGTGATAAATTGATCGAAGGATTCAAAGGTCGGGATTGAAATCTGATGGTAACCGTAGGACTGATAAAGTTTTTTTAGCCTGGCTTCGATGGCGGCTAACGATCGAAAACCCTGATACTGGATGTTCTCGAATCCCTCGATGGTGTAATTGGTCAGCATAAAGTCTCCTCGTTGTTTTATACAGTAGCGTAATAAAGCGATGCCCTTATCTTATCATGGGTTACGCGCGGGGTCAACGGATGTATTGAATTTAATACGCCTGAAATTCTCGGATGCAGAACTTCTGAAGCTGTGTTGCGCCAGAATGGTGCGAGAGAATGGGCATTGCTTTCTGCGTATTTTTTAGTTTATTTTATCATAAAATAAAGATTTTTATTGAAAATTGATCAATCCTGTTGGACAATTAAGACAAATCGGCGGCGAGACGAGCTTAACGAAAGGGGGCTTCAGCCATGACTTATAAATGTGTGTGTTTTGATTTCGACGGCACACTGGCAGATACGGAAGCCCTTATGCTTAAAGTCTACAACGAAATGGCCCGGCGCTATCGATTGGAAACCGTCGAGCCGGAAGCGATCGGTGCGATTAAAGAGATGGCCATGGCCGATGTGCTGAGGCATCTGCACATTCCGTTGCGGCGACTGGGGAAGCTGATCCGATACGGCGGTAAGCAGCTCGCGGCTCGTCAGGATGAGATCATGCCTTTCCACGATCAACTAGGTGATTTTTTGTCCGAGCTGCGGCGCTGGACGCTCTTTTGCGGCATCCTCACCTCCAACACGGCGAAGAATGTCCACGCGTTTTTAACGCGCTATGATCTGAACGCCTGTTTTGATTTTTTAAAATGCGCCGCGTTCTTCGGCAAGGACCGCAGGCTGCTGTGCCTGTGCCGACAGTTGCATATCCGCCCGTCGGAGATGCTTTACGTCGGGGATGAAGTGCGGGACATTCGGGCCTGCCGCCGGGCGGGCATCGATGTGGCAGCCGTCGATTGGGGCTACAACACCCGGACGTCCCTTGCCCGGGCGCACCCCACCTACGAGGTGGACACCCTCGAGGCGATCATCGACATCGTGAAGTCACACAACGCCCGGAGTCTCGAGGCGGAAATCCTCAGACGGATGGTGATCGGCGATGCGTGACGCGCTGGAACGGCTCTTCGATTACTTCGAAGGTGCAGGGTACGCGTTGTATCTGGTCGGCGGCGCGGTGCGGGATGCGCTGCTCGGCTCGGTGCCGACGGATATGGATCTCACCACCGACGCCAGGCCGGAGGCGATGCAGGCATTGTTTTCGCGCGCGCTGCCCGGGGCGCAAGTTGCGACGGCCGGCGCGCGCTTTGGCACGATCGGGGTGCAGCTGGATGGCCGGTGGTTTGAGATCACGACCTTCCGCGCCGACAAAAATTACGGCGACGGGCGTCATCCGGATCGGGTGGTTTTCGGCACTTCGGCCCGGGAGGATGTCTTGCGCCGGGATTTCACGGTGAACGGTCTATTGATGGACCGCCGCGGCGTCGTGCTGGATTATGTGGGCGGCTTTTCGGATTTAAAGGCGCGGCGTCTGCGCTGCATCGGCGACCCGAAGACGCGCTTTGCCGAGGACAGGCTGCGCAAGTGGCGCTGTGTGCGGCTGGCGACGATCAAAGGGTTTGCCGTCGAAGCGGAGACCTGGCACGCGCTTACAGCGGATGCCGACACGGCGGGCGTGAGCTGCGAACGCATCGGCAGCGAGTGGCGAAAGCTTTTAACCGGTCCGCATTTCGGCCGGGGGATGATGCTTTTAACAGCAAGCGGTCTTTGGGCGGACTTGATTCGGCGTTTGGGAATCGGCCGCGCCCGGATGCCTTTGGAAGGCGATGAGGCCGTCATGGACGCCCTGCCGGAGGATCCGGCGGTGCGGCTGGCGTTTCTACTGACCGACGAAAGCGCGATTTCCGAAGTGCTGAAGCCGCTGGCCTTGCCCAGGGCGATGGTGCGGGCGGCCGAGCGATATGGCGAGCGGCAGCAGATCTCGGCCGCTGCGGACATTGTTGCGTTCAAATCGGCCTTGGCCGATCTCGGCAGGCCGTCGTTTGAAAAGCTGCTGGCCCTTCAGCAGGCGCTGGCTGGGGCGGCGGCGGATCAGCGGCGGGCGGCGGCCAATCGAGCGTGCTATGCGCGGATTGTGCAGGAACATCAGCCGATCGTGCGCTCGGAGCTCGCGCTGTCCGCGGCGAATTTAAAGGCGATGGGCCTTAGCGGCGCGGCCATCGGCCGCAGCCTGACCCTGCTTTTGCACCACGTGTATCGCCGGCCGGCGGACAATACACCCGAGGCCCTGCGCGCGGTGTTGACCGAAGCCGCCCGTAAGGAAACAGAAAAGGATAGCGAATGAAACTGACCTCACCGACGACGGTTGAAGCGCTGATGCAGCGCCACGAGCTGCACTTTAACAAGCGCTTCGGCCAAAATTTTTTAATCGACGACCATATTTTAGACAAGGTTGCGACAGCAGGCGATTTGACGTCGGCGGACACCGTGATTGAGGTCGGCCCCGGCATCGGCACGCTGACCCGGGAACTCTCGGCGCGGGCCGGACAGGTGATTGCCGTCGAAATCGATCAGAAACTCATTCCGGTGCTGGGCGAGACCTTGGCCGATTGCGAGAATGTGCACGTGATGAATGCGGATGTGCTCAAAACCGATTTGGCCACTCTGGTGGCTGAGGCGGCGCCGGACGCGACAAGCCTGAAGGTAGTGGCGAATTTGCCCTATTACATCACGACGCCCATCATCATGCAGTTGCTTGAAACCCAGTGGCCTAGCGGGGTGACGCTGGCGCAGATGGTTTTTCTCGTGCAGAAGGAAGTGGGCGAGCGCATTTGTGCTGATCCCGGCGGCAAAATTTACAGCTCGCTGAGCATCGCCTGCCAGTATTATGCCCGGCCGGAAATCGCCTTTACGGTGCCGGCGACGGTGTTCATGCCCCGGCCCAAAGTGGATTCCATTGTTATCGCGATGAGAAAAGCGGCGCCGCCCTATGCGCCGACGGATCCGGCTCAGTTTTTTCGCGTGGTGAAGGCCGCGTTCATGAATCGGCGCAAGACATTAATCAACAGCCTGACCACCAACACGGCCTATGCCAAGGATCAGTTGCTCGCGGCGATGGCAGCGGCCGGCATCGATCCGAAAGTTCGGGCAGAGAAGCTTGACGGCGCGGCGTTTTGCGCGCTGGCCAACGCGCTAATCGCGCTTGAAAAGTCGCCGGATGCATGCTAAAATAAAATCACATAAAACAGCGCTGAACGGAAAAAGGAGGATCCCAAGATGATCGGAGATTTAGTCCACGGGAAATTTGTGGCCAATCGGCTGCTGACCGATGTGGAAGACTGCATGCTCGAACAATATCATCTGCCGGACGGGCACATCGATATCGGCCTGTTCACCACCGCCTGCGACGGCGTGGGCTATGTGGCGGCGGATGATGCGACCAAAAAATCCAATGTGCAGGTCGCCCAGATTTACACCACCTACGGCGGTTGCGGCAAATTTAACGACGGCCAGGTGTTCGGGGTGCTCTCCGGGCCGATGGTTTCCGATGTGGAGCGCGGCCTGCGCTATGTGCGGGAGTTCACCGAAAAGGCATCGACCTGCTACAGCATTTCCGACGACGACAGCACGCTGATTTACGCCCAATGCGTATCGCGTATCGGCAGCTATTTCGCGAAGGCCTACAAACTGAAGCAGGGATCATCCATCGCTTATTTGATCGCGCCGGCGATGCATGGTGCCGTCGGCATCGATGAGGCACTGACCCAGGCTAACGTGGATGTGGTGCGCTTTTGGAGCCGCCCGACCGAATCCAATATGAGCGGGGCCATTTTAACCGGGCGCCAGGCACAGTGCGAAACGGCCGTGAGCGCCTTTAAAGAAGCGATTTTTGACTTGGTCAGCGAACCGATCGAATATTAAAAAGAATCTGATATTGCAGGAAATAAAAAAGAACGCCGAAGGGTGAACTAATAAGATAAAAGTAGACATGTTAAAAAAACATGTCTACTTTATTTTCATGGTATGATTTCATTGGAGGTGTGATGATTAATAGGTCGGAAAAAAGGCGGCAAAAACAGAAAATGGACTAACGAAGAGAGATGACGCTATGTGCTGATGTGCGAGGAAGAAGGTTATCCGGTGAAAACATTGGCAAAGTAGCAAGGGATTCCATTCGGAACATTAGACGGTTGGGTTAAAAAGTATCGTAACGGCGACGTAAATGCACTTAATCCTGATAAGCGTCATCCGGGAAACAAATTTGCAGCATTGCATACGAGCAAAAAACTGACCGAAGAAGAGAGACTGTTGCTCATGGTTGAGAAACTTCAGATTGAGAATGAACGGTTAAAAAAGGTTACATCGCGAAAGGAGTTGGTGCCGACAAGGCGTTCGTTATTTTAAAAGACTTGAATTTCAAATAGTAGACGCGCTTAAAGATGAATACCCAATAACAGAGTTGTGCAGAGAAATGGACGTTAATCGATCTGGCGACTACAAGTAGGCGGCTCGTAAAGAGACCAAGAACAGGTATGAAGTTGACCGGGATGTGCTGACAGAATTGTTAAGGAATGCCCATCACAGACACCGGTCTTACGGATATCACCGACTGGCTAAGATGGTTCGAGATGAAACGGGGAGGTTATTCTCAGACAATCTCGCTCACAAATGCTGTAAAGATGCAGGCATAAGGGCCAGGGTAAGACACTACAATTGGCGCAAGCCGATGATGGGACAAGAATATTAGCGATTCGCCAATATTGTGCGTGGCCGTTGGAACGCATCGGCGCCAATGAAACTCATTGCTTCAGACATGACGGTGATCAGACATAAAGGCATTAAATACGAAATTCGATCAATGTCACGAGCAGGAACGCCAACAGACAATCCTGTCATAGAGGCCATCAATGGATGGATAAAGTGTGAAATCTATTCGGAAGGCTGGCACAAGAGATATGAGACGGCAGCTGAAATGGCTGCCTCATTTGTAGATTATTACAATAACGAGCGGCCTGCCTATGCGTTGCAGTACAAAAGCCCTGTTCAATTCAGAACTGAACTGGGCTTTGGATAGTTTTTTACACTGTCTACTTTTGTTGACTAGTTCACCGAAAGGCGTTTTTTTAGGCTTAATTTTGAGATCGACTTGCCGACGATGCGCTTGTATTTGGCGTTGATGCAGCGGCGCCGGCCGAACGGGATGGTGCCGTTCCAGTGGAAGAACGATATCTGCGGGTGCGGTAACTGCGGTTAGGAGCTGAGCTATTGTAATTTGACGTGCTGCCGCCGGAAGGGGAAGGATTACCCGAAGTCGAAGCACCGGAACCGTGATAGGTACCATAGCCGGTGCGGCTGACAATGCCGTCACTGATGGTGTTCAGCGTTGCGGACGGAGTGTAATTGACGTTGCTGCCATAGATGGATTTGTGCAGTTGAACCGCCGTGTCATAAAGCGTCTTAGGTACCACATAGGAAATGCCGTTCAGTGTGGGTGTTGCATAGTAATTCTCAAAGGGAATGCGCTGACTTACAAAAGTTTTTTTGTCGGTCTGCAGATAGCCCTGCAGAAACTGGGTCATTTCCGCGTTGGACATCGACGTTGTGATATAAGGGTAAACTTTGGAAAATAATTTTAGCGCGGTGAAGGTATCAATTTTGCTCGCCTTTTTTAAGATTTTCTGCACGACTTCCCGCTGGCGTTCCGTCCGGCCGAAATCATCGTCGGAGTGACGGTTGCGGGAATAGCCCAGTGCCTGAGCGCCGTTTAAGTGATTTTTCCCCATTTGAAGATGAGCCGCGTTGGTATGTTCGGTGCCATTGACCATGTCGATGGCCTCGTTGGTGTATTTCAGCACGCGTTCGTCTGTGATATTAACTGTGATGCCGCCAACCGCGTTGACCATTTCCATCATGCAGTCAAAATTAATCGAAATGTAATCCTCGATGTTCAAGTCAAAATTTTCATTTAGAGTTTTAATGGCCAAAGCCGCACCGCCGTAGCTATAAGCGGCGTTGATTTTTTCATAGGTCATGTTGTTTTTGCGACTGGCCGGAATGCGCGCCATGAGATCGCGCATGACCGACGTTATCGTGATTTCCCCGGTTTTGTAATTGACGGACAAAATCATGATGGCGTCGGAACGATTGCCCTCGACGTCGCTTCGGCCGTCGATGCCAAAAACGGCGTAATTGGTGACGCCGCTCGGCAGTTTAGCGACACTGAGTTTGCTGGAATCGAGATTATCACCGGAGATTTTAGCGCGAACTCTAAAAATATAAATGACGCCGCTGCCAACGACCACCATAACGAAAGCCAGAAAGACGGCCAGAAATTTTCGTTTTAAAGTCATGGGATTCCTTTCACGATTGAAATTTGAAATTTATCTGCGCAGATGCACAAAATTGATTTTTATAAAATAAGTGATGATATTATACCATACAAGTGCGCAGCGGCGGCAAGAACTTTAAAAAAGAATGATAATCCGCGACGAGCATGGGAGTTCGAGAAAGCCAAGCTTAAGATCGGGAGAACAATGAATGTGCATCAGACTGAAGAACGGCGGGGATCGAAGACGCGTGCGTCCTATGGGCCAGCGATGTCTTTTGAGAGAGTGCAAATAAAATTTGGCAAAGAAGAGTGCAAATGGCGCCGGACTATGCTATAATGAAAGCGTAACCAAATCAAAAGATTTGGCGCCGCTTTTGCATGCGGTTGGCAGGGCGGCGAATAATGACCGGGAGGACTATCATTATGAAATTTACGATCTATGGCAAAAACATGCATGTATCGGAAGGCTTGAAAGACATCCTGAAGAAAAAATTTCAAAAGTTTGACCGCTATTTTGATAAGGAAACAGAAATTTACGCCACTTTCAGCAAAGATAAAAATGGTCAGATGCTTGAGGTGACCATTCCGCTGGGCAAAACCATCCTGCGGGCTGAAGAATGGAGCGACGACATGAAAAGCTCCATCGAAGCGGTTGTCGACAAACTGGAAGGGCAGCTGCGCAAATACAAGACCAAACTTCAGAAACGCTATGCCAATGAAGCGCCTAAATTGATCTTTGATGCGTTTGAAGATGAAGAAGATGCAGAAAGCGTCGATGTGCCCAAAGTGGTTAGAACTAAAAAATTTGCCATTAAACCCATGTCGGTGGACGAAGCGACGATGCAAATGGATTTGCTTGAACACGATTTTTTTGTCTTTCTCAATGCGGAAACCGATGATGTCAACGTGGTGTACCGCCGTCATGACGGCAACTTCGGCCTCATTGAACCGACGCTTTAATGTCAGATGATTCTACCCGCCTGTTCCGGCGGGTATTTTTGTGGGCGGGTAGATTGGGATGAATTGACATCAGACACCATTTGATTTAAAATTAATCTTAGTTTATCTTCGCGGAAATGCGGAAGAGAAACGAGCGAAATTGGCAATAACAGAAGCAAATGTACAATAAAAAATTTCGAAAAAATTTCAGACTGAAGGTGGTTATCGATGTTTATAATATGCGCCATGATATTGGGATTGATCCTCGGGATGGTCCGCGGCGGCTCTGTCAGACGGATTTTCAGTAAAAAAGTTTCACTTTGGCCTTTGGGGCTGATGGGTATCGTGCTGCAGTTGGGATTACACCTGTGGTTTTATTTGGGTGCGGCGACAGGCGTGGCCACCATTGTCAACTTTGTCAGCTATATTTTGATTTTAATCACACTGATTTTTAACTTTGATGATCTCTGGACCATTTTGATGACGGTAGGAACGACGGCAAACTTTATCGCTTCCTTTATTAATGGCGGCAAGATGCCGGTGGCTTCGAATATCGTTCAGGCGTTGGGAAACAATCATCTGGTTACCTCAATCTCCAAAGGCACCAATGCAGTTTACAGTGTGGTTTCTCAGTCGACCACGACGCTTTGGATGCTGGGCATTAATGTGTCGATCCCTTACCTGGGTAAGATCGCCGGGTTTTATGGCGGTATCGGCGGTTTTTCGATCGGCAGCGCGCTGACTTTTGTCGGGATTATCGGCTGGG
This sequence comes from Pseudoramibacter faecis, assembly GCF_036289405.1. Classification (NCBI taxonomy): domain Bacteria; kingdom Bacillati; phylum Bacillota; class Clostridia; order Eubacteriales; family Eubacteriaceae; genus Pseudoramibacter; species Pseudoramibacter faecis. The sequence goes on along the minus strand of NZ_JAYFFI010000001.1, from coordinate 179,002 downwards.
TTCAATACCGCATGAATGCGCAGCCTGCCGAAGAGGATTCGTTTTTAGATGACACAGAATTCGGCACCGAAGATTATATCTTTGCGCCGGACGAGATGGATCATTTGCCAGATAAAGAAAAGACCGGTTATGAAACCGAGCCGTTGGATTGGTTGCAGGATAATTCCGCCGAATTGTTCACGATGGAAGAGACCGAGCGTCCTTCGGAGCCGGCGGAAGAACCCTCCGAAGCAAAGGAGGCGGATGCGCCGATCTCTGAAGATTCATCAGACGCATCGGAAAAGCCGGCGGAGGACGCGCCGGAGGCTACCGCTACTTTGCCGGACCTATCACCGGAACTTTTGAATCAGATTCGCAGCCATGGGCAAAAAAATGTGATCAAAACGCCGGAACCAGCGGCCGACTCGGATGACACCCGGGTTTTCACCGCATTGAAGGATCTTGGACGCTATGACACCCGGCCGATCGGGGGCGAAAAGGAGCCGATTCAATCGGAACGCGATGAAGAAGATGATTTTGCCGAAAGCGGCTTTTTTACCCAGTCGTTTTATGCTGAACGTGAAAAAGGGCGATTGGCCTTTGGCGATGTGGAAACTGCGCCGGGATCAGAACCGACACCCCAAAAACAATCCGTTGTGGCGGAAACCAGTACATTACCGGATAGTCAGCCGCAGATGATGGAGGAGGAAGAGCAAATGAGTGATCAACATCAAGAACCGACGTATTTCCGTCAAGATCGTCTTTCTGAAAAAGACAAAGTGATTGAAGAAACCCCGGCGCCAGCAGAACAGAAGAAGCCCTCGTGGCAGCCGGTGGAAAAAACGGCGGCGAATCCCAAACGAACCAGAGAACAGAAGATTAACCCATACCGCAAGTACAGCAATGAACAGGCCGCGCAGATGACGGATGCTTCTCGGGATAACGAAAAACAGATGCTGAGCGTCTGGCAGCAAGTCTCCAAGGAAACCGAAGCGCTGCGCCAGCGAGGCAAACGCAGTGGCGAGCACCTGAGGGAAAGAGATACAAAACATCCCTTTCATTCTTCAGAAGAAGAGCGTCAGCGCTTGAAGAAAGAACACAGCCGTGCGGGACTTCGCGCGCCGGAAAAACCAGCGACTTCGGCAGCAGACCACAGAAGAACACAAAAAGCGACTCAGGAGGCTTCGGCCGATGCCGAAAGGGAAAAAGCCGGATTTGAAAAAGTCGAGATTAATGTAGAAGGCCGAACCGTTTCATTCTGGCGGAAGAAAAAAGAAACGAAAGAATAAGATAAATTTAAGAAAAAGGGCTGAACAGCAGCCCTTTTTTGATTGCCTATCATTTGACTGAAAAAAATAAAAAGCCTTTTCAAAAATATGATATACTAATAGCTTAGTGAAAATAACCATACAATGAAGGCTATCGGCGCCGGCGAGTGGCGACAGCCGTGTGAATGAATCGAAAGGGATTGGAGTATTGAAACATGGGATTTTTGGAAAATCTGTTTGACCCCAGCAAGAAAGAAGTTAAAAAATTGCAGAAGGCGGCGGATCAGATCGTCGCCCTTGAAGATAAATACAAGGCGCTTTCGGATGAGGCGCTCAAACATAAAACCGTGGAATTTAAAGAGCGCCTGGCACAGGGTGAAACGTTGGACGACCTTTTGGTGGAAGCCTTTGCGACGGTGCGGGAAGCGGCCGACCGCACGGTGAACATGCGTCACTTCCCGGTGCAGCTCATCGGGGGCATGGTGCTGCATCACGGGGATATCGCCGAAATGAAAACCGGTGAAGGGAAAACCCTGGTTGCAACGCTGCCGGCCTACCTTAACGCACTGACGGGCAAAGGGGTTTTCATTGTGACGGTCAACGATTATCTGGCCAGGCGCGACAGCGAATGGATGGGCAAGATCCACCAATTTTTGGGGCTTTCCGTCGGGCTGGTTATTCACGATATGAGCTTTGAAGATAAGATCGCCGCCTATAACGCCGATATTACCTATGGAACCAACAATGAATTCGGGTTTGATTATTTGCGGGACAACATGGTGGTCGAAAAATCCGAGCAGGTGCAGCGCGATCTCAATTACGCTATTATCGACGAAGTGGACTCGGTGCTTATCGACGAAGCCCGAACGCCGCTGATTATCTCAGGCAGCGGCGACAAAAGCACCGATCTTTATAAAGTGGCCGATGCCTTTGCCAAAAGCCTGAAGCCCGAGGACTACGATAGAGACGAAAAAGAGAAGGCCGCGACGCTGACAACTTCAGGGATTGCCAAGGCGGAAAAATTCTTTAGTCTCGACAATCTGGCTGACGCCGACAATATGGATGTCATGCACAACATTGAGCAGGCGCTTCATGCCAACGTGCTGATGACCAAGGACGTGGATTACATTGTGAAAGACGGCGAAATCATCATCATTGACGAATTCACCGGGCGCCAGATGCCGGGACGGCGTTATTCCAACGGTCTGCATCAGGCCATCGAGGCCAAGGAACACGTTACCGTGAACCGGGAATCCCGGACCATGGCGACCATCACCTTCCAGAATTATTTTCGGATGTTCAACAAACTTTCGGGGATGACCGGGACGGCCAAAACCGAAGAGGAAGAGTTCAACACGATTTATAACCTGAACGTGGTGACGATTCCTACCAACAAACCCATGATCCGCGAGGACCTCAACGATGTGGTCTATAAATCGGAGGAAGGGAAATTCCGGGCGGTTACGGCGGATGTGAAGCGGCGGCATGCCACTGGTCAGCCGGTTTTGATCGGGACGATTTCTATCGAGAAGTCTGAGCTCTTGAGCAAATACCTCAAGCGGGAAGGCATCAAGCACAACGTGCTCAACGCGAAATACCTTGAAAAGGAAGCGGAGATCATCGCCAAGGCCGGTCAGCGTGGCGCGGTGACTATCTCCACCAATATGGCCGGCCGCGGGACGGACATTGTGCTGGGGGACGGCGTCGCCGAGCTCGGCGGGCTGCACATCCTCGGGACCGAACGCCACGAGTCCCGCCGTATCGACAATCAGCTGCGCGGCCGTTCGGGGCGGCAGGGGGATCCGGGTTCGACCCAGTTTTTTGTGTCCCTCGAAGACGATTTGATGCGCATTTTCGGCTCGGACCGCATTCAGGGCATGGTGGAAACCCTCGGCATGGACGAAGACACGCCGCTGGATTCCAAGATGCTCACCCGCGGCATCGAAAATGCCCAGAAAAAAGTGGAGGCCCGCAATTTTGACATCCGGAAGAACGTGCTGCAGTACGACAATGTGATGAACCGGCAGCGGGAGATCATTTACGCCCAGCGGCAGGAAGTGCTCGACGGCAAGAATATGCACGACCAGATCCGCAAGATGACGGACGATCTGATCGACGATTACGTGAATATGTACACCAGCGCCGGCCCGGCCTATGCCGACTGGAACGTGGACAAGATTAAAAAATACTTCGGCGAGTTTTTGCCGGTCGATCGCTTGAAGGTCGATGAAAACAGTAGCGTTGAGGATTTGAAAGCCGGTCTGCGCGCACTTTGTGACGAAAACTATCAGGCGAAGGTCAATCTGCTCGGCGACGACGAGATGCAGGACATGGAACGGATGATTCTTCTGCGCGCGGTGGATGCGGCGTGGATGCTTCACATCGACGACATGGACCAGCTGCGGCAGGGAATCGGGCTGCGGGCCTTTGGTCAGAACGATCCGGTGGTGGAATACACCAAAGAGGGCTTCACTATGTTTGAAGAGATGAACGCCGCCATCCAGGAAGAGACCGTCAAATATATCTATAACGTGCAGATCAAGGTGTCGCCCCAGGCGCGCCGGCAGCAGGCGACGATGCACACCAACGAATCCCAGATTGAAGGACAGGACGAAAAGCAGCAGACCATCCATCGGGATAAAAAAATTGGCCGCAACGACCCTTGTCCCTGCGGCAGCGGAAAAAAATATAAAAATTGTCACGGGCGATATGCCTAAGGCCCAGAAAGGAAAAAGCATTGATCGATTTATACGAAGCGAAGCAGGCGATCACCGGCATGGACGCGGAGCTGACCGCTCTGGGCAAATCCATGGATCTGCCGGTGATCGATGAACGGCTGGCAGAACTGCAAACGCAAAGTGAAGATCCGGCGTTTTGGAGCGACCAGAAAAACGCACAGAAGGTGCTCAAGGAGCAGACGATTTTAAAACGCAAGCGCAGCCGCTACGACGAGGTCAAAGAAGAACTCGACGACGTGGCGGTGATGTATGAGCTGGCGGAAGAGGGCGAAGGCCTGGACGAGCTCGAGCAGATGCTCACGGCCTTTCAGGAAAAGTTCGAAGGCTTCAAGCTGGAGATGCTGCTCTCCGGTGAATATGACAGCAGCAATGCTATCATCTCTTTGCATCCGGGGGCCGGCGGCACCGAATCCCACGATTGGGCGTCGATGCTGCTGCGGATGTACACCCGTTGGGCGGAGGACAAGGGCTATAAAATCAAGCAGCTGGACTACCAGCCCGGGGATATTGCCGGGATCAAGAGCGCGACCCTGCTCATCGAGGGCATCAACGCCTACGGCTATCTGAAGACGGAGCGCGGCGTGCACCGGCTGGTGCGCATTTCGCCTTTCGATTCTTCCGGCCGGCGCCACACCTCGTTTGCATCCCTCGACGTGACGCCGGAGGTGGACGATTCGGTGGAAATCGAGATCAATCCGGACGACATCCGCGTGGATACCTATCGCTCCAGCGGGGCCGGCGGCCAGCACGTCAACAAGACGTCTTCGGCCATCCGCATCACCCACCTCCCCACCGGCGTGGTGGTGCAGTGTCAGAACGAGCGCAGTCAGCACCAGAATCGGGAAGTGGCGATGAACATGCTCAAATCCAAACTGGTGGAAATCATGGAGCAGGAACAAAAGGAAAAGCTGGAGGACGTTGTGGGCGACTATTCGCAAATCGCCTGGGGCTCCCAGATCCGTTCCTATGTGTTTCATCCCTACACGATGGTGAAGGACCACCGCACCGGGGTGGAAGTGGGCAATATCCAAACGGTGATGGACGGCGACCTCGATCGCTTTATGAACGCGGAGCTGCGCAAGGAAGCGGCGGATGCCAGCGCGACTTAACAGGGCCGTCAAGCAATCAAAAAAGAATCGTCGGCGTGATGCCGGCGATTCTTTTTTTGGTGCGGCTTTTTGTTTAGGCGCCGTATTGGGCAAGGTGATCTTCGATGCGGGCCTTCATGGCGTCGTCGATCACGATGCGGCCGTCCACTTCGCGGTTGTGCAAACAGGCGACGATTTCTTTGATCGTGACGATGGGGGTGGTGGTGATGCCGAAACGGTCGGCGATTTCCTGAATGGCCGTCTTGCCGCCGTCGCCCTTTTCCATGCGGTCGACGGCGATAATCAAACGGGCAACCTTCATGTCCTCGGCCAGGGACGTGAGCAGCGGCACCGACTCTTTGACCGAGGTGCCGGCGGTGATCACGTCTTCGATGATCATGGCCGTATCGCCGTTTTGCGGGCGGTAGCCGATGATTTGGCCGCCTTCGCCGTGATCCTTGGCTTCCTTGCGGTTGAAGCAATAGGGGATGGTCACATGGTGGTCGCGGTAGAGCGAGGCCGCCGCGGCGATCACCAGCGGAATGCCCTTGTAGGCCGGGCCGTAAAGAAAATCGATGCCGTCCAGGTGATCTTTGATGCAGGCGGCGTAATACTGGCCGAGCTTGGCGATTTGCTCCGATGTTTTGTAGTTGCCGGTATTCACAAAATACGGCGTTTTGCGACCGCTCTTGGTGACGAAGTCGCCGAAGGTTAAAACCCCCGAGCGGACCATCAATTCGATAAAGGCTTCTTTGTAGTTCATGGGATGCTCCTTTGGATGGCGGCAGTGCCGTCAAATTTTCTTAATGATACCCTAAGGGCGTTAAAAATGCAACGCGGGCGGCGCCAAAACCGGCCGTTTGTGGTATAATGCGCGGGAGATGACACAGTATCCTAGTCGGGGCTTTCGATCACCAGGGCGGGCCTAAAAATCCGTCGAAGGGCATATCGATGAAGTCCCTTGGGGTTGCCTTTGACGCCCAGTCGAGGGTTTCGCCAGGGGGTTAAGGAAGATGGGGCAACCTGCAATGGCATGTAGGCCTCGACCCTGCTTCCGTGGAGACCACGATGCCACATCTGCGGTGTAACAATCCAGCGATGCTTTTCGCAGCAAGCCGCAGACTGTGAGTCGGGGGAAAACCTGGGAATGAGTCAGGGCCTGTTGTGGCCCGGAAAGATTTTGAACCAGCGTAGCCTGCCTTGAGTGGTTCGGGTGGATGGATTGACAGTTTTTGGGGAATCAGGGCCCGATTTTCCAGAAATATTGCATCCGAAACCCCTTCTGCAAAAGAGGCTAAGGATCGAAAAGCGCCGCCGCGGAAAACGCCTAGGCTGCTCGCAAGAGATGCTGTGGGGATTATAGTGCACACTCAGTGGCAATCCAGCCCCGCTTTCGGAAACGAGGCGGAAAAGCTGTAGAGGGAAACCGTCGGCCCGGCGACAGGCCGGTCAGCTTTTGGGAAACCCTGCTGGACCTATGTTGCAAAGTTTACTCGCGGCACCGTCATCTTGCAAAAGGATTATGCATGCGGCATGGTCCTTTTTTGTTGCGCCCGTTTGCGTCGGCTTTAATTTACGTTATAATAGAAATCGAAAATGAATTTTTATGCGGCTTTTTATGCATGGGCGGCAAAGATGGACAGAGTCGATGCCCCGGATAGAGGAGCTTGTCAAAAAATATGAGCGAAATGAAGCGAAGGTCTCGTCAAAACGCGCCGGAAGAACCGGGGGAGACACAGGCCAGAACAAATGCTAAAAAAATAACGCGCAAGGAGCAGGAGGCCAAGGCCCATCGGCGATGGATTGCCCTGGTGGGCGTCGGTACATTTTGTTCGACCATGGTGATCACTTATCTGTCGGACACGGTGCTGTCGAACGCCAATCTGTTGATCTCGTTTGTGATTTTGATCGCGATTATCGCCCTGGGCATCGCGACGGACGTTGTGGGCATTGCTGTGGCTTCTGTGAGTCTGGAGCCTTTTAACGCGATGGCAGCCCGTAAAAGAAGGGGAGCCAAAACGGCCGTGTGGCTTGTGAAGAATGCGGCGAAGGTATCCTCGGTGTGCAACGATGTGATCGGGGACATCTGCGGCGTGGTGTCCGGCGGGATTTCCGTATCGATCACGGCACAGCTGGTGCGGTTTTACGGCTTGGCGGATTCGTCCTTCGTCGGGTTAATCATCGCCGCGTCGGTGGCCTGTCTCACCGTCGGCGGCAAAGCCATCGGCAAGGATGTGGCCATGAAAAACGGAACGGCCATCGTCAGCGCGATCGCCGGTCCCATCGCGGCCGTCCAGAATTTGGTGAACAGGAAAAATTAATGAGCAAACACAAAGAGCGATTGGATAAAATGTTGGTGAAGCTTGGATTTTTCGATACCCGGGAAAGGGGCAAGAAGGCCATCATGGCCGGCCTTGTCCGTGTGGACGGCCAGGTGCATACCAAGGCCGGCGACCAGGTGAGCGTGATGCTCGGGAAGCATCAGGTGACGGTTAAGGGCGATGCGATTCCCTTTGTCAGCCGGGGCGGGCTTAAGCTCGCGCGGGGGCTTCGCGTATTCGATTTTCCGGTGGCGGGCAAGACGTTTCTCGACATCGGCGCGTCCACCGGCGGATTTACGGATTGCCTGCTGCAAAACGGCGCGGCCAGGGTGATCGCGGTGGATGTGGGCTACGGCCAGTTTGACTGGAAACTGCGCAACGATTCCCGGGTGGTTTGCCTGGAGCGGACGAATTTTCGCTACGCCGAGCCGGGCACGCTGCCGGGACTCGATGCCCCCGCCGACGGCTCGGTGATGGATGTGTCTTTTATCTCGATGCTCAAAATGATGCCGGCGACTGACCGCTGTGTGAAGCCGGGGGCGCTGGGCATTTGGCTGATCAAGCCCCAGTTTGAAGTCGGCAAGGAAAAGGTGGGCAAGCATGGGGTCGTTCGGGATCCGGCCGTTCACCGGGAAGCGATCGCGCAGACCGCCGTCGGCATTGAGGCGGCGGGATTTTCGGTGGCGGGGCTCGACTATTCGCCGATCCGCGGGCCCAAGGGCAATATTGAATTTTTATGTCTGGCCCGAAAAGAGGCGTCGGCGGCCGAGGTGGTGCATGACGAAACGGTGAGCGGGGCGGCCGCCATCGAGGCGTTGGTGGCGCGTGCACACAGCCATTATCAAAACGGAGAATCCGAGGAGACAAAATAGATTGGAATCAGCAGAAAAGCAAATGAGACACAAAAACGTGCCGGGCGTTAAAATTGAGGAAATCGGCATTTATATTAATTTTGATAAGCAGACTTCGGTGGCAATGGCCAGGCGATGCGTGGCCTATCTGGGCGATCGGGGCGTCAAAACGATGATGCTTCAGCGCCAGCTGACGGAATTGGGAGAGCTTGCCGGTGTAGCGGGGGTTCCCAAGGATACCTTTTTCTCCCGGCCGGACTGCATCGTGACCCTCGGCGGGGACGGGACGTTGCTCGGTGTGGCGCGACAAGTCGGCGCGTATGAAACGCCGATTTGCGGCATCAATCTCGGCAAGCTCGGGTTTTTAACGGAAGGCGACGCGGAATCCTGTGAGGCGATTTTAGCGCGTTTGTGCAAAGGCGACTACCAATTGGACCAGCGCATGCTCCTCGAAAGTCAGGTGACCCGGGAGGACGGGACCGTCGAAAAGCAGAGCGCGCTCAACGACGTGGTGATCAAAGCGGCGGGGATCCGGATGATCGATTTGACGGTAGCGGTGGACGGCGAGTTGGTGGATACCTTTTATGCCGACGGACTGATCGTCGCGACACCGACGGGCTCGACCGCCTATTCGCTTTCGGCCGGGGGGCCGGTGGCTGATCCCCGGGCCAACATCATGCTCATCAATCCCATCTGCCCGCACCGGCTGCACGACCGCGCTTATGTATTACCGGGACGCGCCGTGGTGGACATCAGCTTTTCCGGACGCAATCACGGTATCGATGTGTGTGCCGACGGGCAGGTTTCGCTGTCGATCAATCGGCGGGGGCGCGTCCGCATCACCCGCGCCCCCTATAAAACCAATTTGATCTTGTTTGGAAATATGAGCTTTTTCAAGCAGCTGCGCCGTAAATTAACGGATCATTAATAAATTGACCGACACGAGAGAACCAGGGGAGAAAACGCAAAGATGAAAATTTCGAGACAATCGAAAATTTTGGAAATTATTGAACAAAACGATGTTGAAACCCAGGAGGAACTGGCCGAGCATCTGAAACGCGCAGGCTTTGAAGTGACCCAGGCGACCGTCTCCCGAGATATCAAAGAGCTCGGGCTAATCAAAGTGGGGGGCAGCCGCGGCCGCCAGCAATATGCTTCGATGCGCGACCGCACCAATCTTTACGACGAGCGGGTCAAGGCCGTGTTTCGCGAGTCGGTACTGACGGTGGATACCGCGGCCTTTCTGGTGGTGATTCACACCCTGCCGGCCATGGGGCAGGCGGCGGCTATCGCCATCGACGGTTTGGAGTGGCCGGAAATCGTGGGGACCATTGCCGGGGACGATACCATTTTTGTGGCGGTGCGCAACGAGAAGGATGTGCTCCATGTGGCGGATCGCTTCCGGAAACTGATGAAGCAGCCGCAGTAAAGGCCATCAAGAGGCGCGGAGGCCGCGAAAGGAGGGCGCTGTGTTAAAACGGATATCGATAACCAATTATGCGCTGATCGAGCAACTGGATATCAACTGGGACCGCCATCTCAATGTGATCACCGGGGAAACCGGCGCCGGGAAATCCATCGTGATCGATGCGCTGACGCTGATTCTCGGCCAGCGGGCCAATAAACAGAATATTCGCCAGGGCGCTGACCGTATGTCAGTGCAGGGGGTGTTCAGCTTCGATCAAAACAGCGCCGTGCACAAGCATCTGGCCGAGATGGCCATTGCCACACCGGACGATGAACTGATCCTCACCCGATCCATCAGCCGCAGCGGGCACAATGTGTGCCGTGTCAACGGCTACGCGATGACCGTGGCTCAGCTAAAGACTCTGGGCCGGGATCTGGTGGATATTCACAGTCAGCATGAAAACAACTCCCTTTTTCAAAGCGAGGCCCAAAGGCGGCTGCTTGACGCCTGGGGCGGCACGCCGGTGGCGGCGCTGCTGCTTAAAACGAGGCAGCAGGCCGATAAGCTCAAAACCTTGTCGAAGACCATCCGCGCTCAGGAAAAGGATGCCCGGGAGATTGAACGCCGCAAGGAAATGATCGCTTTCGAGCTGGCGGAAATTCGCGAGGCGCATCTGGACCCGGCGGCAGACGTCGCTCTGGAGAAGGAGCAGCGCATTCTGGAGAACGGGGAAATGCTCTTTTCGCTGGCCGGGGAGGCCCGGAGCCTGCTCGACGGCGACGATGGCGAAAGTGCCGGTGCGCTGGAAAATTTGGCCAGACTGCAGGAGCGCCTGGCCAGACTGGCGGCAATCGACGAGACCTTTGCGCCCTATCGGCAGACGGTGAAGGATGCGCTGGACGGCCTCGGAGATTTATCCGGCGAACTGGGCGTTTACCTGTCAGATATGGCCTTTGATCCCAAACGGCTCGAATCGGTGGAGCAGCGGCTCGCACTTATCGAAGGGTTGCGGCGCAAATACGGGGCGACGGTTGAGGAAATCGTGGCCTACGGCGAGCAGCTGGCCGAAGAATTGGACGACCTGGCCCATCATGACGATCGTCTGATTGCGATGAAGCACGAATATAAAACCCTCTGGAAGGACTATCGGGAAACGGCGGCCATGCTGCATGCAGAGCGCCTGCGCGCGGCGGAAACCCTTTCCGGCGCCATCGAGGGAGAGTTGGCCGATCTCGCCATGAACCGGGCCCGGTTTAAAATTGAAATCGAAAAGGATGAGAAAATCATCTCGCCCTGGGGCAGCGACACCATCACCTTTCAGATCGCGGTGAATCCGGGAACGCCCCTGCGTCCGCTGAAGGAAGTGGCCAGCGGCGGGGAAATCTCACGCATCATGCTGGCGATCAAGTGTATCTTTGGGGAGCTCGACCGCATGGAAACCATGATTTTTGACGAAATCGACACGGGCATCTCCGGCCGGACGGCCCAGACCGTGGCGGAAAAAATCATGGCGCTCTCCCGGAAACGTCAGGTAATCTGCATCACCCATCTGCCGCAGATCACGGCGATGGCCGATGCACATTTTCAGGTGGTTAAAAGCGCGGACGAAAAGTCGACTCAGGTGGCCTTTGATGCGCTGTCGCCGTCGGAAAGCCGGGACGAACTCGCGCGGATGCTTTCCGGCGCGGCCGTCACGGCTTCGGCCGGTACCCACGCAGAGGAGATGCTGGCTTTGGCGCGGGCGCAAAAAAAAGAACAAAAACAGGAGGACGAGTCATGAGTCAGCCCAATCCGATCGCTTTTCAGTTCGGCGGGATCACGGTGCGCTGGTATGGCATTCTCATCGCCGGTGCGCTGATGCTCGACATGGTGATTGCCTGGCGGCGCTGCAGACGCACAGGCATTTCGCCGGACGACGTGACCGATTTTTTTCTGGCGCTGATCCCCGGTGTGGTGGTCGGCGCACGCCTGTGGTATGTAATTTTTGAATGGAATTATTATCGCGGCAACCCGTCGGAGATCGTTGCGATCTGGCACGGGGGGCTGGCGATCCACGGCGGGATTTTGGTTGGCGTTCTCGTTGGCGTGATTTTTTGCCGGGTGAAAAAAATCGTCTTCCGGGATCTGGCCGACACGGTGATTCCGGCGCTGCCCCTGGGGCAGGCCATCGGCCGTTGGGGCAATTTTTTCAATCAGGAGGCCCACGGGACGGTGACGCATTTGCCCTGGGCCATCACGGTGGACGATCCGGTGATGGGCCTTGTGAAGGTGCATCCCACTTTTCTTTACGAATCCATCTGGGATGTGTTCGTCTTTTTGTTTTTAATTTTTATTTTCGAACGGCGGCTCCAGAGAAATCGAGGAGAATTGCTCTTCGTTTATCTTATCGGCTATTCCGTCGGGCGCTTCTTTATCGAGGGTTTGCGCACCGACAGCCTGATGCTTTTCGGACTGCGCACAGCCCAGCTGACGAGCCTTGCGCTGATTGTGGTCGGGGCCGTCGGCTTGATCTGGCTGCGCCGTCGCGATGATGATCTGAGCCGCCGGCCGATTTGAAAATCGCGCTTGCATTTGCCCGGGGCGTATATTATAATAATGAGCGTAAAATTTGCGCTCGTAGCTCAGTTGGATAGAGCAATGGTCTCCGAAGCCATGTGCCGGCCGTTCGAATCGGCTCGAGCGCACCATTTTAGGATCACTTAATCCAGGGAAACATCCTGGATTTTTTTGTGTCCGATTTTGAAAACAGGAGCATAAAAAGCAGGATTGCAGCAGTTCAATGGTCGATGTGGAAATAATGATAAAAAGACAGAAAACATTTGCAAAACGAAAAAAGACTTGTTAAAATAATGTCGATATATGATTGGCAGCACGTGTATTGTTTTGGGAGGAGAGAAACCATGGAAAAAATGATTCAGGCGCCGGGGAAATACATCCAGGGCGCCGGGGAGCTGCAAAAGCTGCCGGCTTACGTCGCGACTTTCGGCAAAGGGGCATTGGCGGTATTGTCCGGCACCATGATGCGCACACAAAACGATAATCTAAAGGCCGGGTTTGAAGCGGCCGGCTTAAAATATGTGTCCGAACCTTTCGGCGGAGAATGCTGCAACGCCGAAATCGATCGTCTGCGCAAAGTGGTTCAGGATGAAGGCCTGGATGTGGTTGTCGGGATCGGCGGCGGGAAAGTTTGCGACACCGCGAAAGCCGTTGCGCATTATGAGAAACTGCCGGTGATCGTGGCGCCGTCCATCGCCTCGACGGATGCGCCCTGCTCGGCCCTGTCCGTGGTTTATACGGAAGACAGCGTCTTCGAAGCGTATTTGGTCCTGCCGAAGAATCCGGAAATGGTCATCATGGACACGGATATCATCAAACAGGCGCCGGTCCGTCTTTTTGTCGCCGGGATGGGGGATGCGCTGGCGACTTATTTTGAAGCCCAGGCGACCTGTGACAGCCAGTCCACTGTGATGAGCGGCGGCCACGTGACTAATTCGGCCATCAATCTGGCGCGGCTCTGCTTTGACATCCTGATGGCGGACGGGCTCAAAGCCAAGCTCGCGATTGAAAATCACGTGTGCACCGCCGCGGTGGAAAACGTGATCGAAGCGAATACCTTCCTGAGCGGTGTCGGCTTTGAAAGCGGCGGTCTGGCGGCGGCTCATGCCATCCACAACGGCTTTACCGCCCTGCCGGAAACCCACGAAATGTACCACGGGGAAAAGGTGGCCTTTGGGACGTTGGTGCAGCTCGTGTTGGAAAACCGTTCGGAAGACGAATTGGATGAAGTGCTCGACTTCTGCACGACGCTGGGGCTGCCGGTCAATCTCGAAGGGCTTGGCGTGAAGGAAGTGAACGAAAAAAAAATCATGGAAGTGGCCAAGCTGGCCTGCGCGCCGGAGGACACAATGGGGAACATGCCCTTTGAAGTGACACCGGAAAGCCTGGCGGCGGCCATTATCGCAGCCGATGCGCTGGGCACCTATTATCTGAAAGAGGATTAATGTCCGGCTGTTCATCACCTATAAGATCAGGAGGCTCCTTCGGGGGCCTTTTTTGTGCGCGCAATTTTACGTTATCAATAATCGTTATTTATATGGCATCAAAAATAGTGAATAAAAAATGTAAAGGATGCAAAAAAGTCTAGTTCGTCAACAAAAAATGACCTTTATTTTCATGGTTACTTGTCTATACTAGTATATAGATAACAGGAAGTTTGTTTTTAATGAAAGGAGTCAAAAATGACATACGTTAATATGAAAACAATGCTTGAAAAGGCGAAAAAAAATCATTACGCGGTTGGCGCATTTAATATCGTAAATGAATTGACTGCAAAAGCAGTTGTTGAAACAGCTGAGGATTTAAAACAGGATGTTATTTTGCAGACTTCAGTCAAAACGGTCAAAGTATTTGGCGCAAAAGAATTAATGGATATTTTAAAGCCGCTTGCTCAAAATGCAAAAATTAATGTGGCCATTCACTTGGATCATTCTCGGGATATTGAATATACGAAAAAATGCATCGATGCCGGATGGTCATCAGTCATGTATGATGGTTCGCAATTATCCCTGGAAGAAAATATTGCGAACACAAAAATTATTGCGGATTACGCGCACAAGCGTAACGCAACGGTGGAAGGGGAACTCGGAGCGATCGTCGGTGTTGAAGATGATATCGTCGTGAAAAAGGACGGCGGTGCATTTGCAAATCCAAAAGATTGTAAAAAATTCATGACGGAGACAGGGGTTGATGCATTGGCTCCCGCTGTCGGAACCGCTCATGGTGTTTACAAAGGTGAAATTAATTTAAATTATAAGCTGATGCAGGATATCAATGCGTTTTCGCCGGTTCCCCTTGTTTTACACGGGGGAACGGGACTATCAGCGGAGATGTTCGACCGGATGATTGAATCCGGGGCGGCCAAAGTAAACATATCAACCGCGATTAAAATCGCATATTGTCAGGGGATGCGGAAATACATGGATGAAAATCCGCAGGAAAATGATCCGCTCAAGCTAGATGCGTTTGTCGGAGATGGTGTGAAAGAGGTGGCGAGAAAGCATATCAGATTATTCAGTCAAATGGATCGCGCGCCTTACGCGGTGGATTTGCACACCCATTCTATACGTTCCGACGGTGGCGACACACCTCGGGAATTAATAGACAATGCGGCCAAACGAGGGGTGAAAGTTTTGGCATTGACAGATCATGATGTGATTCCGCCTCAAAAGATTGAAGTCGATGGCATTATGGTAGATCCGGTTGCTTATGCAAAAACAAAAGGGATTCAATTTATTCCCGGAATTGAATTTTCCTGTGAAACGCTCGTCGATGATGTTCATATTGTTGCGTTAGGCTGTGATTTCCGTCATCAAAAAATTTTAGACATGAACCGAAAAATTGTCCAAAGTAAAATCGATTCTTATTATCAGTTGACGGAACTGCTGACTGAGAAGGGAATGCCCGTCGCTTGGGACGAAGTGCTGAATTATGGCGGTATACCCAGGAAGCCGGAAGATGTTCAGAAAAAGATTATTTTTAATTTGATGGCGGAAAAGGGCTATACGGATACCTGGATTGAGGCAAAACTGCTTTGCAGAAATAACCCGGAATACAGCATCAAACGGAAAAAGCCGTCAGCAGTCGAAATCATTCGATTGATTCATGAGGTCGGCGGCATCGCGATTCTTGCGCACCCTTATTTGATTGATGACGTCGTCAGAGTGGATGATAGAAAAATGAGTCGGGACGACTTTACCGATTCGCTGATCGCAGAAGGCTTGGACGGCATTGAAGCATCGTATACCTATGATAAAACAACGTATGGCGGAGAGCTGACAAAAGAGGAAATCATCCAAAAGGTCAAAAGGGATTATTCAAATCGTGTGAAAATTATCTCTGGCGGTTCGGATTATCATGCCGATTATAAAAGAACGGACCAAAAAGTTCGCGATATTGGCGAATGCGGCATTACCTATGAATATTTTTCAAATAATGAGCTGTTATCAAAACTTTAAGAAGAGGATCAAAATGAAAGAATCACATCAACAATATCCTTACATTATTTTTGATCTGGACGGTACACTCGTTGATACCTGTCCGGATTTGGTAAAGACGGTTCAATATATTATAAAAAAATATCAGTTTGAAGAAAAGCCGTATGAATTCATCAGAGGCTGTATAGGCGGCGGTGCCAGAAATATTCTGCTTAGAGCTTTGGGGGCAGATAAGTCAGAGCTGATCGATTTTGAGTTATTACCTCTTTTTTCAGAATATTACACGGCGCATTGTGCAGACACATCAAAGGTTTATCCTGGCGTCGTCGATATTCTAGACGGTTATAAACAACAAAATAAGCATCTGGCGGTTGCGACATTTAAAATCCGAAGTGCGACAGAAAAAATTTTTCGAAAATTCGATTTGATGAAATATTTCGATGTGATCGTGACTGCGGATGATGTGGACAAGCCCAAGCCCGACCCGGACTGCATTTTAAAAATATTAGATTTTTATGGATGCAACAAAACGGAGGCGATTCTTGTCGGTGATACGAAGACGGATTACTTGACAGGAAAAAATGCGGGGATTGATGTCTGCATGGTGACTTATGGATATGGCGAAAAGAACGTGTTACAAAATCTCACGCCGTTATATTTAATAGACGATATAACCGAGATAAAAAGAGCGATCAAATAAAATGAAATAGTTTAATTATTATATTGACATGTATATACATGATGGTATAATAGAGATAATCAAACTGTCATGACAGAGCAATATAAAAAGGGGAAAAATTATGATCGATTGGAAACATATGACAAAACATGATTTAGGGAAACACTTTGACTATGCAATTCTGCCTAAAGATACAACGGAAGATGTTATTCGGAAAGAGTGTAAAAAAGCGATCGAATATAATTGCAAGGCCTTTTGTTTCTCTTCTTCATATTGGACTAAAGTTGTTGCGGAAGAGCTAAGGGGGACCAATTTGCTCGTTGGCGCAGCGGTGGGTTTTCCTTTCGGGCAGCAAACAAGCGCCGTTAAGTGTTTTGAAGCAGAAGAAGCTGTTCGCGTGGGCGCTACCGTATTGGATTGCTGTATGAACGTGGGGGCACTGAAAGATAAAAAGTATGACCAAGTGCTTCAGGAGTTTAAAGACTTTAAAAAAGCGTCTGGCCCAGTCATGACAAAAATGATTATTGAAGCAGAGATGTTGACCGATGAAGAAATCGCAACGGCGTGTAAACTGATTGCCGAAGCAGACATTGATTGGGCGAAGTCATCATCAGGTCAATATAACGGCATGACAATGGAACAGGTTCTCGTCATGGTTGACACACTAAAAGATAGCAAAACAAAGGTAAAAGTTTCCGGCGTCAAATATCCGCGGCCGCAAAATGCATACGCCTTTTTATTAGCGGGTGCGGAACTGATCGGATCGAGAGCGGCGCCGGAGATTATTGATGCATTGGACACCATGAGAAAAATCGGGATGATTCCGGCATATGAAGGACCGTCAGAAAGTGAATAAAATTGCGAGGGAACGTTATGGTCGATTTATCTAAAATGACAAAATGGGATATGGGGAAGCTATTCGATTATTCCGTATTGCCAAAACAAACGACAGAAGCAGAAATCAGAAGAGGCTGCAAAGAAGCGATTGAATATAATTGCAAGGCCTTTTGCTTTTCATCCTCAGAATGGACACCCATCGTTGCGGAAGAACTAAAAGGAACCGACATCATGGTCGGCGCGGCAATCGGTTTCCCTTTTGGCCAGCAGTCGAGTGCTGTGAAGGCCTTTGAAACGGAAGAAGCTGTTAAAAAGGGAGCCACTGTTTTAGATAATGTTATGAATGTCGGGGATTTAAAAGATAGGAAATATGACAAAATCAAGGCGGAATTCAATGATTATGTCCGTGCGGCTCAAGGCGTCATGACAAAGATGATTATTGAAACGTGTTGCTTGACCAAAGAAGAAATCACAACGGCTTGTCAGTTGGTTGCGGAAGCTGGCATCGATTGGGTTAAGACATCGACGGGACAGTATGAAGGCCCCGACATAATGGAAGTCAAGCGGATGGCCGATGCGGTTAGGGGGAGCAAAACGAAAGTGAAAGTGGCCGGCGTAAAAGCGCCAAGACCTCAAAATGCTTTCTGTTTTATTTTAGCCGGAGCGGAACTGATCGGATCGAGAGCGGCGCCGGCAATCCTGGACGCGGTGGACGATTTGAGAGAGATCGGGATTATTCCGGCTTACGCGGGTAAATAAAACGGATATTTAATCATTGAAGAAGAAGTGAGGAGAAAATGGGTAAATATTTAGTGGGCATGGACGCCGGAACGACCGGATGCAAAGTCTGTGTGTTTGATCTCGAAGGGAAATTGGTTGGCAGTGATTACAGAGAATATCCTTGTTATTATCCCCATGAAGGCTGGGTGGAACAAATTCCGGAGGATATTACGCCTGCGTTGTATGCGACTTGCAAGACAGCTATTGAGAAGTCAGGCATTCAGCCAAAAGATATTTTAGGGGTGGGCCTTTCATCGCAGGGTTCTGTCATTGGCATGCTGGATCAAGATGAAAAGCTGATCAGGCCCTTTGTCGGTTGGCAGGATTTGAGAGGTGCTGACAAAGAACTTGAATGGTACACAAAATATATTACCAGAAAAGAGCATTATCAAATTACAGGCGACCCGATCGGATTTGTTTTCAGCATTTTGAAGCTGATCTGGCTCAAGCAGAACGAACCGGAAAACTGGGATAAAACGGCCCTGTTTTCAACGCATCAGGATTATTTTTTAAAGCAGTTAGGCGCAGATGATTATTATACGGATTTTTCTTCGGCCAGTCGCGAAGGCATGATGGACATTAATACGGATCAGTGGTCGAAAAAGATTCATGATATTGTCGGCATTCCCTTGAGCAAAAGGGCAAAAATTATTGCAGGGCCAGGAAAAGTGGTCGCCTGCGTTAACGCCGAAATTTCAAAGTTAACAGGTTTGCCGGAGGGAACACCGGTTTGCATGGGCGCTCATGACCAGAATTGCAACACCTTCGGCTCCGGAGGGGTAGATGACGGAACGGCCGTGATGGTAATGGGAACCTTTGGATCCTGTTTCGTGATTTCCGATAAAAACATCAGGGACCCGAAGGGAAAACTGGTTGTGAAGGGAAATCATGGCGTCGGAAATTATACGATTGAAGCGTTTTCCAACACATCGGCATCCAGTTATCGCTGGTATCGGGATACTTTCTGCGATCTTGAAAAAATCGTGGGATCCGCGGCGGGCGTGAATATGGACCCCTATGAGGTTATCAACCATCAAATCGAGCGCGTTCCGATTGGCGCCAATGGCATCACTTTCTTGCCGTATTTACAGGGAGCTGCAGGAGAAAAATTAAACGATCGTGCGAGAGGAACATTTGTCGGGATGTCTTTAGGGACAACAAAAGCGGATATCGCCCGATCTGTAATGGAAGGCATTAGTTTTGAAATGCTGGACATTGTTAAAGCGGAACAGGCAGCCGGAATTGACATTAACAGCATTCGCCTGACAGGCGGAGCCGCAAAGTCGCCGTTATGGAGTCAAATGCTGGCAGATATGTCTAATTGTCCGATTTTAATCTTGGAAGCCAGTGAATCCGGCTGCCTAGGTGCGGCAATGTATGCGGGTGTAGGCGTCGGCGCCTATAATGACGTTCATGATGCATCGCAAAGAGCCGTTAAAATTAAAGAAGAATATACGCCGAATACAGATAATTTTGAAGCCTACGACAAGGCACATGAAAAATTCGCAAAAGTATACGAGGCGCTTGACAGTCGAGTGTTTTAAACAGTTATATTATTTTTGAGCGGTGGTTGGGATCATGATCCCAACCACATTTTCAAAAAAATACTTGTATAAACAGATATGGACCATTAAAAAAGAGAAGACAAGATTTGGAGATCAAGAAGAATGAATGTTTATTATCAAGTTAAAGATTTAAATTTACAGATTGCTCGGGGTGAAGAGGAATATGTCCATCATTTTCTGACACAACCCATTGATGATGAGGATATTTCCCGGATAAGGGCATTAGTCGAATATATTGGTGTAACGGATAATTTTAAAAAAGTGATTCGTACGTTTGATATGCCGAAGAGCGAAACACCTGCTGGCTTCAAGCTGCGCTATCAGATCAAAGACCATGTTCTCTTAGCTGATTTAGCAAGAGATATTTCCTATGACAAAAACAACCGAAAAAGACCGACCAATTTGCTTTTTTCAGCGGATAGTGCCAATCCATATGAAATAGAACCGATTAAAGATATTCTTGCCAATTTAACCTGCAATCCTGGCATTATTTACGATTTGTTTATTAATAATCCAAAAGCCAATATCGATCGTCGTTTTAAAACCAGAGACGAAGTGATGGCAGAGATAGGGAGAATTCTAGGGTCGGGAGCCGATATTTCTGTCGAACTGAATGATCCCTTTGGCAAAAGCGATTCGGAAATTTTGGAAGAGGCAGAAAAATTCAAGGAAATGCTTTCTGAGTATCGCGTTGTCATTAAAGTGCCTCACACCGGACCGGTTAATAAGGACAATGTTAACCAATTGCTCACAGGGGATAAAAAATTAGACACAAGGTATTCACAGCCTGGGACGGCGGATGCCTTTAGGGGCCATCGATTAGCGCTGATGCTCAAAGAACATGGATATCGGGTTAATTTCACTTTGATGTTTGAAACATGGCAAACGGCGCTGGCCCTTCAGGCAAAACCATATTTTATCAACTCCTTTATCCGCCATCGGTTGATGCAATCACAGGAAATGGAAAAATATCTCAGTCTGTTTGACAGCAGCCGGAATGTGAAATATCTGGAAGCGCTGCGAACGTTCATGATCGACAAGGATTATTATTCAGCTAAGGATGTCGTCGGTCTGGAAGAGGTCAGAGAAGACGCGCAAACGATTTTGAAGCAGCGCTCCTTCGAATCAAAAGAAGGTTCAGACGGCCTCGACGGGGTCAGACATAATCTGCGCTGGTTAAGACAGAGCAACTTGGATGGTACCAGATTGATTATTTGCAGCATGGAGGGCGCTGATAATTATCCGGATATTGACAAGCTGTTGGCCTCTGATGAATTCAGAGATATGTCAGGACGCGTCGTTTTGACGGCTGAACCCAATTATCTGGCACGCTTTGCCAGCGCCAATCAGGTGGTTTCTTACCAAAGACGGTTTATGAACGCGGCTAATGGAGAAAAGTAAGATGGGCATCTCG
Source organism: Pseudoramibacter faecis (assembly GCF_036289405.1). NCBI lineage: Bacteria > Bacillati > Bacillota > Clostridia > Eubacteriales > Eubacteriaceae > Pseudoramibacter > Pseudoramibacter faecis. Next base: position 158,081 of record NZ_JAYFFI010000001.1, on the reverse strand, counting down.
GCAATAGCGCTTGAATGTTTCGCAACAAGATGTCGCTTGAATGTGATCCGGATGTTAAAGTCAAGCGGACACGGTCATCTTGGCGGTGCCTTGTCTGCGATGGATATCATGACGGCCCTTTATTTTTCAGAGATGAATATCGATCCGAATATGCCGGATCAATCCGATCGGGATCGTTTTGTGTTGTCTGCGGGGCATAAGTGCCTGGCGCAATACGCTGTGCTGGCTGAAAAAGGATTTTTCGATAAACAGATTTTAGATACTTACGGCCATTTGAATTCTGTGATCCCGGGTCATCCGAACATGCAAAAATTACCCGGAATAGAAGCGAACACGGGCGCATTAGGGCACGGGCTGGCAATTGCGAATGGCATGGCAGCCTCTTCAAAGCTTCGGAAGGATAAAAGCCGTGTTTTCGCGATGATGGGTGATGGCGAATTGCCCGAAGGTTCTAATTGGGAAGCGGCGGCACAGGCGGCTAAATTCAAATTGGATAATTTGATTCTGTTCGTTGATTACAATGGCCTGCAGATCAGCGGCTCCGTAGAGGATGTTCTTAGTATGCAGCCGGTTATGGCCAAGTTTGAATCGTTTGGGTGGGCCGTTCATGAGATCGATGGCAATGATATGCGACAAATTCTCGATGTGTTAAAGAAGCTGCCCTTTGAAGCAGGGAAACCGAGTATTGTCTTTGCAAAAACAGTTAAAGCCAAAGGGATTCCAACGCAAGAAGGCAAAACGTCTTCTCATTTTTGGAAGCCATCCCAGAAAGAATTAGAACAATGCGAAATGATTCTGAGGGCAAAACTTTCATATCAAGAAAAAATTTATGAGGCCGTTTCATGAAAATTGGAGAATATTATGATCCCAGAAAGGTTTTTGGATCGTCCGTTTCAGCAATTGCAAAACAGGATGAACGCATTGTGTTATTTTCTTCGGATAGTGGAAAGAGCTCGGGATTTACAGATTTTATGACGGCATGTCCGGATCGGTATTTCGAATGCGGCATCGCTGAGCAGGGGACCATCGGGATGGCAGCGGGAATGGCGGCAGGCGGCTTTATTCTTGTATTTTGCGCCATCGCGTCCTTTGTTACCTGTCGCCCCTATGAAATGTTTCGAAACGATGTGGGGTATATGCATCAAAACATTAAAATCGTAGGGCGAAACAGCGGGATCACCTATTCGGACCTGGGGCCGACGCATCACGGTTTAGAAGATTTTGCAATCGTGAGAATGATTCCGGACGTGGTTATCCTGGCGCCTCAGGATCCGAATGAAATCAGAGAAGCCGCGAAAGCAATGTTGGCATACGATGGCCCTGTTTACATGCGGATAGGCAATCCCCCGATACCGGTTTTGTTTGAAGATACCAATTCATTTGAGATAGGGAAAGGGCGATTGATCTGCGAAGGAGCGGAAATAACGGTTATTTCGACAGGAAGCATGACCGAGTATGTGATGAGAGCAGAGAAAACCCTTAAAGGCGGCCATATTCATGTTGAACACATTGGCCTCCCGACTGTTTATCCTTTGGATCGAGAATTGATACTCAAGTCGGCGCGGAAAACAAAGCGTGTTTTGATCGTGGAAGAGCACTATCAAGACGGCGGACTGGGGACGCTTGTAACAGAGCTGCTTAGCGAAGAACCGGATGTTTCGGTGCGCCGTCACGGGATCCCTAAATGCTATGCGACGAACGGACCGTACAATGATGTTTTGTCGTATTACGAGCTGGATGAGGAGGGGATTATTCAACACATTAAAGATTTTATGAGTCGATAAGAAAATAAGTAAAATAGTATTTTACGATGAGAGAAGGAGAAAGGCAATGGTCGATTGATCAAAATACACCAAAGATAATATCGGAAAGCTTTTTGATTATTCTGTTCTGTCAAAGAACACGGATGAAAAAGATATTCGTCAAGGATGCAGGGATGCCGTTAAAGACAACTGTGCTGCTTTTTATGCCTCCAGTCAGTTTTGGTTCCCGGTTATGAAGGAAGAATTAAAAGGCAGTGATGTATTGCCGGCCGCAGCAATCAATTTTCCCTTTGGAAGTTCCACCCCTCCTGTCAAGGCCTTTGAGACAGAAGAAGCGATCAAGCTCGGCGCGCGCTCCGTCGATACGGTTATGAATGTCGGCGCTTTATAAAGAAGGGAAATACGACGTTATCAAAGAAGAACTGCGGTTATTTAAAGAGGCGGCGGGAGATGCATTGACAAAATATATTTTGGAAGTTGCCTTCTTATATAGACGAAGAAATTAGAATTGCCTGTGAATTGGTTGCGGAAATTGGAATTGATTACGCCAAAACAGCAAGCGGACAATTTGACGGCCCATCGATGGATCAGTTCTTAATCATGAAGCAAACGCTTGAAGGGACAGATATCAAATTAAAAGTAGCGGGAATAAAATTCCCCCGGCCGCAAAACGCCCATTGCTTTATTATGGCTGGCGCGGAATTGATCGGAACAAGAGCGGCCCCGGAAATTATCGACGCGCTCGATAAATGCGGGCAATCGGCATTGTCCCCGAATATGCAGGGGCATAGTGATATTAGGGAGATGAAATAAAATGATTGATCTGAAAACAATGTCTGCTGAAAGATTTGCGAAAGTATTCGACATGGCCATTTTAGCACCGGAAACGCAGGAAGAAGCCATTCGCGAGGGATGCAGACAAGCGAGAGAATACAATATTGCAGCCTTTTATACGACGCCATGCTGGACAAGCGTTGTTGCGGAAGCGCTTGAAGGCAGCGATGTGAAAGTGGGAGCAGCGATTTCCTTTCCGTACGGGACATTGACTTCCGAGATGAAAATGGCGGAAATCGACGACGCTTTGAAAAATGGCGCGACGGCGATCGATATGGTTATCAACATCGGAGCGCTTAAAGATGGGAATATTGATCTGGTAGAAAAAGAAATCCGGGGGCAAGTCGAGAAATGTCACAATCGTAACGTTCTGTGCAAAACGATTCTTGAAATTGGAACATTAACGGATAAAGAAATCGCAGTGGCGGCAAGGACTGCTTGTCAGTGCGGTGTAGATTATGTAAAAACGGGAACGGGCGCGAATATTCTGCCAAATGAACACCAGCTCCAAATCATGAAAGATTATATGGCCAATGGCGCCAAAATGAAATTTTCCGGGATTCCGCGGCAATTTCAGCTAGCCGCATGTCTGCGGATGATTGAGCTTGGCGTTGAGCTGATAGGGACAAGAAGTGCGATCCAATTAATCGATCAATATAAAAAATATTTAGCGGAAAAAGAACGCAAATTGTGATCTTTATATCCTGAACGCGCGTCAAGTCATTAATATTATGGATGCTTCTTGCACTGGTTCCCTAGGATACACCGTTCATTTCTTTTGGAGCTTTAACGATGTTCAGCTTTTGTCAGCATCCTCATTGGCCTTATTCATTTATATATAATTATTTAAGAAAAGGAGATAATGAAAATGATGACGGTAAAAGAATTTGCGAAGCATTTTGATCTCGCCCTGCTGGCTCCGAATACACGGGAAAAGGATATCGTAGAGGCATGCCAGACAGCTGCCAAGTATCAGGTGAATTCGGTTAATGTCAATTCGACATGGGCTGCGCTGGCAAAGTGTGAATTGGAAGGGACTGGCGTCGGACCAAGCGCTGTAATCGGGTTTCCTTATGGAGCCTGTATTTCAGAATGTAAGTATTTCGAACTTGAAAAGATGGTTGAACTGGGGTGCACCGCCTGTGACATGGTAGTTAACATTGGAGCGGTGAGAGACCATAACTACCAACTGGTTGAAAACGAAATTAGAAAGTTTGTAGAGATTTGTAAACCGGCTAACTGTGACACCAAACTGATTTTTGAAGTGGGATTCCTTACCGATCAGGAAATCGCAGATTTGACAAAGATCTGTTGTGAAGCCGGAGTAACTTATGTTAAAACGGCAACGGGAAGTCAGGCATTTCCCGATATCTCACAAGTTAAGATCATGAAGGCGAATCTTTCTAAAGATACAAAGATTAAGGTTTCGGGAGTTCCAAGAACCTTTACTCTCCCGGCGGCCATGTATATGTTTGATCATCTGGGCGTAAGCCTTATTGGCACCAGAAGCGCAGGCAAGCTTGTAGCTGCATATGAAGAATATCTCCAAGAAATCGGTTAATACCGCGTTATTCTGATTGCAATATACAAAATCACGGCGTTTTGAAATTATATAATGAATGAGGTGATTGGAGGTAATTATGAAAAAATATATTGTTGCCGTAGATATAGGGACAACTGGCACAAAAGCGGTTGTTTTTGATATAAAGGGTAATATTATGGGAATGGGATATTTCGATACGCCTACATACTTTCCACGTCCCGGATTTGTTGAACAGGATACAGCAGAAGTGGTAGAACTCCTATATACTTCAACAAAATTTGCGGTACAAAATTCTGGGGTTGATCCAAAAGATATTATAGGCGTTTCCTTCACCCATATGTGCTGTTCCTTTGTTCCTGTTGACAGAGAAGGTAATTACCTGAGCCGTTCCATTCTTTGGAATGACTTTCGGGGAGAGGAAATGTTCCCTTATATGAGGCAGAAACTGGCCGAAAACGGAATTGGCGAGATAGAAGATTATAACTTTACGGGGTATCCTTTTGGCCCTCTGGCAACCACACCGAAGTTTCTCTGGATCAAGAAAAATATGCCTGAAGTTTATGCGAAAACCTATAAATTTATCGGTTTGGAAGCGGTCATGATCAGTGCGTTTACAGGAAATACAGAGGAATACTGGGATGATAAGCCCGGTCTGACTTACACTAAGTTGTCCAATAATGATATTTTTGAACTTGATCCAAGGCGTGCCGAGATTTATGACATTGATATCAACAAATATCCAGGACGAAAGGATCCGGGCGATTTTGTTGGAACCGTGACGAAAAATGTTTCTGATCTTACCGGACTCCTTGAAGGTACGCCGGTTTACTGCGGCGCCGGGGACCAAAGATGCGCCGCAGTTGGGGCCGGTGTCGCAAGGGATGGTATGATCTCCGGTGTTCTTGGAACAGCAGGTGTAATTCACGCTTATAGCTCTAAACCTGTGCGTCATCCGGACGGAAAGATTTCCATCATGGGACATGCTGGAACAGGACACTGGCAGGTAGAGGGGTCTTCCAATTCCGGTGCATCCTCGCAGCGATGGTATAAGGATGTCTTTTGCCAGACAGAGCAGGCTTTTGCAGATATGACAGACAAGAGCGTATATAAGCTGATTGGCGAGATGGCGGAAAAATCTCCAGTCGGATCCAACGGAGTTATGTATACTCCCTGGCTTGATGGCTGTGACTGCCCTCGATTTGATGGAAATGGACGAGCAACCTTTACTGGTTTATCTTTCTCCCATAACAAAAATGATATTGCACGATCTATTCTTGAAGGTGTTTGTTATGAGATGAAATCGATGATTGATGAGGCAGACCGCACGCTCGGTTTTGTAACAGAAACATTGCGAACAGTTGGCGGCGGAGCAAAGTCACGGTTATGGAATCAGATTCAAGCGGATGTTTATAACAAAAAAATCGAGACCATAAAATGTGAAGAAACCACCGCTCTTGGAGCAGCAATGTTTGCAGCAATCGGGGCAGGTGTATACAAGGATATTCATGAAGCGATTGATAATATGGTTCAAGTTGATTATTACCTTGAACCAATTTCAGAAAATGTAGAACGATATGCGAAGCTTTATGAAATATACACACACATCTATGAAGATCTATCGAAACGGGTATTTCCTGCGATCAAACGGTATCAGGATCAATATTTTGAAGAATAATGCATTTTTTTGAAAGAAGGCAGTATTTATGGATTTTGCTTTTTATACGTCAAACAAGATAGTTTTCAAACAAGGTGCGATCAACGAGGTGGGAGAAAATATTAAAGGTCTGGGAAGCAAATTTCTTGTGGTTGTTGATCCGTTTTTTTCTAGAAAAGAAGCGATGAAGACTTTGACAAAACAAATAGAGGAAATCGGAGCGACATATACTGTATTTAGTGATGTTACAGGGGAACCTACGGTTGATCTTGTGGATGAGGTGGCAACTTTTGCCGGGGAACAAAATTGCGATGCGGTCATTTCATTAGGAGGCGGAAGCACCATTGACGTGGGAAAAGCCACTGCGGCACTGATTACCAACGGAACGCCTTCTATTGATTACCTTGAGGTGGTTGGAAAAGGAAAGAAGGTTGAAAAGCAGCCCGTCCCCTTTGTGGCCATCCCGACAACCGCAGGTACAGGAAGCGAGGTCACCAAAAACGCAGTGCTTGGTTCCAAAACACAAGGCTTCAAACGATCCATGCGAGATGACAAGATGGTTGCGACAATCACAATTGTTGATCCACTTCTTACGATAGAATGTCCGCCTTCTGTTACTGCAAGCTCTGGTATCGATGCCCTGACTCATCTGATAGAAGCGTACACAACGTTGCGTGCAAAACCAATCAGCGATGGACTCGCACTAAAAGGAATCGAGCTGGCAGGCAGATATTTAGAGCGCGCATATAAAGACGGCAGTGATATAGAAGCACGTGAAGGTATGTCAGCTGCTGCATTAATCGGCGGTATGGCGTTTGCCAATTCCGGACTTGGTGCAGCTCATGGATTTGGCATGGCTGTAGGAATTCGTTATCACCTGCCGCATGGTATGGCTTGCGGGATTTCGCTGCCGCATGTTGTTCGTCTGAATGCAAAAGCCTGCTCGGAAAAAATGGATAGAATTGGAGAGGCTCTGACAAATAAGAAGTTTATAAAGCCCGGCGAAGGCACCACGGCCGCGATTGAATTCCTATTTGATCTAAATGAGGCAATCGGGATTGAAAAAGATTATAAATTCTTGAATGTGCCTGAAGAAGAAATACCAGAGGTGGCTCTTGGAAGCCGCGGGACCAGCATGAATAATAATCCGGTTCAGCTCTCTGACGATGAATTAATCTCCTTTATGAAAGAGATCATGTAATGTGACGATGGTCACACAGAATCGTATGAATCTGGTTCTGTGTGATCATTAATTTTCTAAAGCGACCCTTTATGAACTGAAAGCTTTTTCTGGGAGAGATTGCATTTTTTATTTTCAACAATGTTAGGTATATAGAGTTATATGATGCTGCTGCATAAATAAAGTTGTCATTTTCTTTTTATAATATAATCCAAAGAGAGCAGGAACTCTATCCAACTTAAATTCAGTCGTCTAACTTGATTTTACAATCGGCGCAGGAAAGATAAATTTATGGTAAAGTCAAACCGCATATTGTGTGCTTGACTTTATTTTTTCGTTAAAATACAATATGCTTTAATTAAATAAGACACTATTATATTACAATAAGGATAGAAAAATGTTAGATAGAAATGATCCTAAGCCATTACATCAGCAATTACGTGAAATTTTAGAAGATGCGATTGAGTCAGGAAAATGGGGACCTGATGAAAAAATCCCTTCAGAAAATGAGTTAAGCAGTATGTACGGGCTTAGCAGGATGACGGTGCGCTCTGTTCTAACTGAACTGGTTCGTGAAGGATGGTTATATCGGGTTCAAGGGAAAGGGACTTTTGTTTCTGAAAAAATTGAAACATTGAGTCCGGCCTATATCGGCATCCGCGAGCAATTAGAAAAAATGGGCTATGAGATTTCAACAAAAATTATTGAAATCAAAACAGAAAAGGGTAATCAAACGGTTACCAAGCGCCTCAAATTGCAACCATATGATTTAGTATATAAAATAAAAAGGGTTCGCTATATAAGAAACGAGCCAATTAGTATTCATATTTCCTATGTCAGCCCTAAATACAGTTTTCAGTTAACGAAAGAAAATTTAGAAAAAGAGCAACTGTGTGTCATTTTAAATGAAGAGTATGGATTGCAAAGGAAGCGGGTTGATGAAACTTTAGAATCGGTTTCGGCTTCAAGCGAGGAAGCCAAGCTATTGAATACGAAAAAAGATAGACCATTATTGCTTCTGAGAGATGTAATTTATTCCAGCGATGGTCTTCCTTTCGAATATACAAAAGTTATTTTCAAGGGAGATAAAATCAAGATAAAACTCACTTATGAATCATAAGGATCGTTCGGTTTTTAAATACATCATTAGGATAGAAGGCTCCTTCGGGGTCTTTTTTCTTTGTCGGATCAAAGCTCATTTGACAAGCGCGGGCAAGTAGCGTACCATGAAAAAAGTTTGCCAATCCCGCAAGCGCAAGCATCACGCGAAAAGTGCTTAAAAGTGGAATGTGCATGGATTAAAATAGCGATGCAGATCCATCACACGTATCGGAAAGGAGTTGCATCATGAAAGCGGACGAACGGATCTCGGAGACCTTTCGGCTGGGGGCGCTTCTGGCGATGGTCGGCGGATTTTTGGATGCTTACAGCTATGTGACCCGCGGCCAGGTCTTTGCAACAGCGGAAACCGGCAATATCGTGCTGATGGGGCTCAACCTCGCCCAGGGTAACGGGCCCCGGGCTCTGCGCTATCTGCTGCCCATCAGCGTGTATGCGCTGGGCATCCTGGTGGCCAAATGGATCCACGAGGAGCACACCGCGCGCGAAATCTCCCTTTTGCATTGGCGCCAGATCATCATCGTCCTGGAAGCCGTCGTTTTGCTGGGTGTGACCTTTATTCCCCAAAGTGACGGCTGGAACCTGGTGGCCAATGTGATGATCGCTTTCGTATCGAGCATGCAGGTTCAGAGCTTTCGGCGGCTGCGGGGCGGCGCCTTCGCGACGACCATGTGCACCGGGAATTTGCGCAGCGGGGTGGATACGCTGTATCGGGCGATGCGCAGCCACGACCGCGGTCAGGCCAAAAAGTCCCTGCGCTATTTCGGCATCATCGCCTGTTTTGTGTTCGGGGTGGTGGGGTCTTTTCGGTTGACGGCCGCATTCGGGCGTCTGGCGATGCCCTTTGCGGTGGCAGTGCTCGTCGTGGTCTACCTGATGCTGCTGGTCGAACCTTTAGAAACACATGGTCATATCGACCGATGACGAAGGCTTGGAGAACTTTGACGAAAACTGTTTTTAAAAGGGTGACGCCGTTCGGGAATTTCTGTTATAATAGGCAAAGATAATCTTAAGAAAGCACGGGAAGTTTAGTGGCGAAGTAACAAGATTAACGGTTGTCGGAGGGTGCCATGGCCAGTGAAGAACAAAAACAATTAGAACAGCACGAAGCCCTGTTAGAACGCATTAAAAGCCGGGAACCCATCAACACGGAGTGGCTGGATGAAATCATGCACTCGGCCGACATTGTGGCTGTGCTCGACGACGACGCCATCGATGACGAAGATCTGAAGTGGTTTTTTAATCAGGATGATAAAGAATTCCTGGCGGACGTGCTCGAAGATGCCGACGACGAATTGCAGGCGCGGGTGGTCCATCAGCTGGCCTATTCGGATATCATTCGGATTTTTTCCTTCATGCCGAATGACGAAATTGCGGATATCCTGGGCGATCTGCCCATCGACAGCCGCAAGCGTCTGCTCAATATGATGAAGGCCAGCGATTCCAGAGAGCTCCAGGTGCTCCTGGGATACGAAGACAATACGGCCGGCGGCCTGATGACCACGGAATATATCGCCTTGTATCAGGATCTGACCGTGGTGCAGGCTTTGATGAAAATCCGGGAGATCGCCCCGAAAACCGAAGTCATCGAGACGATTTTTGTGCTCAACCGCAAACGGCAGCTGGTGGGCTGGGCCGATCTCCGGGATATTCTTTCGGAAGATCCCGCGACCTTGCTTGAAGACATCATGGATCCCAACGTGGTGACGGTGGATCCGCTGCTCGATCAGGAGGAAACGGCACAGGTCGTGCGCAAATACGATTTGACGGCACTCGCGGTGGTCAACCGCCGCAAATCGCTGCTCGGAATTGTCACGGCCGACGACATCATGGACGTCATGGTGGAAGAACAGACGGAAGATATCCTTCACATGGGGGGCGTTTCCGGCGAGGAAGAAATCGGCGGAGAAATCGGCGTTTCTATCAAGCGGCGTTTGCCCTGGCTTTGCGTCAATTTGATCACGGCCTTTATCGCGGCGTCGGCCATCGCCATGTTCGATTCGGTGATCGCCCGGGTGGCGGCGTTGGCTTCGGTGATGACCATCGTTTCCGGGATGGGGGGAAATGCCGGCTCCCAGACGCTTTCGGTAGCGATTCGGGGCATCACCCTCGGCGAGATCAATTTGAAAGACGATTGGCCCCTGGTATTTAAAGAGATCGCTTTGGGCGCGCTCAACGGCGCAGCGATCGGCCTGATCACCGGGATCATCATTTATTTCCGATATCACAACATTTATCTGGGCATGGTGGTGGTGATGGCCATGATTGGCAATTTGGTGATCGCCGGCGTTTCGGGCTATCTGATCCCATTGGTTTTGGAAAAGATCGGTCAGGATCCGGCGTTGTCTTCTTCTATTTTTTTGACGACGATGACGGATACCTGCGGCTTTTTTATCTTTCTGGGACTGGCCAAATTATTTTTGCCGTTGCTGGTGTGACGCGTAATTAAGATCCTCTTCGGAGGATCTTTTTTCGTATCCGTTCGGATGGACATCATTGTTCTGCTTTTGCATGTTTTTTATTAAAAGCAAAAGGAAAGGCACCGCTCAAAAATACCGATCTTTGGCTAAAAATAACACTTTACCGCATTGAAAAAAACAAACCTTATGATTATAATGTTCTTGTTTGTAACTTTACATGATTCAAAATTCATCAGGAGGTAAATTGTGGAAAGAGTTTACAACTTTTCTGCCGGTCCGTCTGCTTTGCCGGTGGAAGTGCTCGAAACCGCGCAAAAGGAAATGCTTTGCTACGGCGATGCCGGCATGTCCGTGATGGAGATGAGCCATCGTTCGGCAGCTTTTGCGGACATCCTGGCGCAGACAAAGGCGGATTATAAGGAATTGATGCAGGTGCCGGATAATTATGAGATCCTGTTCCTGCAGGGCGGCGGTTCGACGCAGTTTTCGATGATTCCGCTGAATCTGATGACGGACCATCACCGGGCGGATTATATTCAAACGGGGAACTGGGCGAAAAAGGCCTATCAGGAAGCGGTGAAGGTTGGCGACGCCAAGGTGATCGCCTCTTCGGAAGATAAAACCTACACTTATATTCCGAAGTTTAATGCGTCCTTAATGCGCGACGATATCGATTATCTGTATATCTGTGTGAACAACACGATTTACGGCACGCGCTTTCGCCCGGACAGCCTGCCAACCGTGCCGGCAAACGTGCCGCTGGTAGCGGACATGTCGTCCAATATTTTGTCGGAAGTCTATGACGTGTCCAAATTTGGATTGATCTTTGCCGGCGCGCAGAAGAACATGGGCCCGGCCGGGGTTGTCGCGGTGATTATTCGCAAGGATCTGCTGGGCCACGCCGCGGCGGATATTCCGACGATGCTCGACTATCAGATTCACGCCGACAAAGATTCCTGTTATAACACGCCGCCGTGTTACAGCATTTATATCTGCGGTTTGGTTTATAAGTGGCTCAAGGAGCTCGGCGGGGTGCCGGCAATGGAAGTCATCAACAAAGAAAAAGCAGCTAAACTTTATGACTTCTTGGATAATTCCAAACTTTTCAGGGGCACGGTGGTGCCGGAAGACCGTTCGCTGATGAATGTGCCTTTTGTGACCGGCGATGCCGATCTCGACGCCCAGTTCGTGAAGGAATCCAAGGCGGCCGGCCTCGAAAACCTCAAAGGTCACCGTACGGTCGGCGGGATGCGGGCGTCCATTTATAACGCCATGCCTATGGCCGGCGTCGACGCGCTGATCGATTTCATGAAACGTTTTGAAATGGCGCATCGATAAGCCGGTTACGCCATCTTAAACGCCGAGGATTCACAGACAGCCTGTTGAAGCATCAGAGCCGGAGCAGCCGGCTCACCATTACGCGCGCAGTAAAGTTCGGGGTAGTATCGAAGTTGGCCGAATTTGCTGCGGCATTATGAAAGGTAAAAAATGAAATATCAAATCAAGACCCTGAATAACATTTCCAAGCGAGGCCTCAAGCAATTAACCGACGCTTATATCGTCGATGGGGACGGATCGGAGCAGCCGGACGGCATTTTGGTGCGCAGTGCCAAAATGCACGATATGGACCTGCCGGAAAGCCTGAGCTTTATCGGCCGAGCGGGCGCCGGTGTCAATAACATTCCACTCGATCGCTGCGCCGAAGCGGGTATCGTGGTTTGCAACGCGCCGGGGGCCAACGCCAATGCCGTGAAGGAAATGGTGGCCACGGCCATGCTCATCTCTTCCAGAAAAGTGGTGGAAGGGATCGAATGGACGAAAAACCTCAGCGGGGATACGGATATCGCCGCCGCGGTGGAAAAAGGCAAGAAGCAATTTGCAGGGCCTGAATTGTATAAGAAAAAGATGGGCGTTATCGGCCTGGGGGCAATCGGGGTGCTGGTTGCCAACATGGCCGTGGATTTCGGCATGAAGGTTTACGGGTTCGACCCATTTATCTCCATTAAACACGCCTGGGGGCTAAGCAGAAAAGTCAAACGGGCCTCCAGTCTGGAAACCCTTTTCCAGAACTGCGACTATATTTCGATTCATGTTCCCTTCATGAAGGAAACCGAAAACTACGTGAATGCCGATCTGCTCAAGATTTGTAAGCCGAGCCTGCGGCTGATCAATTTGGCCCGCGGCGGCTTGGTGGATGAAGACGCGCTGACCGAAGCTCTCGAAAACGGCCGTCTCGCGGCCTACGTGACGGACTTTCCGAGCAACAAAACCTTTGCCATGAAGCACGTGATCAACATTCCGCATCTGGGAGCGTCCACACCGGAAAGCGAGGAAAACTGCGCTTCCATGGTGATTGACTCCATGCGCGAATTTCTGGAAAACGGGAATATTGTCAACTCGGTCAATTATCCCGACTGCAACATGGGCATCTGCGAGAGCGCACACCGCATCACGGTGGCCCATCACAACGTGCCGAACATGATCGCGGGTATCACGGCGGTGCTGGCTAAAGACAACATCAACATTGCCAACATGACGAACAAAAATAAAGGCCAGTTTGCCTACACGATGATAGACGTCGATTCGGAAGTGACCGATCAGGCCATTGCCGACCTTAAAGCGATTGAAGGCGTGACTCGTGTGCGCCTGGTGAAATAAGGAGCGATCATGGCGACCATTAAAGCCTTTAAAGCGCTGCGGCCGGCGCCGGAGAAAGCAGCGGCTGTCGCGGCGCTGCCCTACGATGTTTATAATCGAGCGGAGGCGCGGGCGGCGGCTCGGGGCCGGTGCGATTCCTTTTTGCGGGTGGACCGGCCCGAGACCACGATGGACGAGCGCATCGATCTTTACGATCCGGCGGTGTACCGCAAGGCTAAGATCAACCTCGAGCGACTCATCTCACGGCAGGTGCTGATCCAGGACGAGACCCCTTGCCTATATCTTTACGAGCTGACAATGAACGGCCGCAGCCAGACGGGCATTGTCGCCTGCACCGCCGTCGACGAATATTTGAACGGAACGATCAAGAAGCACGAGCTGACCCGGGCGGACAAAGAGCAGGACCGCATCCGTCACGTGGATGCCTGCAACGCCAATACCGGTCCGATCTTTTTGACCTATCGGCATCAGAAGGCCATTGCGGCGTTGACGGATCAAGTAAAAAAGATGGAGGCTGCCGTCGATTTTGTGGCCGATGACGGAGTGCGCCATCGGGTGTGGATCATTGACGATGCGGCGGCGATTGACGCGCTGATCGATCAATTCGCAGCTGTTCCTGCGCTCTATATTGCCGATGGTCATCACCGGGCGGCTTCGGCCGTTAAAGTAGCGCAAATGCGACGGGAAGCACATCCCGGCTATACAGGGGAAGAGCCCTTTAACTTTTTTTTGTCGGTGATTTTCCCCGATAGCGACCTGTCCATCATGGATTACAATCGCGTTGTGAAGGATTTGAACGGCCTGTCGGAGGCGGAATTTCTTGCGGCGATCGAAAGGGATTTTAATATTAAGCGTCTGGGGGAAAAAGCCGCAGCGCCGGACGCCAAGGCGACATTTACCATGCTTTTGGAGAGCACCTGGTATCGCCTGCGTGCCAAGGCCGGTACCTACGATTCCGAAGACCCGGTGAAAAGCCTGGACGTGTCGATTTTGCAGGAAAATTTGCTGGCCCCGATTTTGGGCATCGGGGATCCCCGAACCGATGCGCGCATCGATTTTGTCGGCGGGATTCGCGGTCTGGCCGAGCTCAAACGTCGGGTGGCCACCGATATGCACGTGGCCTTTGCCCTGTATCCGACGTCGATCGCCGAGCTGATGGCCATTGCGGATGCAGGGATGCTGATGCCGCCCAAGTCTACCTGGTTTGAGCCTAAGTTGCGCAGCGGGTTGTTTATTCACAAATTGTCATAAATCAATCATTGATCCCGGGAGTTGTCTCGGGATTTTTTATTTTTTGAAAAAATCACTATCGGATGCGATCTCGTGATATAATAAATGAAACTGTAAACATTTGTACAATGACTTTTACGGGGAGGCAGTCATGAAGTCCGAAAGCAAACGGCGAAGAAAACAAATAATGCTCTTGATGGCTGTCGCGATGGTTGCCGTATTGGTGATCGGCAGTTTCTGGATTAAGCTGAAACAGGCCAACGAAAAAGTGCTCAGCAACTCAGAGATCTCGCAGACATCTCAGAAAAAAGGGCGTGCCGCGACGTCGAAAATAATGGTGCATGTTGCCGGGGCGGTCAATCGTCCGGGATTATACCGTCTGTCGCCGGACGCCCGGGTGAATGATGCGATTAAGGCAGCCGGCGGGGCAACGGCAGAGGGCGATGTTAATGCCCTCAATTTGGCGGAAAAAGTTAAGGACGGCCAGAAGCTCACGGTGCCCAATCGAAGCGCATCGGCTCAAACGGCGAATCAGAATACGACAGGAACGGCGATTGTCAATATCAACACAGCGTCGAAGGAAACGCTCATGACATTGCCGGGCATTGGTGAAGTGCTGGCTCAGAATATTATCGACTATCGCACGAAAAACGGCCCATTTAGCTCAACGGAAGAAATTAAGGAGGTCAATCGCATCGGGGATAAACTATACGAGCAGCTAAAGGATCGGATCAGTGTCTGACAAAAGAATGAATATTATAGTAAAGAATTCCTTCTAAAGTTAATTCGTTTAAATTTAAGTAAAAATTTGGATATGATTGGAATTGGCAGAGAAAGAGGCTTAGATGATGAGGATAAAAACATTAAAACAGCGCAGCATTGTGGCATTAATGGCGGCTTGCATGGTTTTAGGCGCATGGCTCACTGCCTGTGGCAAAGCACCAACGCTTGGCACCGAGGTGAAAGATTACGATCAGTTTAGGCGATTGGAGGAATCATCGCTGGAACTGAAGACCGGCAAAAAATTGCAGGTATTTATTCCGAAAGATGGCAGCAAATCAGCTTCAGGAAATTATTTGAGTGCGTCGGCTAACGGAACTTCGTTGAATCTGCGCAGCGTCGATGCCGCTTACGTGAATTCTGCCGGTGGTATAAAGGCCTATCTACAAAAACATGGTTCCATGGCGGCGCCGAATCTCAACGCGGCGGTCGATACCTTGGGCAAAATCAAAAAAACGGAAGACGGAAATACCTGCTATCGCACAGGTTTTCAGGTTCTTCCCCAATATGACAACGGATATTATAGCGTGTGTCGCACGGAGTTTTTGACAAAGATTGTCAGCAAGGATAAAAAAACGACCAATTATGTTATGGGCATGATCAATATCGCGAACAATACGGCGAATGACAAAACCCAAGCAACCGTTGACGAGATGTCGCAGTATTACCAGGTTAAAGTGTATTGGAATAGCAAGAAAGCGAAGAAGGCCGCCAAGAAATACACGCAGAATCCACCGACTACCAAACGCGTTCTCTCCGGCTCTTACACGGTGCCGATTCCATCAGACTGGCGCATGGATACCACTCGAACAACGTCGAATGTGACGTTCTATGGGCCGGGCGGCAGTGCCTCTTCGGCTCAGAATCTGCTCATTGCGCGCAGATACATTAGCAG
This sequence comes from Pseudoramibacter faecis, assembly GCF_036289405.1. Classification (NCBI taxonomy): domain Bacteria; kingdom Bacillati; phylum Bacillota; class Clostridia; order Eubacteriales; family Eubacteriaceae; genus Pseudoramibacter; species Pseudoramibacter faecis. Next base: position 142,005 of record NZ_JAYFFI010000001.1, on the reverse strand, counting down.
CAGCACTCAAAATTTCTCAGATGCGGCGTTTAAGCAGTATTTCGAAAGAGCAATGCAAAAAGCATTCGATGGGATGCAGGTGGAAATGAACGCTGTCAAAAGTCCGATTGCTTCCGGAAAAGCATATAGCCTTAAGATGAGCAGAGGGAATGCCCAGATCAATGGCTATCTCTTCTTCGGGAAATATAACGTCATTATGATCTACAATGTCTCTGAAGGAAATATTTCGGCGGATCAAAAAACGGTGTTGGACAATGCCTTTAATGGCCTGGTGGCGTATAGCGATTTGAAGGATGATAAGAATAATTAAAATTGGGAAATAGGTAATTATGTCAAAAAGAGCGCAGCGCATGTGCTGCGCTCTTTTTAAATTAGACAAAAAATGCATAAAAATATGCGTATTGAGTCTTAAGTATTCAATTTGAATAATTTGAACACGGTGGGTATAATAAATGGACTTGATCCAAGCTTTAAATACATACAGAAAGGCAGCACAATGACACAATTTATCATTTTGTTTTTAGTTCCCTTCATCGCATGGGAAATTTTTCTTCATCGTTTGGGGCATGACGTATCGATTGGCGAATCTATTCGAATTTATGGGATTATGGCTGTGTGCAATCTGTTGGTGACACATTTTGTGATTTGGCAAATTGCCAAGGGAGTGAAATGGACGATTGAGATTTCGGACATTCGCTATTTGATCATTGCCATCGGCAGCGCTGTTTTGTTGCCCTTTGTGGGAGAAATTTTTGGAAAATACAGTGGTGTTCGGGTTGAAATTAACGCTCGGAAACGAGGAGCGCGATTGGAAAAAAAGAAAAGCATTGATCAATTGAAGAATGAAGGTTCGTCGGTTCAGCCGCGGGCGGATGTGTTCCAGGATGTCGGGGAGTCAGTGCCGGAGAAGTCTGCGGAAAAAAATCAGTCGGGCGAGGAAGACAGGAAAGGGGATTATGCGGATGGCGAAGCGGTCGAGACAGATCCAAAAGCAGATAAATCGGCAGAAGATGAAACAATTTTGGGCTAAAATCGGCAAAATCGCTTTTTATGTATTGATCACGCTGATCTGGATGGTCGCCATGATCAGTTATCGGGCTACAGATTGGCTTAATAAGACTTTTGGCGTCAAGATTGAACAAATTATTTTTACTGTGACATCGCCGATGAAGGGGGCAAACACTCATTTCTTTTCGCGCGCTGTGATTTTTTGCCTGCCGCAGATTATCACGGCAGCCGTGGTGGCCGTCGTTTTGATCGTGCTGGATTTTCGCGTATTGTCGAAAATCGAGGTGAGACTGACATGGCCGTTTGGCCGGCACAAACTGCGGATCAATTTGATCTATGTGTATCGGTTGTTGCTGACAGTTGGCGCGGTTATACTGCTGAGCGGGGCCTGGCAGTATTTGGATAAGAGTCTTGGCATTACTCAATATGTCCGAAAAGCCAATCAGCGAACGAAGATTTACGAAAAATATTATGTTGATCCCAAACGGACAAGTATTTCCACTGACGGCAAAACCAAAAAAAATGTTATTTATATTTATATGGAGAGCATGGAAACGACCTATGCCTCTCAGTCGGTTGGCGGAGCCCAGCCCTACGCGAATTATATTCCCAACTTGACGGCGCTGGCCAATGAGAACGTTTCGTTTTCCGACGGCAATCAGCTGGGCGGCTTTCACAACACAACGGGAACGGGCTGGACAATGGGGTCGCTCTTTGCTCAGACCAGCGGGGTGCCCTATGCCCTTCCGACGAACGGCAACAGCATGAACGAGCGAAAAACCTTTGCTTCGGGAATTACAAGTTTGGGCGATATTTTGCAGAAAAAAGGCTATAATCAAGAATTCCTCTGCGGTTCGGATTCGAGTTTTGCCGGGCGCAGCACTTATTTTAAAAATCATGGAAAATATGCGATTTTTGATCTGAAAACCGCCAAAAAGCGTGGCTATATTCCAAAGGATTATCATGTGTGGTGGGGATATGAAGATGCAAAACTCTACGAATATGCAAAGATTGAAGCGACGGCACTGGCGGCTAAGAATAAGCCTTTTAATCTTACAATGCTGACGGCGGATACCCATTTTCCCCACGGCTATCTCTGCCAGAATTGCTACCGCCGTTACGGCAGTCAGGCGGCTGATGCGGTGGATTGCGCCGACCGTCAGGTTTACAATTTCGTGAATTGGGCCAAGCAGCAAAGTTGGTATCCCAATACAGTGATTGTGATCGTGGGTGATCATCCCCGAATGGACAATGACTTGGTGGCCGGAATTTCCTATTACGATCGGACGGTTTACAACTGCATCATCAACGGAGCGCGCGATACAGGGGAGCCTCTCAATCTCAAGAACCGCATTTTTACGCCGATGGATATGCTGCCGACGACACTGGCGAGCATGGGGTATCGGATCAAGGGCAATCGTCTCGGACTGGGCGCCAACCTGTTTTCAAATCAGAAAACCTTGGCTGAAACATTGGGATTTAACCAGTTCAACAAAGAATTAGCCAAGAAGTCAACTTATTATATGCGTCACTTCTATTAAATTTGAACGGGCAATAAAGTTAGCATGGTCTGAACCCTTAAAAAGCGGGGAAATATAAAGTGTTAATCTTGAACAACTGCGAAACCAGGTGATAAGATAACTTATGAAGAGAAATATCATGTGAATAGCCACAGGTTGTTCGAGTAGGCGTCGGTATGCTGCACTCATACCGATGTCTTTATTTTTTGCCCAAAACAGATGGCAAGAATCGCTTTGTGATACCGCGGAGATAAATCGTGAAGAAAAAGAGGGAGAAGAATGAAGTTAAATTTGATGACGATTCATGTAGCTGATTTAGAAACGTCGCTGCGATTTTATCATGTGTTAATGGGATTGCCGATGATCAGTCGTTTTTCGGCGCACGGCACCGAGATCGCGATGCTCGGCGAGAACGATCAGCCGCGGTTAGAGCTGGTCGGCGACGGCGTGTCGGCGGGCAATGGCGCGGGGCTTTCCGTCGGTCTTAAAACGGATGATTTGGACGAGGCGATGGCAGCGCTCAAAGATCAAGGCGTGAGTTTTGAGGAGATTATTTCTCCCGGTCCTCACGTTCGTTTTGCCTTTACCCGGGATCCGGACGGTTACACCGTGCAGATTTTGGAAGAAGTCCGAAAGGGTTAGATGATCCCAAACGATAAAAACCACGATTGCTGAACCATCGTGGTTTTTTGTTGGCTTTTTGAACCCATTTATTAAGGAATATCCCGGGACCAATGTTGCCGAAAGGCGATGAAAAAAATTACGCAGAGAACTGCCGAGAGCAAAGAACCCAGTGGTGCGGCCCATCCCATCGGATAAAGAGAGCGGGGGAAATAGCGCGTGGCGAGATAGGCCCCCGGGACGCGGACGATGATCACAGAAACTGCGTTTTGCACAAAAGACAGCAGTGATTTGCCGTAAGCACAAAAATAACCGGAAAAACAAAAATGGATGGCGGCAAAGATGCAGTCAAAAACATAAGATCGGAAATAATCGGCGCCCATGGTGATGACAGCGGCATCGCTTCGGATAAAGAGGCTAAGAATCGCTACCGCCTGCCATTGAACGATCACGCTGACGGCAAGACCAAAGCTTACGGCGATGAGCATGGCGGCAAAGAGGGTTTGCCGGCCGCGCCGATGTTGGCCGGCGCCGGCATTCTGGGCGACGATGGCCGAGATGGCCGAGAGCATGGCCGACGGCACCAGAAAGAGAAAGGAGATGATTTTCTCGACGATGCCGACGGCCGCCGCCGCGTTGACGCCCCGTTGGTTGGCAATCACCGTGATGAATAAAAAAGCAATTTGCACAAAGCCGTCCTGCAAAGCGACGGGGACACCGATAGCAAAGAGGGTGCGAAAGGATGACCGGTCGATGCGCAGATCGCGCCGATGGAGGACGATGTTCAGGTCAAAGCGGCGCAAGGCGGCCAAGGCAAAGCACACAGAGACAGCCTGGGAGAGCACCGTGGCCAGAGCCGCACCGGCAGCGCCCATTTGCATCGGGCCGATCAGCAGGTAATCCATCACCATGTTAATTACCCCGGCGATGCCCACAAAAATCATGGGACTTTTGGCGTCGCCCATGCCGCGAAAGATGCTGCTGAGGACGTTGTAGGCCGTGATAAACGGAATGCCGGCAAAGCAGATCAGCAGGTAGTGCCGCGCTTCGGCGGCGGCTTCCGGCGGGGTGGACAAAAGCGTTAAAATCGGCGAAACGTCCAACATCAGCACGGCGGTTAAAAGCAGGGAGAAGGCCGCAAAACAGGCGATGCTCGTCCCGACGGCTGCCGTTAAAGCCCGGTCGTTTTTCGCGCCGACGGCGCGGCCGATGACGATGGTCGTGCCCATGGCCAATCCGACGATGATCACCGTGAGCATATGCATCACCTGGGAACCGATGGAAACGGCGGAGATAATCGCGGCACCGTTAAACTGACCGGCAATGAAAAGATCGGCCATGCCATAAAAGGTTTGAAGAAAGCAGGCGAGCAAATAGGGCAGGGAGAAAAAAATAAGGTTGCGGTGAACGCCGCCTTGAGTGAGATCTTTACGCATGGGAAACCTCCTGACGCGTGTTGGTTTTGAGAGCATGTGAAAATGGCGCTTCAATTTTAATATAAAAGGAGAGCGGATTCAAACGCTGATGTAAAAGCAGAAGGGATTCAAAACATCGGCATGTAAATGAGCGTTGTCGCGATGGAGGAAGCGTGGTAGAATAAACAGCACATTCTTTTTAAAACAGATCGCAGATAAGGTGCGAAATTATAAACAGAAAATTAGAAAGTGAGGCAGATAATGTCAGATTATATGGTTATGGGAACAGCGGCAGACGCGCATATCCGCGCTTTTGCCGTCAGTGCGGCGGAAACGGTGGAGGAAGCCCGCACCCGTCATCAGACGTCGCCGGTGATGACGGCGGCCTTGGGGCGGCTGCTTTCGGCCGGCGCCATGATGGGCGCCATGATGAAAGGGGACCGGGATGTGCTGACCCTGCAGATCAACGGGGACGGCCCGGCTCACGGACTGACCGTTACGGCGGACAGTCACGGCCGGGTGAAGGGCTATGCCGGCAATCCGTCAGTGGATCTGCCGCTTAACGCCCAAGGCAAGCTGGATGTCGGCGGCGCCATCGGTAAAGGCACCTTGCGGGTCATCCGCGATTTGGGGCTGAAAGAGCCCTATAACGGCAACTGCAAACTGCTGACAGGAGAAATCGCTGAAGATCTGGCCTATTATTACAATATCTCAGAACAAACCCCTTCGGCGGTCGGCCTGGGCGTGCTCATCAATCCGGATTGTTCGGTGAAGACGGCAGGGGGCTTCATCATCCAATTGATGCCGGACATCCCGGACGAGGTGATCACCCGTCTGGAGCAAAAAATTGCGGAAATCGAGAGCATCACGGCCATGATGGCCAAGGGCATGAGCCCCGAAGCAATGTTAAAAATCATTTTGGGCGAAATGGATCTGGTGATGAGCGATCGGCTGCCGGTGACTTTTTATTGCGATTGCGATCAGGAGAAAGTGTCCCGGGCGTTGGCGGCCATTGGCAAGAAGGAGATGGATGCAATGATTGCCGACGGTGAGACCATCGAGGTCAAATGTCATTTTTGCGGCGAGGTCTATTATTTCACAGTGGACGCGCTCAAAGCCATTCGCGACGCCGGCCGCTTTGATCGTCTGCATATTCACGATAAGTTGGCATAAATGAAAAATCCGATTCCTTCGCGGGATCGGATTTTTTTGTTGGGCTGCTGGCGAAAAGAACAGAGGAAGTTCAGAAAATCCTTTAAGTTTTGTGCAGTGGTGGGGGAATGTGGTATAATGTGGTAAAAATTGCGAAGGGAGGCGACGATGGACGCAATTTTTGGCGAATATACCTATAATATTGACGACAAAGGGCGCCTGATCGTTCCGCCGAAATTTCGGGATTTTCTCGGCGAGACCTTTGTGATTACGCGGGGACTTGACGGCTGTTTATTTGGGTTCCCGGAAGGCGAGTGGCAGGTGCTTCAGGAAAAACTGAGTGCATTGCCGCTGGCTGACAAGAAAGCCCGCGCTTTCACGCGGTTTTTCTATGCCGGAGCGGCGGCCTGCGCCATGGATAAACAAGGGCGCGTCGGGATTCCGCAGGGGTTGCGGGACTTTGCAAGCCTTCGAAAAAATGTGGTGATCGTTGGGGTTACCAAACGCATTGAAATCTGGGATAAGGCGAAATGGCAGGCCTATAACGAAGCGACGGCTGCCAATTTGGCCGATGCGATGGCCGATTTGGGCATTTAGAAGGTATGCGATGAACGAAGACAATCAGGGAAAGCACATCACGGTGCTGCGCGACGAAGCGGTCGCAGGGCTTGGCATTGTGCCGGGAGGCATTTATGTGGACTGCACTTTGGGCGGCGGCGGTCATTCAGAAGCCATTTGCCGCGCGCTGGGCCATCAAGGCACGCTGATCGGCATCGATCAGGATCAATATGCGTTATCCCGAGCCGAAACGCGGCTGCGTTCGCAGCGCTGCCATCAAATTTTTGCCAGGAATAATTTTGCCGATCTCGAAACGGTGTTGGATCATGCCGGGATCAAGAAGGCCGACGGTTTTCTTTTCGATTTGGGGGTCTCTTCCTTTCAATTTGATCAGGCGGAGCGGGGATTTTCGTATCACCATGACGGACCGCTTGATATGCGGATGGATCGCAGCCGTCTGATGACAGCCGAAAAGGTGGTCAACACCTATTCCCAGGAGGATTTAAAACGGATTCTTTGGGAATACGGCGAAGAAAAATTGTCCGGCCGGGTTGCGGCCGCCATTGTGAAGGCCCGGGCGCAGGCGCCGATCACGCGGACCCTCCGGCTGGCGGAGATCATCAAGGCGGTGTATCCGGAAAAGCTCAAGCGCAAGGGTCATCCGGCCAAGAAAACTTTTCAGGCACTGCGCATCGAGGTGAACGGGGAGCTGCGTATTTTGAACGACGCGCTGAAGGCGGCCATCGATCGCCTGAATCCCGGTGGGCGCATCTGTGTGATCACATTCCATTCGTTGGAAGATCGGCTGGTTAAACGTCTGTTTGCCGAACAGGCAGATCCCTGTATCTGTCCGCCGGAGCTGCCGCAATGCGTTTGCGACCGGGTGCCGACGATTAAAAAGATTACGCGTAAACCCATTGTGCCGAGCGAGACAGAACTTGCAGCCAACCGCCGGGCGAGAAGTGCCAAATTAAGAATTGCCGAACGCATTTAAATCGGAGTATTCAGAAAGAGAGCGCGAAATGAGACAGCGTCGAAAAAAAAATCAAATAGAAGCTTCGCGCTCACGGCGTAAACGGCGCCTCTCCCGCGGAGGAGAGGCCGAAAGAGACCAGCGGATGTACGCCGGGGCATCGGTGCGGCCGGGCGCGCGCCGGCAAAGGGCCAAGCGGCAGCGCTCACTGGCGCGGTTTGGCATTGTCATTTTTTTTGCGGCATGTTTCGGTGTTTTGCTTCAGCAGGCGGCAATCACGTCGCTGGATGGAGACGTGCGCGCCTTGCAGTCTCAAGTGAAAGAACAGCAATCGGTTAATGACAGCCTGGAAGGCAAAATCATCAGTTCGCGGAATTTGGCAGCCATCGAAGCAAAAGCGCGCAAATACGGTATGACAGAGCCAACGGCCAAACAATATGTTTATATTGTGATGAAAAAATCGGATCAACTCGCCAATGCAAAGGGCATTGGCGGTTATTTGGCGCGTTGGATGAACCGAATGCAGCAATGAGAGGCAATCAATGGGGCTTTTTCGAAGCAAACAATCAAAAAAAATAAATAAGGCAGACAACCGCCAGAGTAAGCGTATTCGCAATCGGCGCATGATGCTGGTAATCGGCGTTTTTACCCTTGGCTTTCTGATCATCGTGGCGCGGCTGATTTACCTGCAGGTTTTCGACGCGACGGATCAATATGCGAGGCAGGTGGATCAATTGGTGGATGAGGTGGATATCCAAGCATCTCGCGGCAATATTTATGATCGCAATATGAACATCCTCGCCCAGAACTCAACAGCTAAGGCAGTGCACATCGTCCCAAGGGATGTAAAGCACAAGGAAAAACTCATTGACGAGTTGAGCACTAAACTTTCGGTGAGTCGGGAAAGTCTTGAGAAAAAGATCAACCAAAAGGAAAATGATGCGGTGACGATCAAAACCGGGGTAAATGCTTCTCAGGGCAGAAAAGCCAGACGATTAGATCGCGGCGGCATTATGTATCAATCCGGGACGCTCTATGTGTATCCCCGCCGAATTGATGATCCGGATACCGTTGCAAAATCACTGGCGGCGATGTTTGACAATCTGACAGAGAAGAAGGCCTACGCTTATCTGACGCAAAAAGAAAATTCGGCGGTGCTCGTCCAGTCTAAGGTTGACAATTCTTTAGCGAAAAAAATTCTCGAGGATATGACGACAAAAGATGAAAATGGCAATGTACTGAGCACCAACGGGGTCGAATTGGTCGACGACAGCCGACGCTATTACACCAACGGCAATTTTGCTTCCTATGTGCTTGGCTTTACTGATCAGAGTTATCATGGCGTCAGCGGGGTGGAAAGGACCTATGACGTGTGGCTTTCAGGGGAAAACGGCGTGGCTTATTTTCAAAAAGATGCATCGGGCAATACCATTCCATCCCAGACTAAAATTGTGAAAAAGGCGAAAAAGGGAAAGGATCTGGTGCTGACGATCGACAGCAATATCCAGACCATTGCGGAAAAGGCACTGAACGAACAGATTAAAGCGTATAAAGCCAAGCGGGGTATGGCGGTCGTGATCGATGTCAAAACCGGTGAGATTCTGGCCATGGCCACCAAGCCGGATTATAATTTGAACAATCCCAATAAGCTAAACAAAGCCTACGTGAAAAATTACAGTGATCAGTTGAAGGGCAAGTCCAAAAGCGACAAGCTCAACGCGATGTGGAACAATCCGGCTGTTAACTTTACCTATGAGCCCGGTTCGACGTTCAAGCCGATCACGGCATCTTCGGCTTTTGAAGAAGGCGCGATTTCGCCAAATGCCAAGGTGACTTGCAACGGTTATATCATGGTGGGCGGTGTGCGCGTCAATTGCACGGCGGTTCACGGTGTCGAGACCGCGGCAGATGCGGTTTCGAATTCCTGCAATCCGGGACTGGTGCAGATCATTCAAAAGCTTGATCCGAATCTGTTTTATCGTTACGCCTACGATTACGGCTTCGGCAAGAAAACAGGGATTGAATTAACGGGTGAAGAAAGCGGCATCATGACCCGGGTGTTTCAGGAAGATCAAAAGATCAACCTGTTGGATTATTCTAACTTGTCTTTTGGTCAGGGATTGATGACGACACCAATCCAGCTGATCAGCGCCCTGAACTGCGTGATCAACAACGGCCGATATCGTCAACCGACAGTCGTGTCGACGAAGAACAACGGCATCCGTTCCAACCGCTCTCAGGGGTCGTCCAAGCAGATCATTTCCAGGGCAACTTCTAAAGAAATGCGCAAAATCATGGAGAAGGTGGTCACCGGCAATCCGGAGCTTGCAGCCATTGCCGGCAATTACAGCATCGGCGGCAAAACGGGAACGGCCCAGAAAGTGGAAAACGGCACCTATTCGCACACGAAATATGTGACGTCATTCTTCGGATTTACACCGGTAAACAATCCGCGGTATGCGACCATCGTCGTGGTTGATGAAGCGCAGTCCGGTGCTTTTGGGGCTCAGGCGGCGGCGCCGGCTGGTATTAAAATTTTGCGGCAGACGGCCGATTATATGGATCCCAGCGGCAAGGGCAAAAGTCAACTGCAAAAGAATGCGGTCAGGGTTCCGGATCTGGAAGGACAGGAGCTGGCCTTCGCGAAGCAGATCCTGGACGAAAAAGGCATTAAATACCGGGTAGACAACGAGAGCAAAGGCAATATCGTCACGGCCCAAAGCCTTAAAGCCAAATCGATTTATGATGGCAAAACGGTGATGGCGCTCGAAACCGGGACCAGGCAAAGCGATCAAAGCAATCAGGTCACCGTACCGGATTTGAGCGGAATGAATGTGCAGGAAGCCAACGAAGTGTTGACAGGACTGAAACTCAAGCTTAAAATCAAAGGTTCAGGCTTTGCAAAAACGCAAAATCCGAAGGCGGGGACGAGAGTCAACCGGCAGACGGAAATCACGGTAACCTTTGAACAATCCTGAATGATCTAAATCATCAGAGGCAGAAAGCAAGGATAATGGTCAAAACAACAAATCAAAAGAAAACAAACGAAATGGCATTTGAGTCCTGGTCGGTCGAGACCGTGGCGGCGATCACACAGGGCAAGATCGTGCATCCGGGTGCAGCGATTTGCGGCATTGTGACCGACAGCCGCCAAGTCAAACTGGGAGATTTGTATATCCCGATCATCGGGGAGCACAACGACGGGCACGGCTTTATCGATGCGGCGTGTGCGAACGGCGCAGCGGCGGTTCTGTGCGACAGCGATCACCTGCCGGCATGGCAGGGGAAGATCGATGCGGGCATCGTCGGCGTTGCGGATACCTTTGAAGCGATGCGGGCGCTGGCGGCGGCAAACCGCGCGCGTTATGATATTCCGGTCGTGGCGGTGACCGGGTCTGCCGGCAAGACGACCACCAAGGATTTGATCGCTTCGGTGCTGTCGATGGGGTACCAGACGATGAAAACCCAGGGCAATTTCAACAATGAAGTGGGAGTCCCGCTGACCTTGTTTCAGCTAACACCGGCCCATGAAGCGGCTGTGGTCGAGATGGGGATGAACCATCTGGGAGAGATCGCCCGGTCCATCGGCGAGGTGCGCCCCCATATCGGCGTGATCACCAACATTGGCTCCGCGCATTTGGAGAATTTGGGCTCGAAGGAGAACACCCTCAAAGCCAAGATGGAAATCTTCGGCACCATGGGGAAGGATGACATCGCCCTGATTAACGGTGACGATCCCTATCTGCGCAGGATTGCCGGCGAGGCGTATCGGGTGGTGCGCGTGGGGATTCGAGAGCCGGCTGTGGATCTCAAAGCGGAAGCAATCCGCGAGGATCTGTCGGGGCTGCATTTTGAAGCCGACGGCGTGTCCTTTCATTTTAAGTTGCCGGGGATTCACAATGTGTATAATTGTCTGATGGCCATTTGGATCGGTCGATACTATCATCTCGACGACGTTGCCGTTCAAGCGGGACTCGACGCTTTTGAGCCCAGCGGCAACCGCATGCAGATGGTGGCAGCCGGCGGGCTGCACTTTGTCAACGACGCGTACAACGCCAATCCGGAATCCATGCGTGCCGCGATGGATACGGTTTGCGCCGTAGCGAAAGGACGCAAGATTGCAGTTTTGGGCGATATGCTTGAAATCGGCGAGCATGCGGAAGCGCAGCATCGCGCCGTTGGTGAATACGCCGGCACCCACATGGATGCGGTCATCGGCGTGGGAGAATGGGCTGAGGCCCTTTGCGCGGGCGCGCGCAGCGCGGCACCCAATCATCCGGCGGTCGCGGCGGAGACGGTGGATGCGGCCGCACAGATTCTTGGAGAGATAGCACAGACGGGTGATACGGTGCTGATCAAAGCGTCCCACAGCCTTTCGCTGGACCGCATCATCGACAGGATTAAAACCGGCGGGCAGGAAGAGCCTGGGGGAAGGAAAATAAATCAATGAATGATATGCGTTATGCAGTGGTTTCGCTGATCGTCAGCTTTTTGGTGGTGTGGATCGGCACCTGGCATTTTTTGCCGGTGCTCCACAAGTTGAATTTCGGACAGGCGATCCGCGAAGAGGGACCCAAGAGCCACCAAAAAAAATCCGGCACGCCGACCATGGGCGGTTTGATGATTCAATTGGGCATTCTCGTTGCGATGATTGTTTTTGCCTTTGTGGTAGGCCAGCGGGTGTTCTTTCCGCTGATCAGCATGATCGCCTTTGGGGCCATCGGTTTCATCGACGACTTTATTAAAGTCACGAAGAAACACAATCTTGGTCTTCGGGCATGGCAGAAGCTGGTGATGCAATTTGTGGCGGCGGCGGTGATCGCCTGGCACGCAGGGACCGATGCGGTGATCGGCACGACGATGATCATTCCCTTCAGCGGGACGACAGTCGATTTTGGCCTTTGGTTTTATCCCTTTACCTTTATCGCCGTCGTGGCCATGACCAACGCGGTCAACCTCAGCGACGGATTGGACGGCCTTTGTGCCGGCGTGACTGCCTTTGCGACAACTTTTTTTATGATAGTTGCCGTGATGTTCGAACGGCCCGAATCGGCGGCGTTCGGCGGTGCAGTGGTCGGCGCGTGTCTTGGATTTCTGCGCTGGAATTCCAATCCGGCGGACATCTTCATGGGGGATACCGGCTCGATGGCATTGGGCGCGGCGGTCATCGTCTCGGCGATTATGCTGCACATGCAGCTCTTTGTGCTCATTGCGGGCCTGATTTACGTGGCCGAGGCGCTCTCGGTTGTAATGCAGGTGGCCTATTTCAAGACGACTCACGGCAAGCGCATTTTTAAAATGACACCGATCCACCATCATTTTGAATTGTCCGGGTGGAAGGAAACCCGAGTGGTGGCTGTGTTTTGGATTGTGACGATTTTCTGTGTGTGCGTTGCGTTTTTGGCAATGTAAGCAGGAAATCCATTTGAATAGCGAGGTAGCAGCGTGAAAACAATTTTGGTGATTGGCGCCGAGAGGACAGGCGTCGCGGTGGCCGGGGTCCTGTTGGCCGCAGGCAGTGCGGTGATTTTAACAGATACGAAGGATTTTGAGACGCTTTCGGCTTCGGAAAATTTTTTGGAACCTTTTGAAGCGTTGCCCAAAACCCATCTGACCTGCCTTTTGGGCCGTCAGTTGCCGAAAAAAGCCCTTGCCGGTGTCGATGCCGTGGTGCCGAGTCCCGGCGTGCCGCTGACGATTCCGGCCATCCAGGAGGCTTATCGCAGGGGAATCCCGGTGATCAGCGAGGTGGAAATGGCTTATCGCCTGACGGATACGCCCTTTGTGGGGATTACGGGGACCAACGGCAAAACCACCACGACCACATTGACGGGCAAAATTTTCGAGCAGGATCCCCGCTATGCCCATGTGTATATCGTGGGGAATATTGGCGAAGCCGTATCCAAGCATGTGCGTACCTCCACGGCGGCGGATCTTTTTGTCAGCGAGCTCTCCAGCTTTCAGCTGGAAACCATCGATACCTTTGCGCCGAAAGCAGCGGCGATTTTGAATCTGGCACCGGACCACCTCAACCGGCATGGTACCCTGGAAAATTACTATGCGGCAAAGGCCCGCATTTTTGAAAATCAGTCGGCAGAAGATATTCTGGTGGTCAATGCGGACGATGCAGACGTGGTGCGCTACGCTGGAAAGGCCCCGTCTCGGAAAATCTGGTTCAGCCTGAAAGCACGGCCGGAAAAAGGAGTTTACCTGAAGGATCAGACACTGATGATTGCGGAGGGCACGGACGCCGATCAGGATACGGCCGTGATTACGACGGAAGCGCTGGGCATTAAAGGACCGCACAATGTGATGAACGCCATGGCGGCGATCGGCCTGGCGTATTTTATGGGGGTGCCGCTGGCCATCATCCAGGAAACGCTCAGGGCGTTTAAAGGCGTAGAACACCGTCAGGAGTTTGTGGCGACCATTGGCGGCGTGGATTATATCAACGACTCCAAGGGGACGAATACCGACGCGGCCATCACGGCGCTTAACGCCATGACGAAGCCGACGATTCTCATCGCCGGCGGCTACGATAAACAGGAAGACTACACCCAGATGATGCAGCTTGTAATGGCAAAGGTCAAGAAGCTGCTGCTCATCGGGGATACAGCCAAGGCCATGGCGGAGGCGGCGGAGGCGGCAGGCTTTAAAGATTATTCGCTTGTGGCAGACTATCCGGAAGCGGTGGCTAAGGCTAAGGCGGCGGCCGCGCCGGGGGATACGGTGCTGCTTTCGCCGGCCTGTGCCAGCTGGGATATGTTTGCGGATTACGAAGACCGAGGCAATCTATTTAAGCGATTGGTCCGCGGATGAGATGGAAGCACTGTTCATCGGCGTGTCGTTGACAATCGATGCATTCACTGAAGGAGGCAGGCATGGGAAGCCGCCAGCCGGATAAATATTTTGTGACCGCGTTGCTGATTTTGAGTGGCTTTGGTTTGCTCATGGTTTTCTCGGCCAGTATGTACACGTCGAGTGTGGAGAGCAGCAGCGGGCTGTCGCTTTTTCTCAAGCAAGCCTTTTTCGTGGTTCTTGGGATTTTTGTGATGTGGCTGGTAAGCCGAAGGGATTACCGCAGGTGGAATAATTTCAGGCTGGCCTGTACGCTTCTCATCGTTGCGATTTTGCTGCTGGCGGCGGTTTTGGTCGCCGGCATGGAGGTGAACGGCGCTAAGCGATGGATTTCCTTGGGATTTATAACCTTTCAGCCCTCGGAGTTTGCGAAATTCACCGGCGTTTTGTATTTAAGCACGGTGATCTCGCAAAAGCCGGAGATTAAGAAGAGCTTTTCGAAATATACTTTGTACTGCATCGTGCCGATGCTCGTGATCTGTGTCTTGGCCGCAATTGAGCCGTCATTGTCCGCGGCGATGGCCATCGGGGTCGCGATGCTCTTCGTGATGTTTTTCGGCGGGATTCCCTTCCGCTTTTTTCTGCCCTATATCGCGATGATGGGCGCGGGGATTGGCGCGTTGTTGATTAAAGAACCCTGGCGAATGGAGCGATTGAACGTCTTTTTCGGGCAGAACGGCCTCAATTATCAGATTTCCCAGTCACTTCTGGCCATTGGTTCCGGCGGGATCTTCGGCCGGGGCCTGGGCAACGGCAAACAAAAGCTGCTTTTTCTGCCCGAGCTGCAGAACGATTTTATCTTTGCGAATATCGGCGAAGAGTGCGGCCTGATCGGCTGCGTGTTGCTGCTTATTCTCTTCGGCTATATTTTGTATCGCGGCGTTAAAATCGCCAATAGCTCAAAGGATGAATTCGGTTATCTATACACCAGCTCGGTCATCGCTTTGCTGGGCTTTCAAGTGATTGTGAACATCGGTGTGGCCACATCCATTATGCCGGTAACGGGCATGGCATTGCCTTTTATCAGCGCCGGCGGCACCTCCATGGTCATTTTGTTCATGATGGTCGGGCCGATTGTCAATCTTTCGCGAGGAATGCATTCGGGGAAACGCCGGCGAAGGGATCGGCGGCGAACGAAAAGAGGTCAAAAATGAAAAGCGTGCTCATTGCAGCCGGGGGAACCGGCGGTCACATTTATCCGGGTTTGGCCATTGCGGCCTGCCTGAAAAAGCATCGGCCGGATGTCGAGATCACCTTTGTGGGATCGCACGTGGGAATGGAAAAGGATATCGTTCCCCGATACGGTTATCCGATGGCGTTTATTAACGCCAGCGGCTTTCAACGCGGCTTGATTAAAAAGGCGATTGCGGTTAAAAATATCCTGCTCAGCGCGCTGGATTCGCGGAGGCTTATCAAGGCGTACCAGCCGCAGCTGGTAATCGGTACCGGCGGGTTTACCTCCGGGATTCTGCTGCGGGAAGCGGCGAGAATGAAAGTGCCGACGCTGATCCACGAACAAAATGCCTATCCGGGAAAATCCAACCGTATGGCAGCCAAGACGGCCGATTGTGTCGCATTGACTTTTGAAGAAGCGGCGGCCTATTTCCCGGCGGGAAAAACCGTGCTTTGCGGGAATCCAGTGAGGGATGATTTTAAACATATCGACCGGCAGGTGATGCGGGAGCGACTGGGACTGGCTGATGACACCGTCATGGTGTTGGCTATGGGCGGCAGCCAGGGTGCGGTCGCGATCAATGGCGCGATGCGCGCGGTGATGGCGCATTACGCGGGTCGGCCGCAGGTTCAGCTTTACCAACTGACAGGAAAGAAGCAATGGGAAGCGATGACGCGGGCACTGGATGCCGATCATATTCCCTGGGGCGATGGCACCAACTGCCACTTGCTGGCCTATTCCAACGAGATGCCGACATTAATAGGGGCGGCGGATCTGATCATCGGGCGCTCCGGAGCCTCCTCCATTGCAGAAATGGCTGCGTCCGGGACGCCGTGCATTTTGATCCCGTATCCCTATGCGGCAGGAGATCATCAGAAATTTAACGCGGTGGCCATGGCGAGAGCCGGGGCGGCCGTCGTCATCGAGGAAAAGGATCTGAGCGGTGAAAGATTGATCGCGGCAGCTGAGACGCTGATCGGCGATGCGGACAAGCGTCAGGCGATGGCCCAAAAGGCACTGGCCTACGCAAAACTGGATGCAGATGAACGCATTGTTGAAAAGGCGCTCGCTCTGATGGGCGAGTAGGCACCGCGCAAAATGGTGAAGGGGGGTGAGCCGGTGGCAGAGGACCCAAAACGAGCGCGTATTGCCAAGCGTTTAAAAAAAAGCAAACGCAAGCGGTTTTTGCGTATTCTGCTTATCATGATTGTGTTAGGCACTATTTTGGGCGTTGGCGGTTACTGGCTTTCCGGGACGGTGCGGCCTGTGGATTTGACCATTCGCAACATCAAGATTCGGGGTAACGTCACCATTGATGACCAGAGCGTGAAGGATCAAGCGGCGACGGTCATCGGTCAGAACATTCTAACGGTCAATCTCAACGAGTTGGCGGCCAACATCAAAGATAGTCTTCACGTGCGAAGCGTTGCCATCGTTCGGGCGTTTCCAGATACGCTGGTTGTCGATGTGAAAGAGATGCCGATTTTGTGCGCCATCAACGATGGATCGCAGATTTATTACGTCAGCAATCGGCGGAAAGTGGTGATGACGTCGCCTTATTTGAGCAACACGAATGTGCCTTTGCTCTCGGGTTTGACGTTGAAGGGACGTTATCGTGCGGGCGAGACCTTGTCGCTTGCACCCTGGCGCAGGCAAGATGAAGCGTTTGCTATTCTAAAGACTTTGGAAGCCGGTGGCATGTTGACAAAGGTATCCGAAGTGGCCTATACGTCGGACAATACCTATCGAATCATTACCAAATCGAATCTCAATGTCGAGGTGGTTGGCGTCGGGAATCTGCAGAAGCACATGGATTATATTCAAACATTGTTTTCTCAGAAGCAAAGCAATATGAACGTAGATTTGACAACCGGCCCTTATCCAATTGTCAGGAATCGTTAGTTAGGTTGTGTGGCACAAAAATGCAAAAACATTCATAAAAAATGCAAAAAAAATCTTGCTGTATTGCAAAGTTAAAAAAGAAGGGTTATTATAAAAAAAGAATACTGTAAAAATTGTTTACGCGCTTGAAATATCCAGTAGAAAACGATACAATAAAACGGTATAAACCATGAGAAAATAAAGCAAACCCATTAAAATAAGCAATATAGATGTGAGAACCAGGAGGAAGTAAAGTGATAGAACTGGACAACTACAACGATAATTTTGCTCAAATTCGTGTTGTCGGCATTGGCGGCGGCGGCAATAATGCCGTTAACCGCATGATTGAATCCGGGTTGAAGGGCGTGGATTTTGTTTCGATCAATACGGACAATCAGGCGCTTGCCCTGACATTGGCAGAAAAGCGTCTGCAAATCGGCGAAAAAACAACCGGCGGTCTGGGTGCCGGCGGAAACCCGGAAATGGGGCAGCGCTCCGCGGAGGAAAGCCGAGATGCCATTGCCGAAGTCATTCAGGGTACGGACCTGCTTTTCGTAACGGCTGGCATGGGCGGCGGCACTGGCTCCGGTGCTGCACCGATTATTGCTAAAATTGCGCAGGAAATGGGTATTTTGACCATTGGCGTTGTGACGAAACCATTCTCTTTCGAGGGGCGGGTTCGCATGCGCAATGCGCAAATTGCCTGTGACTTCCTTCAAGATAACGTCGATGCATTGGTAACTATTCCAAATGACCGTTTGCTGCGGATGGCAGATAAATCCACCTCGTTAAGAGAAGCCTTTAAGCTGGCGGATGACGTTCTGCTCCAGGGGGTTAAGAGCATCTCTGATTTGATCTCTATGCCGGGTCTTGTCAGCCTTGACTTTGCCGATGTGAAAACCATCATGCAGGATGCGGGCCTGGCGCACATGGGTGTTGGCCGCGCCACCGGCGAAAACCGAGCGGAAGAAGCTGCCAAGGAAGCGATTCTGAGCCCCCTGCTCGAAACCGAAATCAACGGGGCAACCGGTGTGCTGCTCAATATCACAGCTGGTGATGATCTTTCCCTGTTTGAAGTGGATAAAGCGGCAACTATCGCCCGCGAAGCCTGTGACGAAGACGCTAACGTAATCTTTGGGGCTACCATCGATGAAAGCATGGGCGACGAAATCCAGATCACGGTGATTGCAACCGGATTTTTGCCGGCAGAAGAAAGCGAAGAATTAAAGGCGATCAAAGAAGGCACCCAGTCCCAGCAGCGTGCTCAGAAACAGCCGAA
The DNA here is from genome assembly GCF_036289405.1 of Pseudoramibacter faecis. NCBI lineage: Bacteria > Bacillati > Bacillota > Clostridia > Eubacteriales > Eubacteriaceae > Pseudoramibacter > Pseudoramibacter faecis. The sequence continues at coordinate 123,566 of NZ_JAYFFI010000001.1, read as the reverse complement.
CAGAAACGTACAGCCGGCCAGAAACGATTCGAAAGATCTGTTCACCATTCCGACGTTTTTAAATAAAGAAGACTAAGGTATGAAGTGCCCGTTTTGCAATTACGACGGCAGCAAAGTCATTGATTCCAGACCTGCCGATGACAACACGATGATTCGACGCCGACGGGAATGTGAACATTGTAAAAAAAGATTCACGACCTATGAGCGGATTGAAAACATTCCGCTCATTGTTGTGAAAAAAAGCGGACAGCGGGAAGCCTATGACCGCAATAAAATTTACAATGGGATCATCAAGTCCTGTGAAAAACGTCCGGTTGCCATTGCGACGATTGAAAAGCTGGTTGACAATCTGGAACGGGAATTGTATCAGATTGAAGACAAAGAAGTATCATCCATTTATATCGGCGAGCGGGTGATGGATGAGCTCAAGAAGATTGACCAAGTGGCTTATGTACGCTTTGCGTCCGTGTATCGCGAGTTCAAAGACGTCGAAACTTTTAAAAGTGAACTGGATAAGCTCATGGCCGAATGAGGAGGTCCTTTGGATAATGAAGAGAAAATCGTCACATCGGAAGTGCTTTACGCGGGGAAAATTCTCGATTTAAAGTTGAACACCGTCAAGCTGCCCAACGGCAAATTGGCCAAGCGGGAAATCGTTAAACATCGCAACGGTGTTGGTGTATTGCCGGTTGATGGTGACACGATGCTTTTTGTCAAGCAATATCGCTCCGCGATTGAAGATTATCTGCTGGAGATTCCGGCTGGTTTGATGGAAGGCAAAGAGACACCGGAGATGACCGGTACGCGTGAATTGCAGGAGGAAATTGGACTGAAACCGACAGTGTTAATTCCCTGCGGTAAAGTCTGGCCGACACCCGGTTGCTGCGATGAAGAGACCTTTCTTTTTATTGCCACGCAGCTTGAGCATCAATCGCTTGAAGCCGATGACGATGAATTTATTGAGGTGGTTCGCTTGCCTATTCAAACGGTCCGTGCACTTTACGACAAACAGTATTTTACAGACGCAAAAACCGTTTGCGCCTTAGGTTATTATTTCTCACATTCTTAAACATTATTGAGGTGATCGATGGCGTCGAAACGGCCACAGATCACCTCTTATTTTCTATTGCGTTACGGCCATGATTGTGGCGAATTCACACAAATAAATCGATGACGAGGAGTTAACACATGGCAGAGAATTTAACATTTGCAGGATTTGATACGGTTGCCCTGGCAAAAAAATACGGAACCCCACTCTATGTGATGAGCGAAGATATGATCCGCGGTCGCATTAAGGCGATCAAAAAGGCGTTTAATCTGACCGGCGCGGCTTACGATATCAATTATGCGGGGAAGGCCTTTATCAACCTGGCGATGTGCCGGATTATCGCTTCGGAAGGCGTTTCGCTGGACGCGGTCTCCCGCGGGGAAATCATGACCGCTTTAAAAGCGGGATTCCCGGCGGAACGCGTTTGTTTTCACGGCAATAACAAGCGTGTGGACGAACTGCGCTATGCGGTTGAACATGGGGTCGGGCACATTGTTGTCGACAGCGAGGATGAACTGGCCCGCCTTGAAACGATTCAGGCAGAAACCGGGGCAGAAATCGCCGTCATGTTTCGCATTTCGCCCGGCGTGGAGGCCCATACCCATGAGCTGATCCAGACCGGGACAGAGGATTCCAAATTTGGGATTCCCTATCAGCAGGCGAAGGCCGTGGTGCGCAAGGCATCGCAGATGCGCGGCATAACTGTCGATGGGCTGCATTGTCATATCGGTTCGCAGATTGTGGACGATAAGCCCTTTGTTTTGGCAGCGGATCGCATGTTAAAACTCTACAAGGCCCTGCTTGAAGACGGAGTGCCGCTGACGGATCTCAATCTCGGCGGCGGCTTCGGCATCCCCTATCTGACCGGCGATGAAAGCTTTGATACCCTAAAATACATTCCGCGGATGGTCAGCCATGTCAGAAATTGGTGCGATGAAAACAAAATCGCCTGCCCGAAACTAGTGGTGGAGCCCGGTCGGTTTATCGCCTGTGAAGCGGGGGTAACCCTTTATACGGTGGGAACGGTGAAAACCATCCCCGGGATTCGCAAGTACGTGGCGATTGATGGCGGTATGAACGACAATCCGCGGCCGGCCCTCTACGGGGCGCAATACGAAGCATTTATCTGCAACGGCAAGACGGAGGAGCGGCCGGAACTCTGCCGGATCAGCGGACGCGCCTGCGAAAACGATCAGCTTATCGCGGAAATGCCGCTCAATCAGCCGACAGTGGACGACACCCTGATGGTGACCAACACCGGGGCCTACAATTACACGATGGCCAGCGTTTACAACCGCTTTGGGCGGCCGGCGGTGGTGCTGTTGTCCGGCGATCGGGATGCGGTGATCGTCGAGCGAGAAACGGATGAGGAACTCCTGCGCTTTGACCGGGTTCCGGAATGGTTATAGACAATGTTTCATTTTTCAAGCGACTATTTTTTAAATCTAATCTTTTCGATTCCGGGCATTCTCATCGCGATCTGTTTTCACGAAGCGGCCCACGGCTATGCCGCTGAAGCCATGGGCGATGACACGCCGAAATTGGCCGGCCGATTGACCCTTAATCCGCTCAAACACATTGATCCCATCGGGTTGCTGGCGCTGATTTTCGTTCGCTTTGGCTGGGCCAAGCCGGTGCCGGTCAACCCCGACAATTTTAAAGACCGGCGCAAGGGAATGATCGCGGTGGCCCTTTCGGGCTGTCTGACAAATCTCTTTCTGGGTTTTATCGGAATGGCAGCCTATGACGCGTGCCTGCCGCTAAACAATATGATTTTGCAGCTGATCCTGCAGAACATTTATCTGTACAACGTGATGTTCGGTATTTTCAATTTAATTCCGATTCCGCCGCTGGACGGATCCCAGGTGCTTCGGGAGTTTTTACCCTATGAAACACAGCGGCGCTATGCGGCGTTTTCCCATTACGGCTATTGGGTGCTTTTAATTTTGATGTTCACCGGGGTTTTCGGCGCCGTCATCACGCCGATTGTCAGCGGGATTCTGAATCTTTACGGCGCGATTTTAAATCCTATTTTTTTATGGATCCTGGGGTGAACTGTGCAGAGTTATCAGGTGCATATCAATGATTTCGAGGGACCGATGGATTTGCTTTTGACTCTGATCCGAAAAAACGAAATGGACATTTATGATGTGTCCATTTCGACCATCACCACCCAGTATCTGGAAACGATTCGGAGTTGGCAGGCAATGGATTTAAGTGTTGCCAGTGCGTTTATCGTGATGGCGTCCCGCCTGATCGCCCTTAAAGCCAAGCGCCTTTTGCCGCGGCAAGAGACCGAAACAGCGGAAGAAGAAGATTCAGAAGCGCTGTTGATGCAGCAGCTGGCAGCTTATCAGCTTTATAAAGCAGCCAGTTTTTATCTGGAACGGGAGCTCGCCCGTTACAGCGGGGCGGTGTATCGGGATCCGATGTATCTGCCGCTGACTGCGGAAGAAAAGGCGGTGCGCGTCGAGGCCGGAGCTCTGGCCGCCGGTTATCGGCGCCTGATAGACCGGTGGCGGGAAGATCATTCCTTTAAAGATGTGCCCCAGACGAAGCTCGTCCAGGACCTTTACACCACCGAGGAGCAAATTGCGCGCATTGAGACCGCATTGACCGGTGCCCCGCGGCAATCGGTCGCTTTTTCGCGGATTGTGCGCGACCATCAAACCGGGGAAGTGGTGACATCCTTTTTGGCGGTATTGGAACTGTTTAAAACGGGGCGCATCACGGCACAGCAGCGCCGGCAGTTTGCGGATATTTTAATTGGCAATCGGAGGGAACCCTATGGATGAACTCAATCACAATGATTTTGAAGCGCCGATTTTCGGCTGGCTGGAAGGCATTCTTTTTGCCTGTGGCGACGCCGTGGCGACTTCGGCGCTGGCCGATGCGGTGGGCCTGACCGAGGAAGAGATCCTGGGGTATCTTGCGGCGCTTCAGGCGCGCTACGGCGAGGCAGACCGTGGGCTGCGGCTGGCGCGCGTCGGGGACAGCTGGCAGCTTTCGACCAAACCTTCGCTGTATCCGGTAATCAAAAAGGTCCAGCACTTCGGTAAAAACGGGGCGCTGTCCCGGGCGGCGATGGAAACCCTGGCAATCATCGCCTATCAGCAGCCGGTAACCCGGGTGGATGTCGAGCGGATTCGCGGGGTTTCTTCGGCGAGCTCCATCAAAAATCTTCTGGATCACGAGCTCATTGCCGAAGCAGGGCGAAAGGAAGCGCCGGGGCGGCCTTTTTTTTATGTGACGACGCCGGCCTTTCTAAAAGCGTTGGACATTGAGGGCCTGGACGATTTGCCGCCGGTAGCTGATTTTAAAGTGCCGGAAGAAGAGGAAGCGCCGGCCGAAACACAGGAGGATGCATGAGACTTCAAAAATACATGGCCCAATGCGGGGTGGCCTCCCGCCGCAGATCCGAGGCGATAATTGCCGCCGGACGGGTGCGCGTTAATGGGGTCGTGATCGACACTCTGGGGCAGCAGGTGCGGCCTGGGGATACGGTGCTCGTGGATGGGAAGCCCATCGCGCCGGAGACAAAAGTCTATCTTCTGCTCAACAAGCCCAGGGGAGTGGTGACCACCAGCGAAGATGCCCACGCCGAGCGCAAGATTCTCGATTTGGTGGCGGCGGACGCGCGGCTTTATGCCATCGGTCGCCTCGACAAGGATACGGAGGGGCTTTTGATTTTGACCAACGATGGGGATCTCACCTTTCGGCTGACCCACCCCAGTTATCATCTTGGCAAGGTTTATGAGGCGGTGGTGAAGGGCCGGGTGACGGCGCCGGCATTGGCGGCGCTGCGCGAAGGGGTTGCGATCCCGCTGGACGATGCAGGCACAAAAACCTACCGAACCCAACCGGCGGAAGTGACCGTGCTGCAGCACAAGCGGGGCTCCACACGGCTGTCCATTGCCCTTCACGAAGGCAAAAAGCGTCAGATTCGCAAGATGTGCGCGGCGGTGGGCCACCCGGTGGTGGCGCTGCGGCGAACGGCCATCGGCGACATTGCGGACGACACCCTCAAACCGGGGGAATGGCGGCATCTGCGCCCGGATGAAGTGGCAAAATTGCGCCGGGAAGTTCAGGGGGAAGCCGATGCTTGAGCATTTTCGCAGACAGACGGATTTTGTGCGCGCCTGTGTGGCCGAGGTGCTCATCCCCGGGGACAGTGCCCTTGACGCGACGGTGGGCACCGGTGAAGACACCTGTTTTCTGGCCGAAGCCGTTGGGGTGACTGGCCGGGTATACGGCTTTGATATTCAGGAAGCGGCACTCATGATGGCCCGGGACAAACTGGCCGAACGCCAATGGGCGGGGCCGGTGCATTGGTATCATCAGGGGCACGAGACTTTGGGGGCGGTGCCGGCGATCGTTCGCGATGCCCAGATTCGCGCGGCGATGTTTAATCTCGGCTATTTTCCCGGGGGCGATCCCGCTGTGGTGACCCGGCGGGAAACGACGATGACCGCGCTGACCGCGGCGGCGAAGGTGCTGGCCGAGGGCGGAATCCTGACGATTTGCGCCTATGCGCACGCCTCTGGCTGCGCGGAGGCCGAGGGCGTGGCCGGATGGGTGCGGGCGCTCGATCGCCGTTTTGAGGCCTATCGCTTCAGTGTCGAGAATCATCACGGGGCGCCGGTGGCCTATGTGATCCGCAAAAAAGGATGAGCGGATCGGCCGCCCCTGTGATATAATGGCTCCATATGAAAAAGACAATCGTAATCGGCGGCGGGCCGGCCGGCATGACGGCGGCCCTGGCCGCGGCGAAAAGCGGAGATTCGGTGACTCTGCTTGAAAAAAACGAAAAGCTCGGCAAAAAACTGTATATCACGGGAAAGGGACGCTGCAATCTGACCAACGATTGCGACGAGCACACTTTTCTCGACAATGTGGTGCACAACGCCCGGTTCATGTATTCGGCCATCGCGGGGTTCAGTCACTGGGACCTGATGGCGCTGATCGAGTCCCAGGGCTGCCCGCTCAAGGTGGAGCGGGGCAATCGGGTGTTCCCGGTGAGCGACAAATCCAGCGATATTATCCGCGCCTTTGGCAAAGCGCTGGGGGCGGCCCAGGTGGATGTGCGCCTGCATGCCGAGGTGACGGCGATTTTGGTGGCGGCGGACCGGGCCGTCGGGGTGGCGCTGGTCGGCGGCGAGACACTGGCAGCCGACAAGGTTGTGATGGCCACCGGCGGACTGAGCTATCGCTCGACAGGGTCCGACGGCTGGGGCTTGCGGGAAGCCGAGCGGCTGGGTCATACCCTGGCGCCCTGCAGGCCATCCCTTGTGGGGATAGAGATCAAAGAAACCTGGCTAAAGGTCCTTCAGGGGCTGACACTTAAAAACATTGAGGCGGCGCTTTATTGCGGAGAGCGGCTCCAGACCAAATTGCGCGGCGAAGTGCTGATGACTCATTTTGGACTTTCCGGCCCGTTGATTTTGACGTTTTCGGCACTGATGGACGAAGCGCCGGAGCGCTATCGAGTGGTGCTGGATCTCAAACCGGCACTGACCGAAGCGCAGTTGGATGCCAGGCTGTTGCGGGATTTTGATCAATTCAAAAACCGTCAAATCGATCACACCCTGAAAGCGCTTTTGCCCAAGCGGATGATCCCCGTGATTTTGGCGGCGGCGGGTGTCGTCGGCGATAAAAAAATCAACCAGATCAGTCGGGTTGAACGCAAATCCTTAACGGCGGTGTTAAAACATCTGCCCCTTACCATTCGGGGTTTTTATGATCCCAATACGGCGATTGTGACGGCCGGCGGGGTATCCACCGCGGAGATCAATCCTAAAACCATGGCTTCTAAACGGATCGCCGGCCTTTATTTTGCCGGGGAGATGATCGATGTCGACGGGTTCACCGGTGGCTTTAATATTCAAATTGCCGCGAGCACGGGCTTTGCGGCGGGAACACGGAGAGAGTAGCATGCAAATAGCCATTGACGGGCCGGCGGGGGCCGGCAAAAGCACCATTGCGAAGATGGTGGCAGCGCAGCTGAACATTGTGTATTTGGATACCGGTGCGATGTATCGCGCCATTACCTACGCGGCATTGAGCCATCGGCTTGATTTTGACGATACGGCGGCGGTGGCGGCGTTGACCGAGACGGCGGTTATTCGTTTTGAAGGCCAGCAAGTTTTTTTAAACGGCGAAGACGTGACCACGGCGATTCGGGACCCCGAAGTAAGCCGTTTCACCTCGAAGGTGGCGGCGATTCCCGAAGTGCGCGCGCTTTTGGTGGCTCAGCAGCAAAAAATCGCCGGAGATACCGACGTGATCATGGACGGCCGGGATATTGGGTCGGTGGTATTGCCTGAAGCCGATTATAAGTTTTATCTGGACGCCACCGTGGAAGAGCGTGCTAAACGCCGTTTCGACGAATTAAAGGAAAAAAGTCAGCTGGGCGACAAAACGTTGGCGGCCATTGAAGTGGACATCGCGCAGCGAGACTATAACGATGCCCATCGGGAGGTCGGTCCTCTTGTCTGCTGCGACGACGCCGTCCGGATAGACACGACCGGGTTGGATATTCCCGACGTGTGCGCGACGATTTTAAAAGCTATCGGGGAGGATTGTTGATGATTTACCGGATTGCGCATTGGCTTTTTCGTCTGGTCAATTGGTGCTGGATCAATGTGAGCGTTGAGGGGCGGGAGAACATCCCGAAGAGCGGGCGTGCCGTGGTGTGCGCCAACCATACGTATTGGTACGACCCGCTGCTGATCGATACCGTTTTTCCGATTCGCCGCCCGATTCACTGGATGGCCAAAAAAGAAATTTTTTCCGGCCGCTTTGTGAGCTGGATTTTAACCAAAGTGCACGTTTTCCCGGTGGACCGCCATCACGTTTCGGTGGAGACGCTCAAGACCACGCTGGGGTATTTGCGCAACGACGAGCAAATCGGAATCTTTCCGGAGGGCACCCGCGTCAAGCAAGGGCAGAAGGTCAAACCGGCTGACGGTTTTATCGTCTTCGCCCAGAAGACCCGCGCGCCGATTTTGCCGATCCACATTACCGGCGAATACAAATGGCGCGGAAAAGTGAAGGTGACGATCGGAGAACCCATTTGGCTCAGCGAATATTATGACAAAAAAATGCGTTCGGAGGAAAGTGAAGCGGTCGGTGAACATATCATGGCGCAGATTTATTCGCTTTGAATATTTTTTGTTTTTCAGAAAAAAAGAAATAAAAAAATGTAATTTTTTTAAAAAATGATAGACAATTATTTGGTTTTCAAATACAATAATGGAGATAGTGTATGAAGGTTATCGTCGCAGATAAAGCAGGTTATTGCTTTGGGATTACCAATGCGATGGCACTGGCGGATGACACCCTGAAAAATGCCGCGCATCAGCCGATTTACTGTTTGGGGGATATTTCCCATAACCGCCAGGAAATGGAACGGCTCGAACAGATGGGCATTATCAAGGTGGATGCCATTGAGGAAATCCCGTCGGGAACCGTGATTATTCGCTCTCACGGCGTCAGCAAGGCTGTGATGGATCAGGCTGAAGCGAAGGACCTGACCATTGTCGATGCGACCTGTCCTTTTGTTCGCGCGATGCAGCAAAGGGTCAGCGACTATGATGCCAAAGGATATCGGGTTGTCATCGTGGGCAACGCGGATCACCCAGAGGTGATCGGGGCGACCGGCTGGTGTGACAAACAACCGGCCATCGTGGTCAATACGGTTGAAGAGGCCGCTGCGATTCCCCGAACGGCAAAACTTTGTGTAGTGGCACAGACGACAGCTATCAAAGATAGATTTAACGCCATCACAAAGGTTCTCAAGGAAAGAACCGATGAATGTGTGATATTTAACACGATTTGTTCGGCGACTGCGGAAAGACAAGCCGCTGCGGTTGAAACGGCCAAACGTGTGGAATATATGATTGTTGTGGGCGGTTATCATTCCTCGAACACGCAAAAACTGTATGAGGTGTGCAAAGCGCAATGCAGCGATACATGCCATATAGAGACAGCCGGAGAATTAAATCTCGATGAGATCAAACACTGCGATAGGGTCGGAATCACAGCGGGAGCATCCACGCCGGACTGGATCGTTAAGGAGGTAACGGAAAGAATGGAAGAAAACAAAACGGAAAACATGCAGGTTCAGGAAACAGCAGAAATGACAGACGAAGCATTTGATTTCGCGGCTGCTATTGATGAATCCTTCAAGCCGATTCACAGAGGGTCAGCGGTTGAGGGGGAAGTCATTGAAGTCAACGATGATGAAATTATCCTGAACATTGGATATAAAGCAGATGGTGTGATCAAGCGCAATGACTACACTTGGAAAAACGACGTCGCTCTGACCGACGAAGTGAAGGCCGGGGACAAGATCAATGCGATCGTAACCGATTTGCACGATGACAACGGCGCGGTCAGACTGTCAAAAATCAAATTCGACAATCAAAAGACCCAGCGTCGTTTGGAAGAAGCCTACAAAAACGAAGAAATCCTCGAAGGGACCGTCAAGAGCGTTTCCGGCAGCGGTCTCATCGTCGATATCGGTTTTACCGATATCTTCATGCCAGCTTCTCAGTATCATGTGCGTTATATCAAGGATCTCAACACGCTGGTAGGCAAAGAAGTCCGCGGGAAAATCATCGACTATAATGCAAGACGCCGCCGCGCGATCTTCTCTCAGCGGGTGATCCTCGAAAAAGAGTACAAAGAACGTCAGAAGGTGCAGCGCGAGCAGAAAGAAAAACGTTACGCCGAAATCAATTTGGATGATGTCCTCAAAGGGACGGTTAAGACCATCACGAATTTCGGGGTCTTTATTGACCTTGACGGGATTGATGGTTTCGTTCACCGTTCGGATTTGACCTGGGCCCGTGCCAACGAACCGAAGGACTTGCTTGAAAAGGGCCAGGAAATCGAAGCCAAAGTTATCCAGAAGAACGACGAAGAAAAGAAGATCAAGCTCAGCGTGAAAGCGCTGCAGCCAAAACCGTGGGATACCTTTGTCGAACAGTACAAAGAAGGTGATGAAGTCGAAGTCAAGATCACCAATGTTTTGGACTTCGGCGCTTTTGCCGAAATCATCCCGGGTGTTGAAGGCTTGATTCACATTTCCGAAATCAGCTATCGCCGCGTCGAATCCGTTGCGTCCGAGCTGACGCCGGGTGACACCGTTAAAGTTAAGATCATCGGCATCAACCGCGAAAAAGAAAAGATCAGCCTGAGCATCAAAGCGACCCTCGAAGCGCCGGAACGTCCGCAGAGACATCAGCGCCGAGAAGGCGGCAACGGCGGCCGTCGCGCAAACGGCGGAGGGGCGGCCGGCGGGCGCAGACCGCGCAGACGTCAGCCGCAGCACGACACCACGGTGTACGAAGATAGTGCCAATTTCACCTTGGGCGATTCCTTTGGCGATCTCTTCGGCCAGCTGGATTTCGGAGATGATGCCGGCGAAGACGAAGAATAAGTCGACGCGCATTTAAAAGAGGCCGTTTCGGCGGCTTCTTTTTTATGAGACGGCGCGCAACCACACAGATATCATAAAACGAGGACAATAAATGTCGTCCATCCATTGTCAGACGGATGGACCGCTTTATTGTTCTTTTTTGTTGTTTAAAAGGAGGCTTCAATGATTATCACCATCAGCAGAGAAACCGGAAGCGGCGGGCATACGATCGGTCAGATGCTGGCAAAGCGATTGGGCTATGATTTTTACGACAAGGAAATCGTGGCCGATGTGGCCGGGCAGATGCACCTGGACGAGGAAATGATTCTGGAAAACGACGAATACATGTCAGATCAGACGTTTATCGATATGGCGAGCGGCTTCATTCCTTTTTCGCGAAAATCGCGCATTCCCTTTGATGAAATCAAGGCGAAGCAGGATCAATTGATCCAAAAAATTGCGGCAAAAGGCAACAGTGTAATCGTCGGGAGGGGAGCGGATTACGTTTTAAAAGATTTTCCCGACACCTTTCATGTGTTTATTCATGCCAATATGCCCCATCGCATCGCCCGGGTGCAAAGGCACGAGGGCATCGGCGATCAGGAGGCCCGCATCCGCAGGGAACTCAAGGTAAAAGATCACTCCCGAGGTCTGTTTTATCAGTATTTTACAGGGCAGACCTGGGGGACGGTTCAAAACTATCACCTTTCGATCGACACCAGCATTTTCAGCAAGACCCAGGCGACGGCACTGATTGTGGACGCGATTGAAAAGAGCAAGCGAGGGGAAAAACATGCCTAAAACACGAGGAGAATCTGTCTTTTTTACGGCCATCACTGCGTGGATGATGGTTTACGGGATGACCGTTTATAACTTGGTGTTAGGCCGCGGAGATTTTACCAACGCCACTTTTTTGTTGGCTTTAAAAAATATGTGGCTGGAATACGTCGTTATTTTTCTGCTGGCGTATTTTGTGTCGTCCCACATTGCCAAACATTTGGCTTTTCGCGTGGTTCAGCCAGGAGACCGGCCGATCTTCATCATTTTAGCCATTCAGATTTTCACCGTGGTGGCTCAGGTGGCTTTTGCCAGCGTCATCGGGGTGATGCACGCCGGCGGCATCAATATAAAATTTTTACCGAATTATTTGATGGCGTACTGCAAAAATTTTGCCATGGCGATGCCGCTTCAGCTGCTCCTTGTCGGCCCGCTGGCCCGGATGATTTTCAGAAAGCTTTTCGTCAAAGGTGAAAAACATCCGGGAACCGGCGCCATTCAGGAGGAAGATGCCCAAATTGCCTCCAAAACTATGCTCGGCTGACGCGCTTTGGCGCTGTAAAATGGGCCGCGCTCTGCTCTGATTTATTTTATTTCGGGTCTGTTCAGTGACAGAGGATATGCGCTATAATAAAAGAAAATAACTGAATCAGAGCAGGAGGCAATTATGGGAGGTTTGTTTGGCGTCGCGTCGAAACGCGATTGTGTGGCGGATCTGTTTTTTGGAACGGATTACCATTCGCATTTGGGGACCAGCCGGGGCGGACTCGTGGTTTGCGAGGACGGTCATTTCTCAAAGGCCATTCACAATATTGAAAATGCCCCTTTTCGCACTAAATTCAGCGGCGATGTGCGTCATATGAAAGGGTTATTGGGCATCGGCAGCATTAGTGACGGCTCGCCGCAACCCCTGATTGTGCGGGCGCATTTCGGCAATTTCGTGCTGGGCACCGTCGGCCGCGTCAATAACAGCCGGGAAATTCTTAAAAGGGTGCTCAACGAGAACCGCGGGCAGCTTATGGAAATGAGCCGCGGCCGGGTGAATGAAACGGAGCTGGTAGCGACGATCATTTCCTCCTGTGATACGCTGATCGACGGCATGAAAGCGGCGCTGGCACAAATCGACGGATCGCTGACGATGCTCGTGATGACCACGGAAGGGATTTATGCGGCGCGGGACCGCTATGGCCGGACGTCACTCACCATCGGAAAAAACGGCGACGGCTATGCGGTGTCGATGGAAAATTTTGCCTACCAAAATCTGGACTATCAGGATGCCTACGAATTGGGCCCCAATGAAATTGTGTTGATTAAGCCCGATGGGTATGAAACCATTGAAAATCCCGGCAAAACGATGAAAATTTGCACCTTCCTCTGGACTTATTACGGTTATCCGCCGGCCAATTACGCGGGGAAGAATGTTGAAGCGGTGCGCTACCGCTGCGGAGCGGCGCTGGCCAGGCACGACGCGGGGCTCGAGGTCGACTGTGTCAGCGGGGTGCCGGATTCGGGGATTGCCCACGCGTTGGGCTATGCGAATGCTTCAGGCCTGCCCTATGCCCGGCCGCTCATCAAATACACGCCGACCTGGCCGCGCAGTTTTATGCCGCCAACCCAAAGCATGCGCCAGATAATTGCCAACATGAAGCTCATCAGCATCCCGAGTCTGATTAAAGACAAGCGGCTGCTTTTGGTGGATGACTCCATCGTCCGCGGGACCCAAACCAAAAAGATGGCGGATTATCTGTTTGAAGCCAGCGCGAAGGAAGTGCATATTCGCTCCGCCTGTCCGCCGATCATGTACGGTTGCAAATATTTGAACTTTTCCCGCTCGACTTCGGAATACGATCTGATTGCGCGGCGGGTGGTGCGTGAAATCGAAGGGGAACACGATGAAGAACGGCTCCCGGCTTATATTGACCATCAAACGGACGAACACCGGGAAATGGTGTCGCGGATCTGCGAGTATTCGCGATTTACCTCCCTGGGGTATCATGAGCTCGAGGATATGATCGACGCGGTGGGGATCGAGCGCTGCAAATTGTGCACCTATTGCTGGGACGGCAAAGAAGAGATGGCTGAAAAAGATTGATCGGATCGAGGGAGGCACATATGCTGGCGCAAATTAAAAGCTGCGGCCTTTTAGGCGTGGAAGGTATTTTGGTGACGGTGGAAGTCGACATCAACAACGGGCTGCCGGGATACGCAGTGGTGGGACTGCCGGATGCCGGCATCAAGGAATCCAAGGAGCGCGTGTTCTCGGCGCTCAAAAATTCCGGGCTGCGCTATCCGCTAAAGCGCATCACCGTGAATCTGGCACCGGCCGATCTGCGAAAAGAAGGTCCGGCCTACGATCTGCCGATCGCATTGGGGCTTTTGGTCGCGTCGGAACAGGTGCGTGCGGATTTGAACGATACCGTCGTGTTTGGGGAATTGTCACTTAACGGCGACATCAAACCCGTCAACGGGGTGCTGCCGATGGTGCTGGCGGCCAAGGCCAAAGGCGTGAAAAAAGTGATACTGCCGGCGTGCAATAAAACCGAAGGGGCTGTGGTGGATGGGATGACCATTTTGCCGGCGAATAACATTGCGGAGGTGGTTGCCCATTTGACGGGCGAAGTCCCGATTGCTCCCTTTGCCATCGCGCCGGAGACGCTGCTTGCCCCGGACCGGCCGAGGGGGCACGTGGACTTTTCAGAAATCAAGGGGCAGGACAACGCCAAGCGTGCGCTGGAAATTGCGGCGGCAGGCGCTCACAATGTGCTGATGTCCGGTCCGCCGGGATCGGGCAAGAGCATGCTGGCCAAGGCCTTCCCGTCGATTCTGCCGGACTTGACACTGGATGAAGCCTTGGAAATCACCAAAATTTATTCGATTTCCGGTCTGCTGACGGACAATATCATGACGGAGCGGCCTTTTCGCGCGCCTCATCACACGATATCAAACGTCTCGCTCATCGGCGGCGGCAAAATTCCCAAGCCGGGAGAGGTCTCCCTGGCCCATCTGGGCGTGCTTTTTCTGGACGAGCTGCCCGAATTTCAGAAAAGCGCACTGGAAGTGCTGCGCCAGCCCATCGAGGATCACCGGGTGACGATTTCCCGGGTGAACGCCACGTTGACCTATCCGGCGTCTTTCATGCTCATCGCCAGCATGAATCCTTGCCCCTGCGGTTATTACGGCGATCCGACCCACAACTGCCGCTGCACGGCCAACGAGATCCGCAAGTATCAGGGGCGGATTTCCGGGCCGATGCTCGACCGCATGGACATCCGCGTGGAGGTGCCGGCGGCGGATATCAAAGAATTGGCCAGCCGGGAACGGGGGGAGGCGTCGGCAGCGATCCGCGAGCGGGTGAATCGCGCCCGGGCCATTCAAAACGAGCGTTTTGCCGGCGAGCCGGGTCTCTATTTTAATGCGCAGCTGGAGCCGCGGCATATCGAGCGCTATTGCGAATTGGATATCCAGGGGCGCAGCTTTATGGAGATGACCTATCGCAAGCTGAAGCTTTCGGGGCGGGGCTATCACCGGATCTTAAAACTCGCGCGCACCATTGCCGATCTTGACGGGGCTGAGGCCATCGGCCTGCTCCATTTGTCCGAGGCGGTGGCTTATCGCCCGGCGCAATAGGAGGGTGCGATGACAGAATACACACGCTTATATGATTTGTGGCTGGCCAGCATCACCGATTTGTCCAATAAAAAAAAGAACAGCCTGCTGGCGGTGCTGACTTCGACGGAGCGCATTTATCACGCGGATGCGGCGGAGCTTCGGGCGACGGGCATGCTGCGAGCTAAGGATATCGAGAAAATTACGGGTCGGCGGGATTTGGCACCGGCAGAGAAGGCCCGGGCATTGATGGCGCGCCGCGGCATCGTCTATATCAGCCGGGAGGATCCGCGTTATCCCGAGCGGCTGCGACAGATTTACGATCCGCCGGTGGGATTTTTCGCGATGGGCAATGAAGCCCTCCTGGCAAGCGAGGCAACGCTAGCCATGGTGGGGTCGCGAAATGCGACCTCGGGTGCCGAGCGCACGGCCCGGGATTTTGCCCGGGCCTTTTCGGAAGCCGGCATCACCGTGGTTTCGGGGCTGGCTGACGGTATCGACGCCGCCAGTGCTGAGGGCGCGCTTTCGGGGATCGGTTCGACCATTGCCGTGCTGGGCACGGGCATCGACCGCTGCTACCCGGCGAGCAACCGCGCGCTTTACGACCGGGTGGCGGCTGAAGGGCTTTTGGTCTCGGAGTATTTTCTGGATGAGCCGCCGCTCAAAGGGCATTTTCCCCAGCGCAACCGCATTATCAGCGGGCTGAGCGACGGCATTTTGGTGGTGGAGGCCCGGGAGAAAAGCGGCGCCTTGATCACGGCGTCCCACGGGCTTGAGCAGGGTAAAAATGTGTATGCGATTCCCCAGGATATCCACCGTCGGCAAAGCGTCGGCGGCAATCAATTGCTCAAAGACGGGGCGAAGGTTGTGACGGAACCCGGCGATGTGCTGGAGGACTACGGCCCGATGCAGCCGGCAGCCGAAACACCGTCGGTCGATGCTGAAGCGCCGGCTGCGGCATTGTCGCCGGAGGAAGCGGCTTTGTATCACTGGCTGCAAAAGGGGATTCTGACGGTCGACGCGCTGGTGCAGGTGAGCGGGGAGCCCATCCAGCAGATCAATGCGCTGTTGATGATGCTGGAACTCAAAGGAGCCGTTGCGGTGGACTACGGACAAATTACGCTTTTGGCGGCGCCATAAAATCAACCATTAAAAAAGATCGTCTGTCAAAAGAAATGACAGGCGATCTTTTTGCGACATCAGTCCTACTTTAAAATGAAGGATAAAATCGCATGAGCTACCTCGTCCTTGGACATCAGCGGCAGCGCTTCTTCCTGATTCCGGGTGATCAGGGTGACCACATTGGTGTTGCCGCTGAAGCCTGCGCCTTCGACCCGCAGGTTGTTGGCGACGATCATATCCAAATTTTTTTGGGCCAGTTTTTTGCGGCTGTTGGCAACGAGATCCCGGGTTTCCATCGAGAAACCGCAGATAAACTGGTTAGGTTTTTTCTGTGCGCCGAGGGTGCCGATGATATCACGGGTGCGCCTTAAGGGGATGGCGAAGTCGCCGTTCTTTTTTTTGATTTTATCGTTCGCCGTTTGGACGGGCGTGTAGTCGGCGACGGCCGCCGCTTTGATGACGATGTCCTGCACCGGGAAACGGGAGACGACAGCGTCGTACATTTCCTCGGCGGAAACGACGGGAATGGTGTCGACAAAAGGAACTGCCGGCAGATGGGTCGGGCCGGAGACGAGGGTGACCTCGGCCCCGCGGAGCATGGCCGCCCGGGCCAGGGCGTAACCCATTTTTCCGCTGGAATGGTTGGAGATGTAGCGCACCGGATCGATGGCTTCACAGGTTGGCCCTGCGGTGATTAGGATTTTTTTATCGGTCAGATCCCGGGGGCAGGCGATATGGGGATAAATAAAATCCAGCAGGGTTTCAGGATGGGGCAATTTGCCGGCGCCGACATCTTTGCAGGCCAGAACGCCGGAATCCGGATCAATCACCGTCCAGCCGTCCCGGCGCAGCTGTTCAATATTGCGCTGCACGACCGGGTTGGTATACATTGCGGTGTTCATCGCCGGCGCGATGAGCTTGGGGCAGGTACAGGCCAAGGTGGTGGTGGTCAGCATATCGTCGGCCAGGCCGTGGGCCAGTTTGGCGATGACGTTGGCTGTGGCCGGCGCGATCAGCAGCACATCAGCCTGCTTGGCAAGGGATACATGGGCCACGTTGTAGTTGACGGTTTTGTCGAAGGTATCGGTGATGCAATTGTGTCCGGTGAGGGTGGCAAAGGTCAGCGGAGTGATAATTTCTGTGGCGTTGGGCGTCATGATCGTGTGCACAGCACAATGCTGCTTGGCCAGCGCCGAGGCGACGTCGGCCATTTTATAAGCGGCAATGCTGGCAGAAATGCCCAGAATCACCGTTTTGTTTTTTAAATTCATAGGTGCCTTTCTTGCGATCCGGCTGCGTAACAGCGTGAATTGGTTGAAGTATAACAAAAATGGACGTTATCGACAAGCAATGCGGTCCGGATCGCAAAAATTTGTCAGAAGAAAGATGCAGTTGTGGTAAAATAGTCAAAAATGCGTCAGTCGGACGGCGACACAGAAAGGGGACCATCGTGGATTATCATTTAATACGCTCGCAACGTAAAACGCTTGCGCTTAAAGTCATTGAAGACGGCAGTCTGGAAGCGCGGGCGCCGCTGGACATGCCCGTTTCCGAAATCGACCGTTTTATTCGCAAAAAGAGTGCTTGGATTCAGAGCCGGCAAAAGGCACAGCTGCAAAAAACGCAATTCCAGGTAACTGATCACATGTGGTTGCGGCTTTTGGGGGTATCGATTCCCGTGCTGGCAGTGCCGGACGGGACGTTTGCGCTGCGGCGAGCCGTCAACCCCCGGGATAACCTTGTCACGGTGCCGACCGGCTGTGACGAGGCGACGCTCAAACGGGGCATTGTCGGCGTGTACCGAACCTTCGCCGAAGAGGTGATTCGTCAGCGGGTGGCCTGGTTTGAAATGGTGATCGACAACCATCCGGCGCAGGTGCGCATCAACGGCGCATCGACGCGATGGGGCTCCTGCTCATCAAAGGGGCGGCTTAACTTTTCATGGAAACTCATTATGGCCGATGGCGAGGCCATTGACGCTGTAGTGATTCATGAGCTTTGCCATCTGAGCCATATGAACCATTCCCAGGCATTTTGGAAGATGGTGCATCGCTACTGTCCGGATTACGCGCATCAAAAGAAAAAGTTGACACAACTCTCGGAAAAATTGGCGTCAGAAGATTGGAAATTGTAATGGTTTTTCCAGAAGATTGATAAAATTTTATCGGGAATGACAGGCAAATCGTTGCATTATTAGTCATCTTCGGGTATAATTTTTACATGTATTTTGAAAGTTTTCATCTGTTTAGCTGCATTATCCGATTGAATAATCGAAATAATAAAGCAAATATTTGAAAAAACATGAAAATGATGTGTTCTGCGCGTGAAGAGGAATGAATAATGATGCAGAACATCACAAAACCGAATTAAAAGGTTTTCAAAATGAGGCAAAAGGAGAAAACACATGTACGAATTGGATCTGTCGTATTTGGGACTCAACGGGAAAAAAGCGTTAACCAATGCAGAAGCACCGACTCTTACGGCGAAGGCCCTTGAAAAAGGCGAAGGCGTGCTTTCAAATACAGGTGCCATTGTGGTGAACACGGGGAAATACACCGGCCGTTCTCCCAAGGACCGCTTCATCGTCGACGACGAGGTTAGTCGCGATAAGGTGGCCTGGGGCAATATCAACATGCCCTTTGACGAAGCCAAATTTGAAGCGCTTTATCAGAAAATGATCGCGTATGTCGGCCAAAAAGACGAACTTTATGTGTTTAACGGCTATGCCGGAGCCGACACAGATTATCAGCTACCGATCCGCGTGATCAATGAATATGCCAGTCAGAATTTGTTTGCCCGCGATCTTTTCATCGATCCGGCAGACGACGCCGAGGCCCGGGCGATTGTTCCGCAGTTCACCGTGATTGCCATGCCGGGCTATCAGTGTGATCCGGCTGTGGACGGCACCAACAGCGAAGCCTGCATTATTTTGAGTTTCAAGAAAAAGACGATACTCATCGCCGGCTCCCGCTACTGCGGTGAAATTAAAAAATCTATTTTCTCGGTGATGAATTTTCTGCTGCCGCAGCGCGATGTGTTCACCATGCATTGCTCGGCCAACATGGATGACGACGGCAGGACGGCGCTGTTTTTCGGTCTGTCCGGTACCGGCAAGACCACCCTTTCTGCGGATCCTTCCCGCGGTCTCATCGGCGATGACGAACACGGCTGGAGCGATAACGGAATCTTTAATTTCGAAGGCGGCTGCTTTGCCAAATGCATCGATTTAACCGAAGAAAGAGAGCCGGAAATTTACCGGGCGATCAAATTCGGATCGGTGGTTGAAAATGTCGTTCTTGACGAAAACGGGGTGCCGGATTATGCAGACAGCCGTTACACGGAAAACACCCGTGTCGGCTATCAGCTAGACTACATTCCCAATGCGGTGATTCCCAGCGTCGGCGGCCATCCGAGCACGGTGATCTTTTTGACGGCAGATGCCTTTGGGGTACTGCCGCCGGTTGCCAAACTCAATAAATATCAGGCGATGTATCATTTTGTTTCTGGCTACACCAGCAAGCTTGCCGGAACGGAACGCGGTATCACCGAACCGACGACCACCTTCAGCACCTGCTTTGGCGAACCCTTTCTGCCGCTGCCGGCTTCCCGCTATGCAGAGCTGCTTGGCCAGCGTATCGACCAGTACAATTGCAACGTCTATCTGGTGAATACGGGCTGGTCCGGCGGTCCTTACGGCGTCGGCAGCCGCATCGAACTGAAATATACCCGGGCGATTGTGTCCGCGGCGACGGCCGGTCTGCTCGAAGATGTGCCGATGGTTCACGACGATATCTTTAATGTCGAAGTGCCGGTGAGTTGTCCCGGCGTGCCGGACGAGGTGATGATGCCCCGCAACACCTGGGCCGATAAAGATGCCTATGACAAAACGGCGAAAGATTTGGCGCAGCACTTCGTCGAAAATTTCAAGAAATATACCAATATGTCGGAAGCAATTATCGCGGCCGGCCCGTTAGGCGAGTAAACAATTACAAATTTTTCAGCCGATCTCTTTGGAGGTCGGCTTTTTACATTTATATAAAAGATGAAGAATGGCGGAGAGCATTTCACAATGTGCTGGCAAAAAAACACGGCAGATCGTAAAAATCAGCGGCACTTGCTTGACATTATCAAGTGGGGACGGTATACTCTTTTAAAATTAGGTAAAACCAAACTAATTAATGGAGTGCTTTATGACCTGTAACAAACAGAGGCTGATTGAAGCGACGGTGCAGATTGCCGAACTCGGCGACGCCTGCAGCGAGCATGTCAAGGCATGCTGCTGTGAGGATGCGCTGACAGCGCGGCAGATGGCCTGCCTGCGGGTGCTGGATACAAATAAAAACGTCACCTTCAGTGATTTGGCCATGCGCTTTGGGTTGTCCAAACCGACTGTCACGGAGCTCATCGGCAAACTGATAGACAGCGGCTGTGTGGTAAAAGAAAAATCTCGCGAAGATCGCCGCGTTTATTATATCCGGCTCACAGACAAAGGCAAAACGATTGCCCGGGTGAAGCTGCGGGCACAGATGCGGCTCGTCGAGCAGATTGAATCGCAATTAAACGAAATAGAAATTGAAACGCTGATCACATTGATTCACAAAATTGTCAGCGACGACAGGAGGCAATAATGGCATTAGACAATCAACTTCCACTGATCGCACCGGTGATCCCCATCACGGAGACGGTGATTTTTCCGGGCATCAAAAATCGCATTTACGTGACGGAAACCGTCGGCAGAAATATTCAAAAATATATCGGCGAAGCCAATTCCCTGGCGGTGGGCGTTTCCACAAAAGAAGATGCGGCGCTGGACGATATGAACGACGCCTCCTTTTACCGCGTCGGCGTCTTGCTGCGCTTTGACCGCATCGAAGAGGCCAGCAATGGTTTTGTGATCGACGTGTTTACCCTGCGGCGGGTGGACATCATTCATATCGACAACACCGATGAGCAACTGACGGCAGAATACGCCGAGCATCCCGACTGGGAAGACCTGAGCGAAGCCGACAACGCGGAAATGACGACCTATATTAAGTCGCTGGTGGAGCAGCTGGCGGCGAACTTTAAAGGCGCCGACTATTTTCTGAAGGTGATGATGACTCTGACCACCGTGGAGCAGCTGATGGGCTATGTGGTGCCGATGATGAATTTGTCCATCGCGGAAAAGCAGGCCCTGCTCGAAATCAATTCCCAGAAGAAGCGGGCTTTGAAGTTCATCGATTATCTGATTAAGGAAAAGGATTCGGTGCACCTGAAACTGGAAATCAGCAAGAAATACGCCCGGGAAAAGGATAAAAATTACCGGGAAGCCATGTTGCGGGAACAGCTCAAAAATATCGAGGCGGAATTGGGGGAAGACGACGTTGATGACAGCGATGATTATCGCCGGCGCATCGAGGATTCCGATATGCCCGAGGCCGTACGCAAGGTCGCGCTGAAGGAGTTGAAGAAGCTGGACAACACGCCCCAGGGCTCTTCCGAAGTGGCGATTATTATGAATTATCTGGACTTGCTGCTCGAGATGCCGTGGACCTGCGAAGCCACCCATATCGACATCGAAGAAGCGCGCAAAATTTTAGACGCCAACCACTACGGGATTGAGGATGTGAAAGACCGCATCATTGAGCATCTGGCCGTGATGGAAATGAAGCAGGACCGTCAGGGGACTATCCTGCTTTTGGTGGGCCCTCCGGGCACCGGCAAAACGAGCCTGGGCAGATCCATCGCCGAGGCCCTCGGGCGCGAATATGTGCGCGCGAGTTTGGGCGGCGTTCGGGACGAATCCGAGATCCGCGGCCATCGCCGGACTTATATCGGCGCGCTGCCGGGGCGCATCGTGAAAGGCATTCGCGACGCGGGCACGATGAATCCGGTGTTTGTGCTGGATGAGATCGACAAGCTGGGCGCTTCAATTCAGGGGGATCCATCGGCAGCACTGCTCGAGGTGCTCGATCCGGAACAGAACAATACCTTTTCGGATCACTATCTGGAAGTACCCTACGACTTGTCTAACGTGTTCTTTATTGCGACGGCCAACGACGCCAACTGGATTCCCGGAGCGCTTTTGGACCGCGCCGAGATGATCGAGCTTTCGTCCTATACCAACAACGAGAAGCGCCATATCGCGGAAGAGCATTTGCTACCCAAAATTCTGAAAGAAAACGGCCTGACGGCGGAGCAGCTCAAGGTGGACCGCGAAGCGATTGACAAAATTGTCGCGGATTATACGGCGGAAGCCGGGGTGCGCGGGCTCACCAAAGAACTGGATAAGATCGCGCGCAAAACCGCGACGCAAATCGTTGGCCGCAAAGCCGACAAAGTTCACGTGAGCGTCGATAATCTGGAAGCTTATTTGGGGCATAAAAAGCGCTTTCACGAAAAAGCGAATGAGCACAACGCTCCCGGCGTGGTGACCGGCATGGCTTGGACGGCCGTTGGCGGGGAGATTCTCTTTACCGAGGCGACCTTTATGCTGGGGAACGGCCGATTGATTATGACGGGGCAGCTGGGCGACGTGATGAAGGAGAGCGCGACCATCGCCATGAGCCTGCTGCGCTCGCGGATCGGGAAAGAAGGCTCCGATTTTGAATTCGACAAATACGACACGCATATTCATGTGCCGGCCGGTGCCACGCCCAAGGACGGGCCCAGCGCCGGCGTGACGCTGATGACGGCGCTGGCATCGCTGATCCTCGGCAGATCGGTGGATGCCAAGCTCTCGATGACCGGCGAAATCACGCTCTCCGGTCAGGTGCTGCCGGTCGGCGGCATTAAGGAGAAGGTGATGGCGGCGCAGCGCAGCGGCATCGAGCGCATCATTTTGCCGAAAGAAAACGAGCAGGATCTCGAGGATGTTCCCGAGGAAGTGACCGATCAGCTGCAGTTTTATTTTGCTGAGACCATCGACGATGTGCTGAAGATCGCTTTGGATATTGAGCTGCCGACTTATGCGATTCGCTTTGATCATGTGCTTAACAGCGCGAAAGAGGCAGAGTCGGATCTCTCCGTGATTCTATAGGCGGCGGCACGGCGAAGAGAAAAAGACCGGGATGTTTTTTGATGTGCCGGCTTTTTTGCGGAGATCTTAGATGGATGCTAAAAGAGAAACTTTTTTAAAGGCCGGGCAGCCGACGATGCAGGATTGGATGCGGCTCGCGCTGGATGAGGGGCGACAGGCGCTGGCAGCGGGGGAGTTTCCCGTTGGAGCAGTTGTGGTGTGCGGCGACCAAGTGGTCGCGGCAGATCACAACCGCAAGGAAACGCTGCAGGATCCGACGGCCCATGCAGAGCTGCTGGCGATTCGTGCGGCGGCTCGGAAGCTGGGACGCTGGCGCCTCGACGACTGCACGCTTTATGTAACGGCGGAGCCGTGCCCCATGTGCATGGGGGCGATCATTCAGGCGCGCCTGGCCAAGCTGGTTTACGGAGCGGCGGAAAAACGCTTTGGCGCGGTGGAGACCACGGCCGATTTGGGCAGGCATCCGATGCTTGCCAACGCGATGGAAATTTACGCCGGCATATGCGAAAATGATTGCATTAAATTGATGAAACAATGTTTTTACAATCGCAATCAGAGAAGATGATTGTAATTTTTTGAAATAATGTATAAATTTGAATTATTTCAAATCAACTGAAAAAGCAGTTGACAAAATGCATGAAAGTGCTATACTGTATCCAATATCAAATAACAATGCGATGGGCGAGAGAAAAACATCACAAGTTTTTTAAAGAGAGTTGCCGGTGGGTGCGATGGCAATAAAAAATGGATGCGCAATAATCACTCGTGAGCAGCCGACCCCAAATGGAACGAAAGTAGGGAAGGCCGAGAACTTCCATTCCGGCGTTAACGGATTAGGGTTAAGAGCATGGCTCCGACCTGAAGTGGATATGTGGTTACTCATATCAAGAAGAGTGGTACCGCGGGATAAATGTGTTTACTCCGTCTCTTTATATCAAACGATATAAAGAGACGTTTTTTAATTGTAAGGAGCAGGATATGGCAAAGATCACAACCTTTGATTCCACCTTGCGGGATGGGGCCCAGGCTGAGGGCATTTCCTTTTCCGTTGAGGACAAACTGAATATTTTAAAAACGCTGGACAAGCTGGGGATTGATATTATTGAAGCGGGCAATCCGGGATCCAATCCCAAGGACATTGCCTTTTTTGAGGAACTGAAGACCGTCGAGCTGTGTCACGCGGCGCTTTGTGCTTTCGGTTCGACCCGGCGGCCGGGAATTTCCCCGGAGGACGACGCCAATCTGCTGGCCATTCTTGAAGCAGGCACCAAATACGCGGCGATTTTTGGAAAGGCATCTTCTTTTCATGTGGAGGAAATTATCGGAACGACCCTCGAAGAGAATCTGGCAATGGTGGAAGACAGCTGCCGCTTTTTAACCGATCAGGGTGTGAAGGTCATCTTTGACGCAGAACATTTTTTCGACGGTTATAAACTCAATGCCGAATATGCGCTGGCGGTGCTTCAGGCCGCGGAACGCGGCGGAGCGGTATCGCTTTCCCTGTGCGACACCAACGGCGGTTCTCTGCCGGCGGAAATAGTGGCGGTCATCCGAGAGCTGCAAAAGACGATAACGGCAGAGATCGCCATTCACGCCCACAATGATATCGGCGTGGGCGTGGCCAACTCGATGGCGGCGGTCGAAGCCGGCGCGACCCAGGTTCAGGGGACGTTTTTGGGCTACGGCGAGCGCTGCGGCAACGCCAACCTATCGACCATCATCGCGAATCTGCAGCTGAAGATGGGCTACGACTGCATTGAAGCCGACGGCATCCAAAATCTGACGAGCGCGGCCATTAAAATTGCGGAAATTTCCAATTTTGCCCTCAGCGGCAAAGAGCCCTACATCGGCAAGAGCGCCTTTGCTCACAAGGGCGGCATGCACATCGACGCGGTGATGAAGGCGCCGAGCTCGTTCGAGCACATCCCGCCGGAAACGGTGGGCAACAGCCGGCGCATTCTGATGTCGGAGGTTTCCGGCCGGGGAACGATCATCCAGATGATCAACGAGGTGGATCCAACCATCGACAAGCATTCGGAGGCCACCACCCGGGTGATGGACCGCATCAAGGCGCTCGAATACGAAGGCTATCAATTTGAAGGGGCCGAAAGCTCAATCCGGCTTTTGATCCGCAAGGAACTCGGCAAGTTCAAGCCCTTTTTCGAAATTGAAGACTTTAAAACCATTGGCGAAAAGCCGGTGGCCGGCCGGGCGATCTCCGCTTCGGCGGTCGTCAAACTTTCGGTGGATGGCGAGGAAGCCATCAACGCGGCGGAGGGCGACGGCCCGGTTAACGCGCTGGACAAGGCGCTGCGCAAAACCCTCGAGACCTTTTATCCCAGCATTCGCGATTTGCGCCTGACGGATTTTAAGGTACGCGTGATCGACCAGGGGGCGACGGCCTCCAAGGTGCGCGTGCTGATCGAAAGCACCGACGGTCAGGATATTTGGAGCAATGTTGGCGTCTCGACTGACGTGATCGAGGCCAGTTTGATCGCACTCATCGACTCTGTCGAATACAAGCTGCTCTCGGACATGGAGCGTCGGGTGCGCGAATACCATCTGGTATAAACAGCGCCTTTAAGCTCATTTGAAAGCTTTTGGGATAGGCTGTAGGCCGTCAAAAAAGCATCTTAATATTTTAAGTATCAAGCAAGAAGGAGAAAAATCATGGGAATGACGATGACGCAGAAGATCCTGGCGGCACACGCAGGCGTAGATTCCGTGAAGGCGGGCGATTTGATTATGGCGAATTTAGACCTGGTGCTGGGCAACGACATCACCTCTCCGGTGGCCATCAATGTATTTAAGAATCTCGATACCGATCAGGTGTTCAATAAGGAAAAGGTTGCGCTGGTGCCGGACCATTTCGCACCGAATAAAGACATCAAAGCGGCCGAACAATGCAAGAAAGTCCGGGAGTTCGCCAGCGGACAAAAGATCTCCAACTATTTTGAAGTGGGAGAGATGGGCGTGGAGCATGCCCTGTTGCCGGAAAAAGGTCTGGTAGTCGGCGGCGATCTGGTGATCGGCGCGGATTCGCACACCTGCACCTACGGGGCGCTGGGAGCCTTTTCCACCGGGGTCGGCTCCACGGATATGGCCGTGGGCATGGCAACCGGCAAGGCCTGGTTTAAAGTGCCGAGCGCCTTGAAGTTTAACTTGACGGGAAGTTTTAAGCCTAATGTCTCCGGGAAGGATCTGATTCTCCACATCATCGGGATGATCGGCGTCGACGGCGCGCTTTATCAATCGATGGAATTCGCTGGCCCCGGCGTGGCCAGCCTGACCATGGATGACCGCTTCACCATTGCTAACATGGCCATTGAAGCCGGCGGCAAGAACGGCATCTTCCCGGTGGACGAACAGACCATCGCCTATATCAAAGAACATTCTACCAAGCCCTACACGGTTTACGAAGCGGATGCCGACGCAGCATACGACGAAGTGTTTGATATTGATTTGTCGGCACTCAAGTCGACGGTGGCTTTCCCGCATTTGCCGGAAAACACGAAGACCGTTGACGCCATTGAAGCGCCGGTGGCCATTCATCAGGTCGTGATCGGCTCCTGCACCAACGGCCGCTTCTCTGATTTCGAAAAGGCCGACAAAATCTTAAAGGGCCGCAAGGTGGCCGACGGGGTGCGGGTGCTCATCATCCCGGCAACGCCGAAGATTTGGGAACAATGCATGGACGCCGGCTTCTTTAAAGACTTTGTGGCGGCAGGCTGTGCCATCAGCACCCCGACTTGCGGTCCCTGTCTCGGCGGGCACATGGGGATCCTCGCGGCGGGCGAACGCTGCGTTTCCACCACCAACCGCAACTTTGTCGGCCGGATGGGCCATGTCGATTCGGAAGTTTATCTGGCCAGCCCGGAAACGGCAGCCGCATCTGCCGTTCTCGGTCGTATCGCTACTCCCGATGAATTATAAGAAAGGAATTGCTTCCCGATGAATGCTAAAGGAAAAGTTTTTCGCTATGGCGATAACGTCGATACGGATGTTATCATTCCGGCACGCTATTTAAATACCTCGGATCCGCTGGAACTGGCCGAACATTGCATGGAAGATATCGATAAGGATTTTGTGAACAACGTTCACAAGGGAGATATTAT
This sequence comes from Pseudoramibacter faecis, assembly GCF_036289405.1. NCBI lineage: Bacteria > Bacillati > Bacillota > Clostridia > Eubacteriales > Eubacteriaceae > Pseudoramibacter > Pseudoramibacter faecis. The sequence goes on along the minus strand of NZ_JAYFFI010000001.1, from coordinate 96,459 downwards.
CGTCGCCGACGATAACTTCGGCTGCGGCTCCTCCAGAGAACACGCGCCGATCGCCATTAAAGCATCCGGCGTTTCCTGTGTGATTGCCAACAGCTTTGCCCGCATTTTCTACCGCAATGCGATCAATATCGGCCTGCCGATTCTCGAAAGCCCGGAAGCGGTCGCCGCGATCGAAGCGGGTGATACCGTCGAAGTCAATTTCGACTCGGGCAAGATCACCGATGTGACGAAGGATCAGAGTTTTCAGGGTCAGCCCTTCCCGCCGTTTATGCAAGAACTCATCGCGGCCGGCGGCCTGGTGAACTACGTCAACGCGAACATGCTTTAAGGTTTAAACAAAGGATTAAAGGAGCGCATCATGAATTACAAAATCGCAGTGATCAAAGGGGACGGCATCGGTCCGGAAATTGTCGGCGCGAGCCAGAAGGTGCTGGACGAAATCGGCAGGAAGTACGGTCATCGGTTTGACTATACCGAGGTGCTCGCCGGCGGCATCGCCATTGACGAAACCGGTTCGCCCTTGCCCCAGGAAACCGTGGACGTGTGCAAGGCGTCTGACGCGGTGCTCCTCGGCGCCATGGGCGGCCCGAAATGGGATGATCTGCCGGGGGACAAGCGGCCGGAGGCCGGGCTGCTTGGCATCCGCAAGGCGCTGGGACTTTATGCCAATTTGCGCCCGGCGATGCTCTTTGACGAGCTGCGGGATGCGTCGCCGCTCAAGCCGGAAATCATCGGCGACGGGCTCGACGTGTTGGTCGTCCGAGAACTCACCGGCGACGTGTATTTCGGCGAAAAGCATCGCGAAGGGGATGACTTCGCCTCCGACCTGATGAACTATTCTCGGCCGGAAGTGGAACGCATCGCGAAGATCGGGTTTGAATCCGCGATGAAGCGCGGCAAAAAGCTGACCTGCGTCGACAAGGCCAATGTCCTCGAAACCTCGAGGCTCTGGCGCAAGATCGTGAAAGAAGTGGCCAAGGATTATCCCGAAGTCGAAGTCGATTATCTTTATGTCGATAACGCGGCCATGCAGCTGGTGATCAATCCTTGGCAGTTCGACGTCATTTTGACGGGCAATCTCTTCGGCGATATTCTCTCCGACGAATCTTCCACCATCACCGGCTCCATCGGCATGCTGCCGTCGGCGTCCCTGGGCGAAAACAATTTCGGGATGTACGAACCGATTCACGGCTCGGCGCCGGATATCGCCGGTGAAGACAAGGCCAACCCCATCGCGACGGTCCTTTCCGTTGCCATGATGCTGCGCTACACCCTGGGCCTTGAGGCAGAAGCGAAAAACATCGAAGGCGCTGTGGAAAAGACCTTGCAACAAGGCTGGCGTACCGGCGATATTGCCACGGCCGGCGAAAAGGTGATCGGCTGCCGGGAAATGGGCCGGCATATTATCGAAAATCTCTGAAGATTAAAAACTGAGCGCGTCAAAACGGATCCGGCGCGAAAGAAGAGGCATCATTATGGAAAAAATCAAAAGAACGCCCGCGGCGTATTCCCTGTTTAACGCGCTGGGCTATACCCGGGAAGAAATGGAACGCCCGCTGATCGGTGTGGTCAACTCTTTCAACGAAATCGTTCCGGGACACATGAATCTGGATAAAATCACCGAAGCGGTGAAGGCCGGCGTGCGCATGGCCGGCGGCACCCCGGTGGAAATCCCGGCGATCGCCGTGTGCGACGGGATCGCCATGGGGCATCAGGGCATGAAGTATTCGCTGGTCACCCGCGAGCTCATTGCCGATTCCACCGAGGCAATGGCCATTGCTCACCACTTTGACGGCATGGTGATGATTCCGAATTGCGACAAGAACGTGCCGGGGCTGCTCATGGCGGCCGCAAGACTCGATCTGCCGACGACCTTTGTGTCCGGCGGGCCGATGCTCGCCGGCAATGTCGGCGGCCGCAAGGTGTCGCTCTCGGCGATGTTTGAAGCTCAGGGCGCTTATGCCGCGGGCAAAATTAACGACGATCAATTCGAGGATTATGTCGGCCACACCTGCCAGACCTGCGGCTCCTGCTCCGGGATGTACACGGCCAATTCGATGAATTGCCTGACCGAAGCGCTGGGCATGGGCCTGCGGGGCAACGGCACGATTCCGGCGGTTTATTCCGAACGGCTGCGCCTGGCCAAGCACGCCGGCATGCAGGTGATGAAGATGGTGGAAACCGATACCCGTCCGTCTGACATCATGACAGAGGCCGCGTTTTATAATGCGCTGACCGTCGATATGGCGCTGGGATGCAGCACCAACACCATGCTGCATTTGCCGGCCATCGCCCACGAGGCCGGGGTGGAGATCAACCCGGATATCGTCAATGCGGTTTCCGACCGCACGCCGAACCTCTGCCATCTGGCGCCGGCCGGCGACGACCACATGGAAGATCTGAACGCGGCCGGCGGGATCTATGCCGTGATGAAGGAGCTTGCCAAAAAGGATCTGCTCAACCTCGACTGCAAAACCATCACTGGCAAGACTGTCGGCGAAAACATCGCCCACGCGTTTAATCTCAATCCGGAAGTCATCCGCCCCATCGACCATCCCTATATGGATCGCGGCGGCCTGACCATGCTCGGGGGCAGCCTAGCGCCGGATACCGGTGTGGTGAAGCAATCGGCCGTGCTGCCGGAAATGCTCGTGCACGAAGGCCCGGCCAGGGTTTTTGAATCTGAAGAAGATGCCCAGGCAGCCATTGACGGCGGCCAAATCGCTGCCGGGGACGTGGTGGTTATTCGCTATGAAGGGCCCAAGGGCGGCCCGGGGATGCGCGAAATGCTCAATCCGACCTCGGCTATCATGGGCATGGGGCTCGGCGATTCTGTCGCGCTGATCACGGACGGGCGTTTTTCCGGCGCGACCCGCGGCGCCTGCATCGGCCACGTCTCGCCGGAAGCCGCGGCCGGCGGCCCCATCGCCTTTGTGAAGGACGGCGACTGCATTCGCATCGACATCCCGAATCGCAGGATTGATTTGCTGGTTTCCGATGAAGAAATGGCGACCCGCAAAGAGGGCTGGACACCCAAGACGCCGGACATCACCACCGGCTATCTGGCGCGCTACGCCAAACTGGTATCGTCTGCCAACGAAGGCGCGGTATTAAAATAATTGGTCAATCAACAGCAATAGGCAAGGCGGTGATCACCGGATCGCCGTCTGTCTTGTAACACAGCTGAAGCGATACGTCGAGCGACTCTGCTTTGCCTGTGACTGATAACGAGAAATGTGAGAATCCCATGATTAATAGTCAAATTTTAAAAGGATCGGAAATCGTCGTCAAGTGTCTGGAAGAACAGCAGGTCGATTTCGTCTTTTCGTATCCCGGCGGTTCGGTCATTCCGCTTTTCGATGCTTTTTATCGCCTCGAACACAATATCTTTCAGGTGGAACCTTGCCACGAACAAAACGGCATTCACGCGGCAGAAGGCTATGCCCGGGCCTCCGGCAAAGTGGGGGTCGGCATCACAACCTCCGGCCCCGGAGCGACCAATGCCATCACCGGCATTGCCAATGCGCATCTGGACTCGACGCCGCTGGTGGTGATCACCGGTCAGGTGACCCAGCAGCTTTTGGGAAAGGATTCCTTTCAGGAAGTGGACGTGACCTCCATCACCATGCCCATCACCAAGCATAACTTTATTATTAAAGACATCACGATGCTGGCGCCGACCATTCGTGAGGCGTTTCGCATTGCGCAAAGCGGGCGGCCGGGGCCGGTGGTGATCGACGTGCCCAAGGATATCTTTATGGCGGAGACGGAATACGCGCCGCAGGAACCCTATTCTCTCGACGGCGCATCGCCCAGACCCCAGCGGGACGCGTTAAATCGGGCGGCCAGATACATCAACCGCGCCGAGCGGCCGATTATCTATGCCGGAGGCGGTGTGCTTAAATCCGGCGCGACCAAAAAGCTGGTGGCTTTTGCCGAAAAGACCGGCATTCCGGTGGCTAACTCGCTGATGGGGCTCGGCAGCATTCCGCGGGACAATCCGTTGTCGATGGGGCTTGTCGGGATGCACGGTTCCCAGGAATGCAATCTCGCCGTCATCAACTGCGACACGCTGATTGCGGTGGGCGCGCGTTTTTCGGATCGCGTCACCGGCAACATCAACGAATTTATGCGGGATAAAAAGATCATCCAGATCGATGTTGATCCGACCGAATTCGAGAAGAACGTCGAGGCCAATGTGCATATCTGTGCCGATGTGTCCGATGCTTTGCCCAAGCTTTACGAATTGGTGGAAGAAAAAACCTATCCGGAATGGTACGCGCAGATCGCGGAATGGCCGCTGCCGGAAAAATCGGAGAACAGTTATTATCCGAGGACCATCATTCATCACATTAACCGCGCGTTTAAAGACGCCTATGTGGTGACCGAAGTCGGTCAGCATCAGATGTGGGTCGGGCAGTACTGGCAGTTCCAGTTTCCCGGGCAGTACATCACCTCCGGCGGACTCGGCACGATGGGCTTTGGTCTCGGCGCGGCTATTGGCTGTCAGTTCGCCAAGCCGAATCACGACGTCGTACTGATCGCCGGCGACGGCTCTTTTCGGATGAATTTTACCGAGCTGACGACGGTGCGGCGCTATAATCTGCCGATTAAGATTTTTCTCTTTGACAACGAGACCCTGGGCATGGTGCGCCAGTGGCAGAAGCTTTTCAACGATCGCCGTTATGCCCAGACGGATCTTGACGATCACGCGGTGAATTATCTGAAACTGGCCGAAGCGTTTAATATCCGCAGCTACGAAGTGACAGATCTTGCGTCACTCGACAAGACTTTGGCCGAAATCAAGGATCTTGACGAACCGGTGCTTGTGCACTGCCAAATTGACAACGAAGAAGGCGTTTATCCGATGGTGCCTGCGGGCAAACCCATCGACGAAATTTATTACGAATAAACCATGCGATTTGCAGACTTTTCAAAAGCTTTTAAAAAATTTCAAAAGCAATTTTGGAAAGTCTGTTTTTTTGTTGTACAAAATTGCAATCGGCAGCCGATTTCGATAAAATAAATAAAATACAGAAAAGATTCGGAAAGGAAATGGGGCGATGGGACAGATTGATGCGGCGGCGGGATTTGTCATTTTTATAATAGGAACCATCTTGGGGAGTTTTATCGCCTGTGTGGCTGATCGGCTGGCTCGGGGAGGAAATCCCTGGCGTGGGCGGAGCCATTGTGATGTCTGCGGGCATGGGCTGGCGCCGGCGGATTTGGTGCCGGTGCTGGCCTATTTGCGGCTTAGGGGACGTTGCCGTTACTGCGGCAGCAAAATTTCGCCGGCATTGCCCTTCACAGAAATTGCTTTCGGCGCGGCGGCCGCGGTGATCGCTCAGCGCTTTGGCTGGAGCTGGACGACACTCAAAGTGCTGGGCTTTGCCGGGATTCTGATGGCAGTCGCCCTGGTGGATATTAAAACCTACACCATTGCCGATGGGATGGTCGCCGCGGGGATCGTGTGGTGGTTGGCGATGGCGCCGTTGACCCTCGGGACAGCATGGCAGACAATGTTGGCTGATATCGGCGGCGCATTTATGCTCGCGGCGGTTCTTTGGCTTGTGGCGCGGCTTTTTGAACGCCGAACCGGCCGCAGGGGGCTGGGAGACGGCGATATTAAATTGTGCTTGATGGCTGGACTTTATGTGGGCGTCTGGGCATTGTCCCTCTTTTTGCTGTTGGCCTGTGGCTTCGGCCTTATTTTTGCGGCGGCGAGGCAGCAGAGGAAAATTCCCTTCGGGCCGGCCATTGCGCTTTCGGCCGTTTTTTGTGTGTTGGGTGGAGACCCGATTGTCGCCGCGCTTTTAACGGTTTTTTAAGCGATTGGCCCCCATGCACCAATGATTTTTAGCGGCTTTCTTGCCAAGTGCGGGGGAATAACGTATAATGGTTCGCAGTAAAGACGATGATCATCGTTAAAGGAGACAAGCATGAAAAAGCGAATGCGTTTTTATAGCGGGCTGGCGCTGATGATTTGTGCCGCCATCATTTGCGGCGGATGCAGCAGTCTGAACGAAAAGACCCAAAAGGCGACGCGCAAATCCCACACGGTCATGAAGTCCATCGGAACAGCCAGCAACAGCATGGGCACCTATAAAATTAAGCTGGAAAATAAAACCGGCAAGGCCATTACCGTGGTGAATATCCGAGATTCGGTACAATACGAATACAACGATAATATGTTGGAAGAGAATGATTCCTTTGCGGTGAATGAAACCCGTTATTTGTATTACGACGCGACAAACGCAGTAGATGCGGCCCAGGATCAAGCCATTAAGAAGAGCAAAATTACTTACGATCTCCGCGTGACGCTGAGCGACGGGAGCCGATCGGTGCTTCAGGAATTCCCCTTTGGCAAAATGAAAAATACCGCCCAGATTTTTTATGATAAGACCTATCAAATTTGCTATTTGCGCTATCAGTCAAAGAAAACGGGCAAATGGGTCAACACCCGCAAGGCGGAAATTGCCAACGAAAAGGGGATGAGCAGCCGTTCATCTGCCTCCGGTAGCAGTTCGTCTTCCAGTACGCCTAGTTATTCCTCGGGCAGTAACGACAATTCGGGCGGCTATTACAAGCAGCATTCGGGCCGTACCGGCACGTATCCTTCAAATCAAAAACAGAACCCCCCTCAAAGCACACCGCCGAAGAATTCGTCGTCTCAGAATGGGGATGCCGGTGACACAGACAACTCGGGCAATGACAACGGTCAGGAAAACAACGGCACATCGCCAAACAGCGGCTCTCAGGAATAATACCGCGCAACCATAAATTTCAGATATCGGGGCCTTCGGGCCCTTTTCTTAACGGCAAAAGTTTATCAGATAGTGAGGCGATCATGGCCAAATTACGAACCAAATACGTGTGCAGTCACTGCGGACATGTGGTGCCCAAGTGGATGGGGCGCTGTTCTCAGTGCGGTCAGTGGAATACCTTTGAGGAAGAAGTGGAGGCGCCGGGGGCCAAGGGCGACTCGGTGGCGGCCCGACGCGAGCGCGGCAACTACACCAAGCCTAAAAAACTTTCGGAGATCACCAGCAAGCGGGAAGGGCGTATTGCGACTCACAATGCGGAGCTTGACCGAGTGCTCGGCGGGGGCATTGTGCGCGGGGGCGTGATGCTCCTTGGCGGGGATCCGGGCATCGGCAAATCGACGATTCTGCTGCAAACGGCGGAAAGCCTGGGGCGTCAGGGACTGAAAGTGCTCTATATTTCCGGGGAAGAATCGGAGGAGCAACTCAAAATGCGGGCGGAGCGCATGCAGGTGACATCAGAGAACGCATTTTTTCTGTCGGAGATCAACGTGCCCTATATCCGCGAGACGATCCTGTCTGAGCAGCCGGATCTGGTGGTGATCGATTCGATCCAGACAATGTATTCCCCGGAAATCACCTCGGCGCCGGGCTCGGTCTCTCAGATTCGGGAAAACGCCAACGCGTTGATTCAGGTAGCTAAAAAAGACGGCATCGCCATGTTTTTGGTGGGACATGTGACCAAAGAAGGGAATCTTGCCGGACCGCGCATCCTCGAGCACATGGTGGACACGGTGCTCTATTTCGAAGGCGAAAAATACCATGCCTACCGCATGCTGCGGGCGGTGAAGAACCGTTTTGGGTCAACCAATGAACTTGGGGTTTTCGAGATGACAGACACGGGCCTGGCTCAGGTCAAGAATCCATCAGAGATGATGCTCATGTCCCGGCCGAAAAACACCTGCGGCTCGGTGGTGGTGCCGACCCTCGAAGGCAGTCGGCCGCTGCTGGTGGAACTGCAGGGACTGGTATGTGAATCGGGTTTTGCCAATCCGCGGCGCATGGCCACCGGCCTGGATTACAATCGGATGGTGCTGCTCATTGCGGTGATGGAGAAACGCCTTGGGGTGCGCCTGCAGAATATGGATGCTTATCTGAATGTGGTGGGGGGCATGAAGATTGACGAGCCGGCAACGGATCTGGCGGCGGTGGCGGCGCTTTATTCCAGTTTCCGAGATTTTGAGGCGCCGCCGGATTGGCTGATCATGGGGGAAGTGGGGCTCACCGGTGAAGTGCGCAATATTCAAAATGCTGAAAAGCGCGTGCAGGAGGGCGGCAAGCTGGGGTTTTCCGCCTGCGTCCTGCCCCGAAGTAACGCCGAACGCTTGAAGCGATCGATGAAGCATTCCGACATGCTGCCGCTCAAACTTTATCCGGTGGATAATATCGCGATGGCACTCAAACTGCTGGAGCAGCATCTTGAAGGCGATTGATGCAAAGCGTGGAACGCAACAAAGTGTGACAAGATTTTATCCTTTTCAAGAAAAAAAAAATCGACTATAATATTGATATCCTGAAGTGTACGTTACCACTCTATTTTTGAACCTACATCTTTTTACAGGGAGTCCGGATGTCTCTTAGACGATGTCGTGCCGCCTTTGAGCGGATGGCTGGTGCTTAGAGCAGGGCACCCACCTAGCATCCGCTAGGCGTCAAAAATATGGGACGGCACATTCGGGATTTTTTAATATGTTTGAAAGGCGGCTGCGTCTGCATGACGGCGCGGAGGAATTGATAAAACGGTTTGGATTTTAACAGCATGATGACAACAACACAAAAGAAGCAAATGGCTAAGCGGTTGTCCTATGGCCATTATATTTCCCTAAACGGCACCTATAATATTAGGGATTTAGGCGGCATCCCGACGGCAGATGGCCGAAAAATCGCGACGGAACGCCTGCTGCGCGGCGATCATCTGAATTGGATCAATGCTGAAGATGTGCAAAGGCTCGGCGGGATTGTGCATCGCGTGGTGGATTTGCGCCGTCCTTCGGAGACAGCGCATCAACCCGATGTGATTATTCCCCGGGTTTTTTATCATCGGGTGCCGATTCTCCCGGATGAAGGGTTAAAACCCGCGGGTCAAAAACAGCGTGCATCCGGCATGTTATTGGTGGAACAGGTGCAGGCGATGGATCTGGATGTCGTGGGATTCCAGGCCGAGCGCTATCGTCGGGCAGCGCTGAACGATGGTGTGATGGCTCAGATTCGGCAGGTACTTGCAATTATTCTGGAGAACGAAACCGGTGCGGTGCTATGGCATTGCACGGCCGGTAAAGACCGGACGGGCATGATCGCGGCAATTGTGCTGCTGGCCCTTGGCGTGGAAATGTCGGTGGTGCTGGCGGATTATCTGGTATCCAACGTGGTTTTGGCAGAGTGGATAAAAGACATCGTCGATTTTTCCCGTCAGGCGACGAATGATCCGCAGGTGCTCGCGCAGATTGCCCTGCTCTGCCAAGTGCAGCAGGTTTATTTCGAAACGGCAGTCGCCGCGGTATCCGAAGCCTATGGCAGTGTCGATGCTTATTTGACAAAGGCCCTGGGATTAGACAAGGCGGCGAGGACCCGTTTGCAGGAACATTACTTGGTCGATTAAATCGTATATAGAACGGAGGTTAAAATGATGCATTGGATAGTTGGAGCGGTGATATTTGCAGTGGCGGTCGTCGCGATCGTGATCGCGGCAGGAGGGCGCCGGGCACCTCGGATAAAGGCAGCGGCCGAAGTGGAAGCGGCTGAAAGTCTGTTTGAAGAAGTGGAGATCATGGCCGATCAGGATAACGGCCCGACCGATGAAGAGCGTTTTCTGGCCGGCACCGTGGCCGATGTCTGCGGCGAAGAAGCGCGGCTGTACCGAAATATCTATGTGCCGACGGCAGACGGCGGCACCCATGTCATTCATCTGATGCTCAGAGAGCGCAGCGGGATTTACGTGTTTAAATATCTGCATGTGCCGGATGGCTGGATTGTTGGTGAAGAAAGTGCGCGTTGGTGGACCCACTTTAAATCGCCGGAAGATAAAAATTATTTCGACAATCCAATGGCCGAGGTGGATGCCGATATCAAGGCGCTCATTTCCTTCTTCCCAAAAACCGCGCGCCAGGATTATCACGGCTTCGTGGTCATTAGCGACAATGCGGAAATCCGCGACGTTCGGACGGAATCGGCCAATCATGTGATCAGTCTCAGCGACCTTCCGCAGACGCTCAAGGCCGATTTGGAAGGCTATTCGCCGGTGTTCTCCGAAGGGGTCGACAAAATGATGGCCCGGGTACTCGCGACGATGAAAAACAACGTGGGGTTGGAGCAGCGTTTGATCAAACTGAAAGAGACCATGATGGTCGAGAGCGAAAAGGCGCGGGCGATGCGCCAGGCAACCGATCAGGCAACCGGCCGCACTCGCATTTACGATCCTCAGAATCTCGCAGAGGAAATCGATGTGCTCAGTCCGGAGGAAAGGCGCAAGCCGGAGGATCGCTTCACGCGATCGGAACTTGCACTGCGGGAATCGCTGATGCTCTGGCGCAAGCGCCAGGCGGAACGAACCCAGCACAGCGAGGTGGTGATTTTGAGCGACCGCGGTTTGGATAACATTGTGAAAGCCAAGCCGTCGAGCATTGATCAGTTGCTCCGCGTCTCCGGGATGGACAGCGAGCAAGTCAGCCGTTACGGCGAGGCCATTTTGCAAATGGTGGGCCATACGCCGATTTAAAGCCGCACAGCGGCAAGGCAGAACTTTGATTCTGCCTTTATTTTTTTGCGATGGCGAACGGCGGACCGTTCGTTTTCTTGGAGAGCATTCGCCCGGCAGAAGGCTGACAAAAAGTTGGCGCCAAGACGAAAACAGGCTTGATTTTGATCGTTGCTGTGATATAATACAGACAATTCCGAGCGAATGAGTTGGAATTGCTCAGGAGGCAAAAAATGAAATTATCAACCAAAGGACAATACGGCGTGCTCGCGATGTGCGAACTGGCTTCGCACTACGGCAAGGGGCCGATGTCCATCAAAGAAATAGCAGATAAACAGCACTTTTCCGATGCGTATCTCGAACAATTATTTTCAAAGCTCAAAAAAGCGGGCTTGATTCAAAGTCTGCGCGGCGCCCATGGGGGCTATCAGCTAACGCGCGAGCCCAGTGCCATCGCGGTGGGGGAAGTGATCGATGCGGTGGAAGGCCCCATCGCGTTTTGTGGCTGCGATGCCGAAGCGGTGGACTGTAACCGGGCGCAGTCCTGCCCGACGGTGAACTTGTGGATGGACGTTCAAAACAGTATCCGATCGGTGATCGACCATCGTTCGCTTCAGGATTTGATCGGCGGCTCAAGCGGAGAGTCTTTATGAATCGGATTTATTTGGATCACGCGGCGACAACGCCGGTGGATCCGGCTGTCGCCCAAGCAATGCGGCCTTATTTGGGGGCGGTTTTTGGCAATCCCTCTGCCGTTTGCCGGCATGGTCAGGAGGCACAAGCCGGCGTCGAAAAGGCCAGACATCAGGTGGCGACGCTGCTGAAGGCCGAACCGGCCTCGGTTTTTTTCACATCCGGCGGCTCCGAATCTGATAATTGGGCGATCAAAGGCACGGCCTTTGCCCTGTGGGCGCGGGGGCGCCATTTGATTACCACGGCGATCGAGCATCCCGCCGTGCTTGGCACCTGCGCTTTTCTTGAACGCTGCGGCTTCGAGGTGACCTATTTGCCGGTAGATCAGGCCGGTTTGGTTGATCCCAAGGCGCTTAAGGCGGCGATTCGGGACGATACGATTTTGGTTTCGGTGATGGCGGCCAATAACGAGATTGGTACCATCGAGCCCATTGCGGAACTGGCCGCCGTCGCCCATGCGGCCGGCGTGCGTTTTCACACGGACGCTGTGCAGGCCTGCGGCAATGTACCCATGGATGTGCAGGCTTTGGATGTGGATCTGCTGTCCCTTTCCGGCCATAAGTTTTATGGGCCCAAGGGAGTTGGCGCCCTTTACGTTCGGCCGGGCTGCAAGCTGGAACCGTTGATCCACGGCGGCGGGCAGGAACGCGGCCGTCGGGCCGGCACCGAGAACACGGCAGCCATCGTCGGTCTCGGTGCGGCGGCGGGACTGGCAGCAGCCGATCAGGCGGCTGACGTCAGACGGGAAGCGGCGCTGCGGGATCTGTTAATTGCCGGGCTCACGGCGATTCCCGGGGTCCGGCTTACCGGACATCCTGAACATCGCTTGCCGGGAAATGCCAGCTTTTGCTTCGACGATTTGCGCAGCGAGGCTCTGCTCACCGCGCTGGATCTGGCCGGGATTGAAGCTTCCGGGGGATCGGCCTGCACGGCGGGATCGCTCAATCCCTCTCATGTACTTACCGCCATCGGCGTGCCGGAAAACCGCGCGCGCAACGCGCTGCGCCTGACCCTCGGACGCGGCACCACCGCCAAACAGATTGAGCAAACCGTGGCGGCCATCCGGCGGATTGTCGAACGGCTGCGAGCATAAAAAGTAAAACGAAACGGCGCTGAAAATCATCGGCGCATCCCGTCAGGGTTCAGCCATTGAACCTTGACTTTTTTATTGGTTACGTTAAAATGATAGCAGCACTTTTTGTTGATTTTAAGCCGGATAACACTTTCGGTGCATCATAAGGAATCACAGGAAACGAGAGGACAGAAATTCATGGAACCTTTGGGACTGAACGAAATACGCGAACGCTACCTCGCTTTTTTTGAAAGCAAGGGGCATCTGCGCCTTAAGAGCTTTTCGCTGGTGCCGCACAACGATAAAAGCCTGCTTTTGGTCAATTCGGGGATGGCCCCGATGAAAGCCTATTTTACCGGGGACGAAGTGCCGCCGCGCAAACGGGTTACGACCTGCCAGAAATGCATCCGCACGCCGGATATTGACAACGTCGGAAAGACCGCGCGCCACGGGACTTTTTTTGAAATGATGGGCAACTTTTCCTTCGGGGACTATTTCAAGCCGGAAGTCATTCCATGGGCCTGGGAATTCATCACCGACCGGATGGGCATGGATCCGGATAAAATTTATGTGACGATTTATCTGGACGACGACACCGCTCACGATTTGTGGCGATCGGTTGGTGTGGCGGAAGATCACATTGTGCGTTTGGGCAAAGAGGATAACTTCTGGGAACACGGCACCGGTCCTTGCGGCCCCTGCTCGGAAATTTTCTACGACCGCGGCGAGGCTTACGGCTGCGGAGAGCCGACCTGCGGGCCGGGCTGTGACTGCGATCGCTTTGTGGAATTCTGGAATTTGGTATTCACCCAGTTCGACCGGGATGAAAACGACCACTACACGCCGCTTGATCATCCGAATATCGATACGGGCATGGGGCTTGAACGCATGGCGACGATTCTGCAGGGCGTCGACAATATTTTTGAGGTGGATACGATCCGCCACGTCTTAGACTATATTTGCAGTCTTTGTGGCGAACATTACGGCGATGACGGGCAAAAGGATGTTTCCATCCGCGTCATTACCGATCATATCCGATCGGTTACCTTCATGATCGGCGACGGCATCATGCCGAGCAATGAAGGCCGGGGTTACGTGCTGCGCCGGATTTTGCGCCGGGCCGCTCGACATGGCCGACTGCTGGGGATCAAGGGCACCTTCCTCCACGATGTGGCCAAGGAAGTGGTGGTCGTTTCCGGCGATGCCTATCCGGAACTCAAAGAAAAGCAGAAAACCATTCAAAAGATTATTCAAATCGAAGAAGAGCGCTTTGACGCGACCATCGACCAGGGATTGTCCCAACTCAATATGATGCTTGAAAAACTCGAAGCAGAAGCTCCCGATGAAAAGATTTTTTCGGGGAAGGAAGCGTTTCGGCTCTACGATACCTTTGGCTTCCCCTTTGATCTGACGCGGGAAATCGTTGAGGAACGGGGATTTGCCATCCCCTACGAAGATTTTGAAAAAGCCATGGACGTCCAACGTGAACGCGCCCGGGCCGCCCGGGCCGAAAGTGATACGGCCGTCTGGGCGGACGATCCCTTTAATCCGCTGGGGACCGACGCGGTGGATACCTTTGTGGGCTACGACGCGCTGAAGGCCGACGGGAAAATCCTGGGGCTGATCGTGAACGACACCCTGGTGGGCGAAGCCAAGGCTGGTGACGATGTACTGGTGCTTCTCGATCAAACGGCGTTTTATGCCCAAAGCGGCGGACAGGTTGGCGACAGCGGTGTGATTGAAAGTGTCGACGGCACCGCGAGAATCGCCGTGAGCGATTGCCGTTATGGCAGTCTGAAGCGCCATATCCATTACGGGAGGGTTGAAAGCGGCAGTTTTAAAACGGGTCAGACGGTGGTTAGCGAAGTGAACAAGGCGGACCGTATGGCAACGGCTCGCAATCACACGGCCACTCACATGCTGCAAAAGGCGCTCAAGCTGGTGCTTGGGGATCATGTAGAACAGGCTGGTTCCTTTGTCTCGCCGGACCGCCTGCGCTTTGACTTTAACCATTTTCAACCGATGACGGCTGAAGAAATCGCCAGGGTTGAAACGATCGTGAATCAGGTGATTCTTGAAGCGATGCCGGTGAATATTTTCGAAACGGATATCGACGAGGCAAAAAAACTTGGCGCCATGGCGCTCTTTGGTGAAAAATACGGCAACATTGTTCGCGTGGTTCGCGTCGGGGATTATTCCATCGAGTTATGCGGCGGCACCCATCTGACCAATTCCGCCCAGGCCGGGATGTTCAAAATTTTAAGTGAAGGCGGCGTTGCAGCCGGCATTCGCCGGATTGAAGCCGCAACCGGGATGAACACCTATTATGAAATGGCCAAAGCCGAAGCAACTTTGCAAAAGGCCTCGGGCATGGTGAAGGCGAACCCGGCGCAACTGGTCGAAAAGATCGCCGAACTTGAAGAACAAGGCAAGGCCAAGGATCGGGAAATTGCGGCGCTCAAGCAGCAGCAGGCAGGATCTGCGGCCGGAGATATCATTCAAAATATCGTCGAAATTGCCGGGGTTAAAGCGGCGATTGCCGGCGTAGATGGTATGGAAATGGACGAGTTGCGTGAACTTTCCGATATGCTCAAGGATAAAATGGGCAGCGGCATCGCTGTGATCGGAACAGTAAAAGACGGCAAGGTCAATTTCATCGCGACAGCGACGAAGGATCTTGTCAAACGTGGTTTTCATGCAGGCAATTTGATTCGTGAGGTGGCCGGAATCGCCGGCGGCGGCGGCGGCGGCCGCCCGGATATGGCCCAGGCTGGCGGCAAGCAGCCGAAAAAAATGGCAGAAGCTCTCGAAAAAGCTAAAGATTTAATCAAGGATCAATTGGCATAAACCTGTTTTGAGAAAATAAACGGTCCCAAATCGAAATAAAGCTTGTTTTGACTGGTTTGTTGCGGTAAAATGAGACAAGACCCGATGGGAGGAGAAGGCATAATGAGTGATAATAATCAGACGATTTTTGATCGTGGAACCATCATGTTCGATGCAGATAAGCAAAGAGGACAGGCGATTGATACGATTATGAAATCTGTTCAAGAAGCTTTGATTGCGAAGGGCTATAATCCAGTTAACCAGATCGTCGGTTACGTTATGTCTGGAGATCCGACCTATATTACGAGCTACAATGATGCCAGAACTTTAATTCAGCGCATTGAACGCGACGAATTATTGGATGAGCTGGTTAAGCGTTATTTAGACGGTATCACTGATTGAACGAGCCAATAAAATAATGCATAGAAGTCCCAGGTGTGGCCATCTGGGGCTTTTTCTTTAAGCCGTTTTGCGTATAATGGCGGATGGTTAAAACAGGAGAAAGATGTGACAGAGAAAATTTTAGGCTTGGATATTGGTGATAAATACGTTGGTATTGCAGTTTCGGACAGTTTGGGCGTAACGGCGCAGGGCTACCGAACCTATAAAAAAGCTGATCGGGATGCGGATTTGGCGTTTTTTGGCGATGTGGTGACACAGTTTAACATTAGGATCGCGGTTGCAGGGCTGCCGAAGGATATGGATGGCCGTGAGACTGCGCAAGCGCGAAAAACCAGAAATTATTGTAATTTCTTAGCCAAGCGTCTTGGGTTTGAAGTTATCTATATCGACGAGAGACTGACGACAAGAGCCTCGGAAGCAGTTTTAATCGCCGGCGGTGTGCGTCGGGAAAACCGCAAACAGCATATTGATACCCTGTCTGCTCAGCTCATTTTGCAAATGTATTTAGATCGTGAGAACGATTCATACGTGCAGTAACGCCGGAAGTTCTGCGCTGGCAAGGCGGGGTTGTCCTGGATGGTAAGCACCACGCTATATTCAGCAATGCCGGGCATCAACTGCGCATTATGGAAATGGTCGATTTTGACAATGGCGGAGAGTGGCACGAGATGCTGGAGCCGGTGGCGGAAGCCCGGCTGATAGCGCGTATTAAAAGCAAATGGCAACGGCAACAAGCCGTTGCATCGGAGTGATGAGTAAAAAAGAAAAGAGGTATGTAAATGGCAGAAGGACGCAATCATGACCATCAGCACGAATGCGCCGAAACGATCATGCTGAAGAACGAAGCAGGGGAAGAAAAAGCATTTGAATTGGTGTGTACCCTGAGTATTGAAGAAAAAAATTACGCCATCCTGGCAGATGCCGATTCAGATGAAGCGATTGCCATGCGGATTGAAGGCGACGAAAAGGACGAAACTATGGTTTTGGTCCCGGTGGACGACGAAGCAGAATTTCAAGCTGTGGCAGAAGCCTATGACCAGATCGATCCCGACGAATTGGGGTTTGAAGGTTAATTGCGTCTGTCGGAGCAGCCATTGGTCGATGCCAGCTTGATCAAGCGATGTAATCGGTTCGTGGCAGAAGTGCGCCTTGCTAACGGCAGCGAAACGATCGCCCATGTGCCCAATACCGGCCGTATGAGTGAACTCATGGTGCCGGGGGCAGCGCTACGCTTGAGTTTCAATCCGGCACCAAACCGCAAAACAGATTATACCCTGCTCGCCGTGAGTTATCAGGATCGCTGGGTCTGTATCGATGCAGCGATGGCCAATCGTCTGGCCTATGAATACTTTATGTCACTCCCTGAATTTGACGACTTGCGGCGTGAAGTGACTCGAGGCGATAGCCGTTTCGATCTGGCCGGAACTTTTGACGGGTGCCCGGGCGCTATCGAAGTAAAGAGTGTCAATTTGGTCGTGAAGCGCGGCGGGCGGTCTTGTGCCTGTTTTCCGGATGCACCAACAGCCAGGGGGCGTAAACACCTGCGCAGTCTCATCGATGGGGTTCGGGCAGGCTATGCCGACGGGCTTTGTTTTGTTGTCCAGCGGGAGGACGCCGTCTGTGTGATTCCCAATGAGGCGACAGATCCGGAATTTGCGGCCCTTTTACGGGAAGGCATTTCGGCGGGGCTTCGTGTGACGGCATTGCGCTGCCAGGTGACGCGGGATGAAATCTCGATAACGGGTGAACTTCCGGTTGACGCTTTTGTGAAGCGATAAAAGAATGATAAAAAGAATTTAAAATCCCCAAAGGGATAAAATAATAAACAAGCGCGCGGTGTGCAATCACGTGCGATCAGAAAGGAAGTTATTTTTTTGAGCGAGAATCAACAGCAGAATAAGAATCAGAGTCATCGGAGAGGGTGGTTTCGCCGCAAGAAGAACGGAAAAAGCGGCAGTATCCATAAGCATGAAGCCAACCGAAAACGGGAAAAGAAACTGAGGATCATTCCCGTCGGCGGCCTCGGTGAAATCGGGAAGAACATGACGGCCTTCCAGTATGGGGATGAAGTCATCATCGTCGACTGCGGACTCAAATTTCCGGATGATGACATGTACGGCATCGACACGGTGCTGCCGGATTACAGCTATCTGGAAAAGAACGCCGATAAAGTGAAGGCGCTGGTCATCACCCACGGTCACGAAGACCATATCGGCGGGATCCCGTATTTTCTGAAGCGGGTGAATGTGCCGATTTATGCGACAAAGCTGACCGTCGGTTTGATTGATCACAAACTGGAAGAACATCGGCTGATCAGCAAGACCAAACGGCATATCATCAGCGCCGGCAGTGAGGTTACCATTGGTGATTTCCGGGTGGAATTTATCCATGTGAACCATTCGATTGCCGATTCGGTCGCGTTGTGCATCAAAACGCCCGCGGCGACGGTTTTCCATACCGGGGACTTCAAAATTGATTTTCAGCCGGTAGATGGCGACATCATTGATTTGCAGCGCATCGCGGCGTTGGGCAATCGCGGTGTCGACCTGTTGCTCTGCGATTCGACCAACGTGGAAGAGTCAGGTTATGCCGGCAGTGAAAGCGATATTGGAAAGACCTTTTTTAATCTGTTCCGCGGCAATAAAAACCGCATCATTGTGACGACCTTTGCGTCGAATGTGCATCGCATTCAGCAGGTGATCAACACGGCGGCTTACTATAACCGCAAGGTGATCATCAACGGGCGCAGCATGGAAACCATGACGTCGGTAGCCAGCGACCTGGGCTATCTCGATGTCCCCAATGATGTGGTGATCGACATTAAGGATATGAAGAAATACAAACCCTCTCAGTTGGTGGTGATCACCACCGGCTCTCAGGGCGAACCGATGGCGGCCCTCGGGCGTATGGCTAACGGCAATCATCGCTTCTTGCAGATCGATAAGAACGATACGATCATTATTTCCGCTTCGCCGGTACCGGGGAATGAAAAAATGGTCGCTGAAATTATGAATAAGTTAGTCGATCTGGGCGCGGAGGTGATCTACAATAAATTTGCCTACATCCACACGTCGGGCCACGCTAAATGTGAAGAACTCAAGATCATTCACACCTTGGTGAAACCGCGGTTTTTCATGCCGGTCCACGGGGAGGCGCGGATGCTCAAGCGTCACGCCAAGCTGGCCGAGTCCCTTGGGATGGATCCCCAAAATATTCGGATTCAGCAAAACGGCGACGTGATGGAACTCAGTCACAAAGATTTCAAGAAAGTGGATGAAATTCCGGCAGAAGCTGTCTTGGTGGATGGTCTTGGCGTCGGGGATATTGGCAATATCGTTCTGAACGACCGAAAGCGGCTGTCGGAAGACGGATTGTTTATTGTTGTGCTATCGATGCGTAAGGGGAAAGTCGTCGCCGGTCCGGATATTATTTCTCGCGGGTTTGTTTATATGCGCGAGTCCGAGGATTTGATTGATGGCGCACGCAAGGAAGTTCGCAAGGCGCTCAGCGATTGCGAAAACAAAAATATCACCGATTGGAAAAATATCAAAAATGCGATCCAGGATTCGCTTTTCCATTACCTGTATAAGAAGACGCAACGCAAGCCGATGATCCTGCCCATTTTGATGGAAGTTTGATGCGTCAGTCGAGAATATCAGTTAAAAGGGTAATAATTCCGATCGTTCTATGTTAAAATAAAACATTATATCGTGTGGGAGGAGGCCATCTCTGTGGAAAATATTTACGACGCTGCAGATACATTTGCCGAAACATTGGCAAATGCGCCTGAATGTGTGCAGTTTAAAGCAGCGCAGGCGGCATTAAAGCAGAATCCGGAGCAATTTCAGCGGGCGCAAAGATATATGCAGGCGCAGTTGGCAATGCAGGCGCGTCAGGCGATGGGCCAGTCCCTTTCAAATGAGGAAATTGCAGATTTTAATGCGAAAACCATGGAGATCATGGCCGTCCCGGAAATCGCTTCCTTTTTCCAGGCTCAGATGGCAGTGATGCCGATATTTCAAGATATTGTTCAGAAAATCAGCACTGCAGTCGGTTTGGATGCGAATTTATTCGGCGGATTGCCAGGAATTCATTAAAAAACGGGCAACAATCGAGAAGAGAGGTAATCATGGCGAACAATCACGGCGCAAACGATGGCATCGGCCGCGAGAATGGATACTACAAAACTATTCTGGCAGAAGAGGCAGACGCTTCGGAAGAAGCATTGTACGATGAGGAAACGGCGGACGATTGGGACGATGAATTTGATGGCGATGCGTACGAGACGGATGATGAGGATCCCGTTTTTGAAGAAAACCGCCGGCGTTCACGAAAGCATATCCTGATTGCATTGGGGTGCGTCGCGCTTGCTGCGATTATTTTTATCGCTGGATGGCACAGCTACTACAATCGTCAACTATTGCCGGTATCGAACAGCAAGAAAAAAATCATTGTTGAGATTCCGGATGGTTCGAACATTGAGGACATTGCCAGAATTCTCGAACGAAAAGGCTTGATCCGCAGTCGCATGGTTTTTCAAAGCTATGCCGGCCGTCACAGCCGGGGCACGAAAAAAATAAAAGCAGCCAATTATCAGTTTGCACCGTCGATGTCCTCAGTACAGATTTTTAACGCCATGCTCAACGGCAAGAGTTATGCCGGGGCTTTATCGGTTACGATTCCGGAAGGGAAGACCGTTAAAGAAATGGCGGAAATCCTATCAGATGCACATATTTGTTCGAAAGATGAATTTATCGCCGAAACAAAAAAAGTCAGCGACTATAAAAAGCGCTACAGTATTTTGAGCTCGTATCCGGACAAGGCTTCAGGGCGGACGCCGATGGAGGGATATCTCTTCCCAGATACCTATCAATTTGTGTCCAATACCAGTGCTGCGACGGTGGTCAACAGGATGCTGGCCAATACCCAGGCGAAGTTTAATGAAGCGACGCTGAAAAAGATCAAAGACAGTGGTCATTCGGTCGATGAAATTTTAACTATGGGCTCATTGGTGGAAATGGAAAGCAAATTAGACGAAGATAAGACCAATGTGGCTTCGGTGTTCTACAATCGCATTAAGGCGGGGATGAAGCTTCAGTCGGATATCACGGTTAACTATGCGTTGGGCAATAAGAAGGCGGTGCTTTCCAATAACGACTTGAAAGCCGATTCGCCCTATAATACGTATCAAAATGCGGGACTGCCCGTCGGGCCGATTTGCTCGCCGGGGATGAAATCCATCAAGGCGGCGATTGCACCGGCGGATACGAATTATTATTATTTTGTGGCAGACATGAAGTCAGGGAAAATCCACTTTGCCAAGACGATTGATGAACATCAGCAGAATATTAAAAAGTATATGAATTAAATTTGAACAAGTGAACAAAGAGGACACGCTGCGGCGTGTCTTTTTTAAAAGCGGAGTGAAAAGCAGAACAAGGCTGTGTTGCAATTAAAAAGAGCGGAAGATGAAAGAAAAAAGAAAAAAGCCGGAGGTATTGGCACCGGCGGGCAATTTTGAGAAACTGCGGTTTGCCGTTATTTATGGCGCCGATGCCGTTTATTGTGCCGGGACGTATTTTGGGCTGCGGGCACGGGCCGATAATTTTTCGGATGAGGAACTGG
The DNA here is from genome assembly GCF_036289405.1 of Pseudoramibacter faecis. Classification (NCBI taxonomy): domain Bacteria; kingdom Bacillati; phylum Bacillota; class Clostridia; order Eubacteriales; family Eubacteriaceae; genus Pseudoramibacter; species Pseudoramibacter faecis. The sequence goes on along the minus strand of NZ_JAYFFI010000001.1, from coordinate 75,326 downwards.
GCGAAGCGGCGGCTTGGGTGCATGCTTGCGGGAAGAAGATTTTTGTCACACTGAACATGATCCCTCATGAAGCGGATTTTGACGGTTTGGAGCCCTATATTCAATTTTTGCATGAGATTGGCGTGGATGGAGTGCTCATTGCAGATCCGGGCGTGTTTGCCACGGTGCGCCGGACAGCGCCCGAGCTTGCGGTGTCGGTGAGCACTCAGGCGAACAACGTCAACAGCCGGTCCGTGCGTTTTTGGCACGATTTGGGAGCCAGTCGCATTGTGCTGGCCAGAGAGCTTTCCGGTGCGGAGATTAAGGCCCTTTGTGAAGCGCGGCCGGCCGGCATGGAGATCGAAACGTTTGTGCACGGGGCCATGTGCATTTCCTATTCCGGGCGCTGCCTGCTGTCCCATTATCTGACGGGACGGGATGCCAATCGCGGAGATTGCGCTCAGCCCTGCCGCTGGCAGTATCGGTTGGAGGAATCCAGGCGGCCGGGAGAATATTTTTCGGTGTCCGAGGATGAGGCGGGTACTTTTATCATGAATTCCAAGGATTTGTGTCTGGCGCGTCAGGTCCCGGAGCTGATGCGGTTCGGCGTCGACAGTTTTAAAATCGAGGGCCGAATGAAGAGTGCCTTTTATGTGGCGACAGTGACCGGCATTTACCGGCGTATTGTCGACGCGGCAGCGGCTGATCCCGATTTTGTGGTGCCGTCGGATTGGGTAGCGGAACTCACCAAGGTTAGTCACCGCCATTACACCACGGCTTTTTACGGCGGCACTGCCGGACCGGATGCTGAAAATTTCGGGACCAGCAGTTACACTCGGAATTACGATTTTGCCGGGGTGGTTCTGGATTACGATGCGGCGTCGGGCATGGCGACGGTGGAGCAGCGCGGCAAGATCAGCGAGGGCGATGCGATTGAAATCATTCAGCCGGGCACGGGGGATTCGCCGCTATTTTTGGCGCAGCAGGCCAAAGGACTGACAGACGCGGCCGGTGTGCCGATTGCGTCAACCCCCCACGCCAAAATGCGCTATCGCCTAAAGCTCGACCAGCCGGTGGCGCCGATGAGTATTTTGCGCAGAAAAAGCGCCGAACGTGAGGAGGCTTTATGTTTTTAAAAAACTATCGCGCTGAAGATTTAAAAAAAGATTTGCCGTCGGGGATTATCGTGGCGCTGGTGTCGATTCCTATCGCCATGGGCTACGCGCAGATTGCGGGGCTGCCCCCGGTGTACGGTCTATATGGTTCTCTCTTGCCGATTTTGTTTTTCGGGTTGATTACCTCGTCTCCCCGGTTTGTGTTTGGCGTGGATGCGGCGCCGGCGGCACTGGTCGGCAGTTTGGTGGTAGGGACCCTTGGTATCAGGCTGCAATCGGCGGCGGCTATCCGTGTGGTGCCGGTGGTCACATTGGCGGTGACCCTGTGGTTATTGCTTTTTTGGCTACTCCGGGCGGGCCGGTTCACCAAGTTTATCTCCTCGCCGGTTCTCGGTGGGTTCATCACCGGGATCTGCACTGAGATCATCCTGATGCAGATTCCCAAACTTTACGGCGGAATGGCCGGCATGGGGGAAGTTACCGAGCTTCTGCCCCATATCGCGGCGACGGCTCGGGCTGGTTTCAACGCGCTTTCTCTGGCGCTTGGCGTGGGGTCCTTTGTCGTGATCATGCTCGGCAAAAGGGTGTGTCCAAAGGTGCCGATGAGTGTGGTAATGATGGGCGTTGGCGCGGTATTAACATTGATATTTCACCTGGATCGGCATGGGGTAGCGCTGCTGCCGGCGGTGACCCCGGGACTGCCCCGGCCGGTGATCCCGCAGCTTGATGCCAGACTTTTGGCCATGCTGCCGCAGATTTTTATATCCAGCCTTTCGGTGGCGTTGGTGATTACGGCAGAGACCCTGTTGGCGACCAATTCGGTGGGGATGGCCCATGGAGATCCCATTGACAACAACCGGGAGCTTTTGGCCTATACCGCGGCAAATCTGGTATCGGGGATTTTTGGCTGCCCGCCGGTCAGCGGTTCGGTGTCGCGCACCGGGATTGCCGGTGATTTTGGTGTCAACTCCCAGATGATGTCGGTGGTGGCCGCGGCGACAATGGCACTGGTGCTTTGTTTTGCGACAGGCTTTATCGGCTTTCTGCCGGTGCCGATTCTCACGGGGATCGTGATTGCAGCGTTGTTTTCGATTCTCGAATTTGATCTGGCCCATAAACTCAAAAAGGTCGATCGGGTGGAATTCGTGATTTTTTATATCGTTTTTGCTGTGGTGCTCATCCGGGGCTCCATCGCCGGCGTGGTGGCCGGTGTGGGGCTGTCGTTTCTCACCGTGGTGCTGAGGGCGTCCCGGCCGGCGACCGCTTTTCTCGGTTGTATTCCGGATCATGAGGGTTTTTATGCCTTGTCGCGCACCCGGGATGCGCGGCCGATTGAAAATGTGGTGCTCTACCAATTCAATGCGGCACTTTTCTTTGCCAATATCGGCGTGTTTCAGTCTCAGCTGGAAGCGGCGGTCACTGACAACACCCGCGTGGTGGTGGTGGACGCCAGGGGCATCAGCAGCGTGGATGTGACGGCCACGGAGCAGCTGCTTATTTTGTATCGGCGTTTGAAGGCCCGAGGTGTCCGCCTTTATCTCACCGAGCATCCCGGTGCGGTGAATGATCAGCTGCGTACCTTCGGCGGGCAGGTGCTTTTTGACGACCACGCGCTGCGTCCGATGATAGCGATGGCTTTGGCGGACGCCGGCCTCACTCCGCCCTATCCTCTGACCGAGGGAGACGGCGCGACCTATGTGCGCTTGCCGGAAGGCGCCATGGGGCAAGGAGGTCCGGCCGATGCGGCGATGGCGGAATACGAATGGGTTTACGGTGCCGATGCCGATCACAAAATGCAGGAAATGGCAGAGCGTTTTGCAGAGGATATTGCCGCGGCGGATCGCTTTGACGGCGAACAGATTGCAGCGAAGGAGCAACAGCAGTTTGGCCCGTATTGGAGCGGCCTCGACGAAGAAAAGTTCATGGATCTTCTGGAAATGCGGTTGGCCATGATGGAAAACAAAGGCGATCTGAGTGCGGAACAGTATCAGAAGATCGTTGCCGATTTGGTGGCTTATCATGCGCGTCTGGACGAGAAGCTGATCGGTATGGAACGGGAAGCCCTCAAGCGCATTGTGCATTTTCGGATGCATCGGGAGCGCTATTTCAAAACGCACTATCCGGAGACCTTTGAACAATTCCGGCAGGCGCGCAATCGCCATCGGCAGATTCTCAAGCAGGAAAATCCAGCGCTGGCCGCTCGCATTGAGGCCTGGCGCAAACAACTGGCAGACCAAATGGACTAGCAGACGCACGCACAAAGGCTTTCCAAATAAAAAAGCAGCTCGTTGGAGCTGCTTTTTTCGTGTGTTGTCTTTGGCGATCTGCAATCGAGCGATCAGCCGGTGGCGTTTTTGTGCCAGAAATCAACCGGTTCATAATCCTGGAGTTTGGCCAGAAAGCCCTTTTCGGTTAGGGCTTTCTGGATCAGATCGAGAATTTCCTCAGAATCGGCGGTGACGGTGTGGTAGTGATAGCCGGCGGTTGTGTTTTTCAGAAGGGTTGAAGGGCCGGGCGTGATATGGGAAAGATAAATGTGGATATCGCGTCGGGAACGGATCAGCAGGGGGGCCCTCAGCACCCCGTAAACCCGATGAAAAACAAAAACGTCCTCGACTTTTCCCCCGAGATCGACGATGGTGGTCAGTTCTTCTTCCGTCTGTTCGTCGCTGTGATTGACTTTGAATACCCGGCTGGCTGTCAACGCGGCCTGACGCAGACAATAGCCGCGGTTGGTGGAGAGAATGTCGATGCCGTCGGCACGCATCAGGGCGATGTCCTGCACCACCACCTGGCGGCTCACGCCGGTTTTCTGGGCCAGGATGGCCCCGGGGAGCGGCTTTGTACTGCCGGAAAGCAGATAATAAATGTGTTGTCGGCGTTCTTTTCCCTTCATAAAGGCTCCTTTCTAATGGGATGAATACGCAGGGCATTAAAGCCGGCGCAGATTTTTTAACGAAAGATCGAGAATGGGCGCCGAATGGGTCAGAGCGCCGCTGGAGATATAGTCGGCGCCGAGATCGGCGATTTCGGCGATGGATTCGGCGGTGATATTGCCGGAAATTTCCACCTCGGCTCGGTGGTCGATGCAGGCGATGGCCGCAGCCATGACATCGTGATCCATATTGTCGAGCATGATGATATCGGCGCCGGCCGCCAGGGCTTCTTCGGCCATGGCCAACGTCTCGACTTCGACTTCGATTTTATGCACAAAAGGGGCGTAGGCCTTGGCGCTGGCGACTGCTTTGGTGATGGAGCCGGCCGCGGCGATATGATTGTCCTTGAGCATCACGCCGTCCGTCAAGTTGTAGCGGTGGTTGTGCCCGCCGCCGATGCGCACAGCGTATTTTTCGAAAAGTCGGTTGTTGGGGGTGGTTTTTCGGGAATCCAAAAGCTTAAGGTCGCTGTGGCATTCGGCCAGCAGATCGACGACCTTTCGGGCGGCGGTGGCGATGCCGCTCATGCGCTGCAGATAATTGAGGGCGGTGCGTTCTCCGGAAAGCAGGGCGCGGATGTCACCGTGGACGATGGCAAGCTTCTGTCCGGAGGTCACGCGGTCGCCGTCGGCGGCAAGGGCTTCGACGGTGATGTTCGGATCCAGCAGGGTAAAGACCCGGGCGAAGACCGGCATCCCGCACAGAACCCCGTCGCCCTTGGCGAGCAGCTCCACTTCGCCGGGGCAGGCTTCGGGCATCACGCAATTGGTGGTGATGTCCTCCCGGGTGATATCTTCCTTGAGGGCAGCGGTGATGAGCGGATCGGCGTTTAACGTCATGGAAATCGGGTCGAGTTGATACATAAAAACCTCCTTAGGCGGTGCGGCGCGCGTGGACGCGGTCGATGGCCAGTTTGACTTGTTCGTGATTGTCCTTTTCGAAGCGCCGGCTGTCGGTGTAGCGTTCCCAGTCAATTTTATCAAAAGATTGCAGAGATATTGCGGGTTTGGTGCGGGCGGTAATATCGCGGGCAGCACGGCGGGCAAAGACCAGGCTTTCCAGCAGGGAATTGCTGGCCAGGCGGTTTTTGCCGTGGACGCCGTTGCAGGCCGTTTCGCCGACGGCATAAAGCCGGGGCATAGAGGTCGCGCTTTCGTAATTTACGGCGACCCCGCCCATGAAATAATGCTGGGCCGGCACCACGGGAATGCATTCCCTGTCGACATCATAGCCGTGCTCGGCGCAATGGGCGATGATGTTTGGGAAATGCGCGTGGCGTTCTCTGGCCGGGATGGGCCGCAGATCTTCCCAGACGAATTCGGTGTGATCCTTGCGCATCTGGGCGTGAATGGCCTGGGTGAGTTTGTCTCGGGGGAGCAGCTCGTCCACAAAGCGCCGACCGTTTTTGTCGTAAAGCAAAGCTCCTTCGCCGCGCACCGATTCGGAAATCAGGAAGGAGCGCTCTTCGGGATTCGGTGTGTATAATGTGGTGGGATGGATCTGGACGTAATCGATGTTTTTCAGTGCGACGTGATGATGCAGGGCAATGGCCAGGGCATCCCCGGTTAAATGATGAAAGTTGGTGGAGTGGGGATAGAGCCCGCCGATGCCGCCGCAGGCCAGTACGGTGTGCCTTGCGGCAATGGCAGAAAGTTTACCGTCCGCGCCGCGCAGGATACCGCCGACACAGGCGCCGTCGCCCTCGACGATGTCGAGCAGGGTGGTATGGGGCATCAGGGCGACATTGGGTAAGGTTTGAGCTGCCGTCAGAAGATGGCTGGTGATTTCCCGGCCGGTGATGTCTTCGTGGAAGAGGATGCGATTTTGGGAATGTGCCCCCTCCCGGGTGAAACAAAACGATCCGTCGGCGTTGCGGGCAAAAGTCACGCCGTAGCCGACGAGATCCCCGATGATGCTTTTGGAGTCGCGGATCATGATGGTCACGGCGCGTTTGTCGTTTTCGCTGTGGCCTGCGCGCAAGGTGTCGGTAAAATAGGCGTCGAAGTCGCTCTCGTCCCGAAGCATGCAGATGCCGCCCTGGGCCAGATAGGAATCATTTTCAGTGAGGTCCGCCTTGGTGATCAACGTGATCTTCAGATGTCGGGGCAGATTTAACGCGGTATAAAGACCGGAACAACCGGAGCCGACGATAAGCACGTCGGTTTGGTTCAGCGGATGACCGCCGGACGAAGAAGGGATGTGCATGGTCATAATCAATCCTTTCGAAATGTTTAGCAGTGCCGGCGGGATGATTTCGCCTGCATCTTTAATAGTGTATCACAGGAATCGCTTACTGACAAGACAGATGACAGAAATAATATGACAATTTAATTGACAGATAAAAAAGGGTTCTGTATAATAAGTTTAATTTGCACGGATGCATGAAAAACAAGAAGGAGGCATCATTGTGAACACGCGAGAGCTGCAGGACGAAATCATTCGCCTGAAGCGGGAAAAGGATATTTGCATTTTGGCGCACGCTTATCAAAGTCATGCTATCTGGGAGGTGGCGGATTATGTCGGTGATTCCTACGGGCTGGCGGTTCAGGCGGCTAAGGATCCCCACCGAACGATTTTGATGTGCGGGGTGCGTTTTATGGCGGAAACCTGCAAGGTGCTTTCTCCGGAAAAACAGGTGCTTTTGGCCAATCCGATAGCCGGGTGCCCGATGGCCGGCCAGATGGATCGGGAAGATTTGATCGCGCTGAAAAAACAATATCCGGGCTATGCGGCAGTGGCCTACATCAATACGACGGCCGATTTTAAGCGCGAGGTGGATATGATTGTTACGTCGTCGTCGGCGGTGAAGATCATCCGCAAAATGCCGGAAGAAAATATTTTGTTTGTGCCGGACTGCAATCTGGGGCGCTGGGTGGAGGCCCAGATTCCGGAAAAGCATTTTGCATTCTTCAAAGGCGGGTGCCCTACGCATATGCGCATGCGCGCGGCGGATGTCGCCCGGGAGAAGGCGGCGCATCCGGAGGCGTTAGTGCTGGTGCATCCGGAATGTCTGGCCGAGGTGACCGATCAGGCCGATTATGTGGGATCAACCACGGGGATCATGCAGTATGCGAAAGAGAGCGACGCCAAAGCATTTATCATCGGCACGGAAAGCGCCATCGTCGAGCATCTGCAATACGAATGCCCGGATAAACGGTTTTATCTGCTTTCTAAAGAATGTGTGTGCCATAACATGAAGATGACCACGCTGATGGATGTCTACTGCGCCGTGACCGACGAGGGGGAAGCAATCGATTTGCCAGGGGATGTGATTGCCGAATCCCGAGCGGCCATCGACCGTATGGTGGAAGCTGGAAAATAAAAAAAGCCCTTCGGGGCTTTTTTTATTTGGAAGTGCGGGCTTACCGCTTAGCGGTTATGCTATACTAAAAACAATCATGAACAGTTTATCTTAGTAATTAGGAGGCAAAACCATGCTCAAAGTTTTAGTCGGGCCGCTCATTGGGGCGTTCATCGGCTATATCACCAATTATCTGGCGGTGCGAATGCTCTTTTTCCCGAAGCATCCGATTTATTTCTTCGGCCGTCGCCTGCCCTTTACGCCTGGGGCCATTCCCAAGCGCAAGGATCATCTGGCAAAGCGTACCGGGGCGTTGATTGCAGAAACGCTCATTACCAAGGATGACATTTATGCCAGGCTCACGGCGCCGGACTTTGAAGCGCAGATGGTGGCGCGTATCACCGCGGTGATGAAGCGGTCGTTGGGGGCGTCTGCCGGGAATCTCTTCCCTTCTGAAGAAGGTTATGCCGAGGCTAAAAATAGGATTGCCGGCGCGCTGACCGATTCGATCATGAGCTCCGTGAATCAATTGGATGTGGCAAGAGTGATCGCTGAACGGGGGCCGGCACTTATGCGAAAAAAATTGGCTGGAACGCTGACCGGGGTGTTTATCACCGATCGGATGATCGCCTCCCTGGCGGAGACCGTGGGGCAGGAAATTGCGGAAGCCATTGCCGAAAAGGGGCCGGCATTGATCCGCCGGGAAGTCGATCGCAAAATCGACCATACCGAAGCGCATACACCGGAGGAATTGCTCGCCCGTGTCGCGATCGACCCGGCAGCCTGGCAGGAAGCGGTGGCCCGCGCTTATGAAGCTTTGGTGCGCGAAGGGGTGGAGCGCCTGATGTCGCATGTTTCGGTTTCGCAGATCGTCGAGGAGAAGATCGGCGCGATGAACGTTGACAAGCTGGAAGTCATGGTGCTTTCGGTGATGAAAAAGGAATTCACGACCATTGTCAATCTCGGGGCGCTCATCGGATTTATTTTGGGAATATTGAATATGGTGGTGTGAAAATAAATTAAAAAGCGGTGCGGGTGCACTGCTTTTTTATGTGTATTTTGGATATTCAAGAACCGTGTTATCCATTTGGTTTGTGTTCTGCGTCAAGATCCTTGAGCATGCGCCATAAAGTAGTCCGGCTGATGCTTAATCGCGGGGCAGGCCGGCCGTGATTCATTCGTTCTTCGTTGAGAACCAATTGAATAATTTCCTGGTCGATTGTAATAAAAGTGTTCTGATGGTTCGGGTCCAGCCGATAAATAGCCGTCGCGGCGGCGTCTTTGCCGGTGCCGCTTTCGCCGAGAATCAGCGTGGGAAGAGATGTGTTTGCATTCCGTTCGATTTCATTTCGGATGGGCCCAATGGCATTAAAGGATCCGGAAGGATTGCGCAGCTGATAATCGGTGGTCATATTTTCGGAAATGCCTGCACGAATACCGGGAATATTCAGTTGCTTTTTTGAAGCGTTTTAAAATGAACAAAGTGGGTTATTCTGGTTTTGATGGGGAGAAGCTAATTATGCCAAGCGCATGGCGAATGCTGTTTTCGGCGGACATGATGAGAATGACACTTAAATTGTAGAGGCGGGCAATTTGAGCGGTGATGACATCGCCGACGATCATGAAATAGCCCTCTTCTTTTAATTGTGCAAGTTTTCGGTCGGCATCGCGCTGGAAATGAATGCTTTCGATGCGAATGGTGTCTTTGGTTAAACGGCAGAGTGTTTCCGCTTGGTCGGTCAGTGCCGGAAAGCTCACAATGGCAAATTTTTTCTGATAATTTTAGCGGGTGTGACAGCGTAAAAAATATCTTCAAAGGAGATGGGAATTTCAAGGATCGGAATGTTGGTCAGCGTTTCGCGAAGACGCTCGGCAGTACCGCCTCGGGATAAGAGAATATCGTATGGTTGTCGCGCAATTCTGTTTGAGCGCGTGAGACGCCTGCGTCTAAATTACCGATAACAAAGAGGGTGCGGAAGCAGTGGCAGGCTGCGCCGGATTTGCCCGATATTTTGCAGACGTATTGCCCTTTCGGAAGACGGCAGGCCGCACTCATGAAAGCGCACAGCATTTGGTGGTCGTCAGCGGGAGTCTCAATGCGGTTACCGAGCAGCAGATTCTGCATGCAGAAAAAACGGCGCCTGCCGCATTTGCTTGAATGCGCAGCAGAAGTTTCAATCGGATTATCTAGAAACGCCAGCCGGCCGTCAATGGATTTCGCAGGTGCAGGCGGCAGCAGCTTCTCATCGCATCACGTTTTTGGATGTTTGTTTGCCGACAGACGAACGCCATGGCATCCGCGGGAATCCTGCTTGTTCCGATGCATCCAAAAAGCCGGCCCGGCGATTAAGCGCGATCGTACGCATATTGGTTAGGCGGTCGGAAGATACGACCTTTATGGTTATTGGGGAAGATACCCTGTTCGCATTAGTCGATGGATTTGGTACTGATCGTATTCAGCCAATTTGTGAATTGTGCAGGGGACGCCATTATTTCAGCTCATGGCAGAGGATGAGCCCCTTCAAATCATTTCTAAATCTGGGGGATTTGGATCGGAGGATCTCATTGAACGCGTGGCATCAGCGATGATTGCCACGGAAAAGGGGTAAAAATGAAAAAAATTATCATGATTCATCGTGGGTTCACGAAAATGTGTGGCATCAATACGGCGAAGGGGATGAAATTGGTGCGGCTTCGAAAATCACATCGGAAACGGTCCTGAAAGCCGTTTCGATGATTAAAAGCAGCAGGGTTTACGATCTGGAAACCGAAAGATTCAAAGGGATGCCGGTATGGAGCGGTCACACCGGATTTGAACTGCTGGCCTATGCATCGGAAGGGCCGCCAGAATATGGAAGGCTCTCCGATTCGATAAAAGCGTCAATTGGTACGAAATCGGGGAATGGCTGGATGAACCGACGAATAAAGCGGAATATCATATGGGGCTTAATACGGAGCTGATGAGCAGTTCCATGCATATCGGAACCCATATAGATGCCCTGTCCCATTTCACAACGGAGAACGACAATCATTGGTACAATGGATTCAGCGGAGATCGTTACAGCACGAATTTCGGTCCGGCCAAATGCGATATTGCCCCGACCCCGCCCATGGTGATGCGCGGAGTGCTTTTGGATATAGCCGGTTATAAAGGTGTGACTTTGATTCCGAACAATTACATCGCTACGGCAGAAGATTGCGAAGGCTGTGCCGCCTGGGAAGGCGTGACCTTAGAACCGGGGGATGCGGCTTTGGTCCGCCTTGGCAACAACTGGCGAACGACCGCTGCGGCGATGCGGGGCCGGACGTGAGCGCGGCGCGTTATCTTGTGGAAGAAGGCGGCGCCATCGTCGTCGGCGATGATATGGCCTGCATGGATGGTTTTAATGCAGACGGTTCTTCGTCTGTTCCGGAACACCTGCAACCGGTCCACCATTATCTGTTGATCCAGCAGGGCGTGCATATTCTGGAATATGTCTAGCTGGATGAATTGGCCAAGGATCAAGTATATGAATTTCGTTTTATCTGCAATGTATCGAAGGCGCGCGGCGCGACGGGATGTTTGTCCGGCCGATTGCCATTGTGTAATATTTAAAGCCATTCCGAAGGCTTGATTGTCGTATCGGGCCTTCGGCTGTTTGGCCAATGTCTTAATGTGTTGACTGGGGGCAGGATAGCGGTCTATTTCGATAAAGCGCCGTGTTTTGACAGAGAAAAAAACTGTGAAAAAAGGCTTGCATTTGACCAAAGGGTCCGCTATAATTTCTCTATCGTTTATCGCTGGGATGGCACAGTTGGTAGCGCAATTGATTCGTAATCAATAGGTCGCCGGTTCGAATCCGGCTCTCAGCTCCATTTCAAAAAATTGACAGGCTTTCGGGTCTGTCTTTTTTATTGTGCATTCACGAGCATCGGGGGCCAGACGTTTAATTTTTTTGATTTGCATTTTTCCAATATATACAAATTACTGAATGCATTTTACCGGCCAAATTATACCACTTAACCCAAATGTCAAGATAGCACATGCCAAAGTGGATATAATGAGCGCACCTATCTGCACGGCAAGTTCCTTACGAGTAAGAGGCTTTATGAGGCTAAGAATGTTCTTGGTAATTCATTCGTTCAAATTTCAAAATCCGTTACAGAACAAATCGCAGCGGAGTCAGTATTTTCTCCAACAAGCTCAAGTGCGCGACTGCGGCGGCTGGTATGGCTCGGAAGTCTGGCACTCCACGGATCGACGCTGTAAGGATTATTTACCGCCTTCGTTCAATAGAAAAATTCACAATCAAATGCTATAATAAATTTCACGAATAAGGCGATTTATCAAGACCGTAACGAGCGGGGTGTGAGCGCATGCTGAAGAATAATATTGAAGTTGATGTCAGGGTGAACTGCATAGAGGCAGAAACTACGCAGGCGAAAGTGGCGGAGATTGTCGGAACCACGCCGTCCTATGTCAGCCGTGTCATTAACGGCGGGAACGAGGTGGTCAATAAGACATTTCATTTCCATCATGGAGGCTCTCGGCTATGATGTGGAACTGACTTATGTGAAACGGGAAGAAAATTTCATACCAAACCGGTGATAGGATAATGCTTGAAGGAGGTAAGAAAAATGTCCGATGAAAATGAAATCATTCCGGCTGAGAATGCTGTCATAGAGACTATTGATCCAACACAAGAACTGATATCCACAAATTTTAAGATAGTTTCTATTTCAGATGTTCCTTCATTGGGAGCGATTGGGAGTGCCATACATAATTTCGTAGGAAGTCAGTCAAAAGTAGGTGGCGAAGGAATATATAAGGTGACTTTTCCAGGAGGCTTTGACGGAACACTGTCTAAGTTTAAGAATGAAAATGCTTTTCTTGGATCAGGGATAAGTAACGAAAAAATGGCGCAGGCTCGGTTAACGCAAGTGCATTTTGATCCGACACAAATGTTTATTGCTTTTGCCCTGATGGGTATACAGTATCAGCTTGGTGAAATACAGGCTACTCAACAGGAGATTCTGAATTTCCTGGCCAATCAAGAAGAAAGCAAGCTGAAGGGATATCTGACCACGCTGAATGATGCCATCGAGGAGTGCCAGATAAACTGGAACAATAAAGATTTTGTTGAGCAAAAAAAGAAAGAGATAAGTCAGATTAAGACAGGAGTCAATAGCAGCGAAAACTTTTATAAGAAAGAAATTGAGGACATCCTTTCTACACCAAATTTGCCTCACACAATGTCAAAGGCAAATAAAGTCATACAGAAACTGATCCGGGATATAAGAGATTATCATTTAGCATTCTATGTAAAGAACTATACAATGTATTTTGAAACTATATTGACAGAAAATTTTAGCAAAGAAAATCTTGGACTTATTTCCGATAGGTTTCAAAAAAATACGGATGATTATCTTCAGCTTATAAAGCACACTAAAGATTGGATCTCTGATTATCTTGGTTCTTCAATTGATTATGCTTTTGGACGAGTCTACAGGTGGGCTGATAGCGTATGCGAAAAAGCATCGCATAAAATCCCTGCTGATGTTGATAAAATATATACAAATGACAAAGAAAAATATGTTTCAAAAGAAACTCAAATGGAGCGGATTGAACAGGATGAGGATCCTGGAATAACAATGTTTTCAAAATCTATGTTCAAGATTGAAACTTTGCATGACCGGCAGGTTGTCTTCTATGTCGAAGGCGATAATGTGTATTTGCCTGAGGACACACTTGGAATAGAAAGATCGGAGGGAGACAAATAATGCTTGGAATAATAACCATGATTGCACTTGCCGCTATAATCATAGCTGTAATTGTACTAATAGTTAAGGCAATCAAAAAGTAGAAATAGACAGTATTTCTTTTTTTCTGCATATAACACTGATTGCGTTATGATAAAAGAGGAAAACTACGCAAAGGCATTGCATTGAATGTGCTTAAAAAATGCAGAATATCAGATTGTGTAGATGATGCAACCACCTTTGCACCCACCCTGCGAAAAATTCTGCACCCACCCGTAAAGAGATGCACCCAGTGTGCATGGAACGTTTATGAGTTAGGAAATAAGGAAATGTTACATTGTATCACTGATAGGACGGCAATCGAAGACAAGCCACGGACTTTAATACAATTTAAGAACGCCACTCCTTAAACAATTTTATGTCAAGGGTATCGAATGGAGGAAAGAAGATCGGGTTATGCCAAACATTATTTGGGACGTTACACGATATGAAAATAAATTCTCTTTTGTCCCCCGGTATGGAGAGGCTTTACTTGATCTTATAACAGGGGGAAACGGGAGTTTTGTCGTGGATATAGGTTGCGGAGACGGGATGCTGACGCAGCAGATATCGGATCGCGGTTACCGGGTTTTAGGAATTGATGATTCCGACGCAATGCTTAAAATGGCTGTGAAGAAACATCCGGATATTGCTTTTCATCGTGGCAATGCAGTTGATTTCCATTTAAGAGAAAAAGCGGACGTGCTTTTCTCAAATGCGGTCTTCCACTGGATTGATAGAAGCAGGCAGCAGACAATGCTTGCAAATCTTTTTTCCAATCTGAAGCCGGGCGGAGAACTTGTCTGTGAATTTGGTGGATATGGCTGTGCTGAGAACATCCATGGTCAGCTTGAGAAAGCGTTTTTGAAGCGGGGACTTACTTATGACCGGGTTTTTTATTTCCCAACGATCGGTGAATATGCACCCATGTTGGAAAAAGCGGGATTTAAAGTGGAGGTGGCGCTTCTCTTTGACCGGCCAACGCCACAAAAAGGAGAGCATGGTCTTGTTGACTGGATTCGGATGTTTGACAAGAAGCCCTTTGAAGGGATCAATGAAAAAACAGAAGCATCGATTATTCAAGAGGCGGAACGGTCACTTCAGGCAAAACTTTTCAGGGATGGAAACTGGTTTGTGGACTATGTGCGAATTCGCATCCGCGCAAGAAAGCCTTTGTAAAATTGGCATTTTGCGCAAGCCAGCTTCTGAAAATTTTTGTAATGTTTGACCATCACCCAGACGACGCAGAAAACCTATTGACGCATGATTCAGGAATTGGAAAATCAAGACATTGATTTGGTCATGCGCTTATTGACCAATTTGAACTAAAGATTTTATTGCAGTGATCCTGATGGTTCATTTCTGAAAAGGCGCGAATCCTTTGGGAGCGTGTCTTTTTTCGCGCCCGAAATTATGTCAAAAACTTGAGCACCTCCCGCGCAGTCGGCGCGTCGATATAAAGGTGGTCGGCCAGGCCGCCTTTAAGGGCGGCGTGAATCACCTGACCCTTGTTGATCCCGCTGGCCACGAGGAGTTTGTTTGGGATTTTTAAGATGGTTTCAAGGGAGGCGCCGACGACCCGAGCATCGAGCTGCGGATCGTAAATCTCGCCGGCCGCATTGATAAAATGGGAGCAGCAATCGCCGACACAGCCGCCCTTCTCCATCACGCGGTATTGTTCGTCGGTGAGCAGGCCCATTTCATAAATTACCGATGGGCGCCCGAAAAAGCCGGCGGAATAGACGGCGGTTTGGCAATGCTCCGCCATGGCTAAAATCTGTTTGATCTGGGAATCTTGTTTGATGGCTTCGGCGATAAAAGGCGCGTCCACCATGGCCGGCGCCGGGATCACATAGGCCTCGCCGCCGACTGCCGAGGCAAAATTCTGGAGGATTTTCAGCGCGCTGGATTCGTGGGCCAATCGGGAATAGCCGCCGGTAAGCTGAATCACCGAGACGTGCTGGCGGCGGATGGGCACGAGCATGGTGGAAAGCATCTCAAGGGTCGTGCCCCAAGCGACGCCGAGAATGGTGCCGTTGTCAATATATTTGGGCAGCTCTTCGATCAGTGCGGTATAAACATCCCGGGCGATGATCTGGGGATTGTCGATGAGGGCGGGAACGATGGTGATGTTCCGCAAAGGATAACCGGCGAGGAACTGTGCTTCCAGGTCGGCGTGGGCCATCACCGGCTCCTTGATGCGGACTTCAACCAGTCCGAGCTCTTTGCCGAGTTTGAGCAATCGGCTGACGGTTGATTTGCTGATGCTCTCCTGGCGGGCGATTTCGACCTGGCCCATATCGCTTTCGTAATAGCGTTTGGAGATGCGGATAATTTGATTGATGCGCTTAGAATCCATGAGGTTTCCTCTTTCCGAACTGAAATATAATTCACATTATAGAATAAATGGGAAAAAATGGCAAATTAGACGATGAATCTTCATGAATCTTCCGATTTCTTAAAGTCAGACGAATATCAAAGAGAAAATCTTGCGAATGATGGGAAAATATTCAAAAGTATTTGACATTTTCCCAGAAACCCTTTACAATGAACTTGTTCGTTATCGCAAATGAGAATGGCAGAAGCCAGGAAAGGAAAAATATGGCAATTGTAACATTGGTCGGTTCTGGACAAATGGCCTCAGCATTGACCTTTCCATTGTTCGAAAACGGTTATGAAGTGCGGCTGGTCGGCTCGCCGTTAGACGGCGACGTCATCGCGCGGCTGCGGCAGGACAATTATCACATCAATTTGGACCGTACGCTGCACGACGGCGTGAACTATTACACCATCGATCAGCTGGACGAAGCACTTAAAGGCGCAGAGATTGTGGTCTGCGGGGTGTCGAGCTTCGGCGTCGATTGGTTCTTGGAATCGGTGTTCCCGGCGATTTCAACCGATGTGCCGGTGCTCTCGGTCACCAAGGGCATGATTGATTATCCCGACGGCAGGCTTCAGGTTTATCCGGAATACTGGGCACAGCGCATGCCGGCGGATCACCAAATCGAGCTCTTTGCCATCGGCGGCCCCTGCACAGCCCGGGATCTCTCGGATCACGATCATTCCTTTGTCGCCTATTGCGGCAAGGATCTTAAAAAGCTCGCGTGGATCCGGGATCATTTTGCAACGGATTATTATCACATTGCGCTCACAGATGACGTGGTGGGCCTTGAAGCAGCCGTTGCTCTGAAAAACGGCTACGCGCTGGGGACGGCCATCGCCATCGGCATGAAGAATCGCTGCGGGGACGACGGCATTGCCCACGTTAATTCCAAGGCGGCCCTTTTCCAGCAATCCGTTTGGGAAATGGACCAGCTGCTCGGTATTGTCGGCGGCAGTCACAAGATGATTATGTATGCGGCGGGAGATCTCGACGTCACGGTGGCCGGCGGGCGCAGCCGCAAGGTGGGGCAATACCTTGGCGAAGGGCTTTCGATGCCGGAAATTGAGGCAAAGCTCGCGGGGCAGACCCTCGAAGCGGTCGTCATTGCGACGCGCACGGCTAAAGCGGTGAAGGCCATGGCCAAAGCCGGCAGGATTAAAGAAGCGGATTTTCCGCTGTTGATGCACGTGGATCAGTGCCTGAACGCAGGCGCCAAGGTGAACATTCCCTGGCACGATTTTGAAACCGTCACCTGCGATGCGGTCAAATAGCGAGATCAATATGGCGGCAATAAGCCGATTGTAAAAAAATTCAATAACCAAAGATGGAGATGAGGAGAAAAACATGAAGTACATTTTGGGATTGGATCTTGGAACCAGCAGCATAAAAACCGTTTTATTCGATCAAAACGGGAAGGAAATTGCACAGCGCTCTGACGAATACCCGGTGTATCAGCCGCATAACGGCTGGTCTGAGCAGGATCCGGAAGATTGGTATCAAGCGGCGGTCACGACCATTCGCTATTGCTTGGATATTACTGGCGTTCCGGGAGAAGACGTCATCGGAATCGGGATTGCCGGGCAAATGATGGGCGCGGTGATGCTCGATGTCCAGGGCGAACCCCTGCGCCGCGCCATCCTATGGAACGATGCCCGCACATCGGAAGCGGCGGAATCCGTGCGCAGTCTCATCAGCGACGATCTGATGATGAAAATCAACTGCAACCCGGTGCGTCCGGGCCTCACGGCGGCCAAGATTCAGTGGGTGAAAGAAAACGAGCCGGAAATCTGGGCAAAGACCGCGCATATTCTGCTGCCGAAGGATTATCTGCGCTATCGCCTGACCGGCGAATACGCAACGGAGGTTTCGGACGCGTCGGCGATGCAGCTGCTGGACGTCCGCAATCGCTGCTGGTCGTCGGAGCTGCTCGCGGCGATGGATATTAAAGAATCCCAGTTGGGCAAAATGTATGAGTCTACCGATGCGACGGGGCAGCTTCTGCCGGAAGTGGCCGGACTGCTCGGCCTGACCACCAAGACCATCGTGGCCGGCGGCGCTGGGGACAACGCGGCCGGGGCCGTGGGCACCGGGGTGGTGGCCCGTGGACGCGCGATGACCACCATTGGCACCTCGGGGACGGTCTTTGCCTATGCTGACGAGCCGATGATGGATGAAAAGGCCCGGGTTTACACCTTTTGCATGGCCGTTCCGGGCGCCTGGCACTTCATGGGCTCGGTCAATTCGGCGGGCAATTCCCTGAAGTGGTACCGCAACACTTTCTATCCGGGCGATACGGAATATGAACAGATCAATAAAGACGCTATCGCTTCGGCTCCCGGCGCCAACAATTTGATCTATATGCCCTATCTGACCGGGGAGCAATCGCCCCATTTCGATTTGAAATGCCGGGCCGGTTTCGTGGGCCTGTCGGCGACGCACACCAAGGGCGATATCACCCGCGCCGTGATGGAGGGCATCACCTATGCCATGCGCGACGTGCTTGAAGCCATCCGCGAATCCGGTATCGAGCCGGATGTGATGCGGTTGTGCGGCGGCGGCTCGAAGAGTCCCTTCTGGAGTCAGCTTTGTGCCGATATCTATGGCATGAAGGTGGTGCTGCCGGATATGAACTCGGCCAATGCCACGGCCCTTGGCGGAGCGATTCTCGCCATGGTGGCGACCGGGCTTTACCCGAACATGCAGGCAGCCTGTGACAAGATTATCGTGATGCGGGACGAAAGCTTTGATCCTAATCCGAATTTGCGGGCGAAATACGATGCGACCTATGCGGCCTTTGATAAATTGTATCCGCAGTTGAAAGACAATTTCGCAGAAATTTTGAGCCTCTAAGCTTTTTCCTTTCAAAATAAAAAATCTCCTTTGCCGGCTGGCAGGGAGATTTTTTAATGCCTTATTTTAATTGATGGCGGCCACGCCGGTTTTGCCGGACGATGGCTTCAACTTTAATCATGAGTTTCTCCTTATGCAATTAATCCATTCCAGTAAGCAGGGATAGGCTTTTTCACTGTGATATCCAGTCCGCGCCGTTCGGCCGCAGCATCCACCTGCAGCGGCACAAAGATAGAAACGACTTTGGCGATCACAAAGGTGCGATGACGGCAATGGCGATGGTGACACCGATGGCGGCAAGTTGGGCGAAGAACAAGTGTGTGTCGCCGAAGACCAGGCCGTTCCAGCGGGTGGCGGAGTTGATGCTGCGGCTGGCGAAAAGCCCGGTAGCGATGCCGCCCCAGATGCCGCCGATGCCGTGACAGCCAAAGGCGTCCAGAGCGTCATCATAGCCCAGGCGGGGCTTGACCACGGAGACCATGAAATAGGCCAGGGGACTGACCACGCCGCCGATGATAAAGGATGCCCAGATCGGCACGAAGCCGGCACCTGGCGTGATGGCCACCAGCCTGAGCACGGCACCGGTCGCTGCGCCGGCGGCGGTAGGTTTGCCGGTGACCGCCACGTCGATGATCATCCAGACAATCATCGCGATGCCGGCAGACGTGTTGGTGGTGATAAACGCGTGGGCGGCAAGGGAGCCGGCGCTCAAGGCGCTGCCGGCATTAAAATCAAACCAGCCGAACCAGAGAATGGCCGCCCCGAGCAGCATAAAGGGGATGTTGTGGGTGTGAGTTGACCGCGGCCGTGTTGGTTGGCTGCGGTTCCTCCGGATCAAGTTCGACCAAGAAGGCCTCCTCGAAGAATTATAAGCCGGTTACCATCACGATGAATCTGCAGCACAGCGGGCTCGGAAAGAATGATGATTACACCTTTAAGAAGGCGCCGACAAAGGGGGCGGTCGACGGCGATCAGATGGCGGATATCTTCTTTGATCTCGGTTTGACCGGTAACATGGCCGGTTATACCGAAGGGGCCTGCGTGGATACCATCAAACAATATCCCGGCGAAAAAAAGGTGAAACAGCTGGCAAAGCCAGGCATCAATCTGCGCTCTGTTTCTAAAGAAAAGGTGCCGGCTACCGACTGCGATTTTTTGGTCGGCTGGGACGATCTTTTCTCCGACAAAAACTATAGCGTGAAGTTCTGTAAAAGAACGGCATTGTGCCCTATTTCCCCTATGTTTGTTCCGACAGGGCAACTTTTGACGATCTGTATAAGGATTATGCCACCCTCGGCAAGATCTTCCAGGTGGAAAAGACGGCGGCCAAACGCGTCAGCAAAATGAAAAGCACGTTGGATGCCGTCCATAAGACGTTGGGCGACGAAGCGTATCAGAAGCCGATCAAGGTTTTCGTTTATGATTCCGGGGAAGATGCGCCGTTTACGGCTTGCCATCTGCGGGATCTTGATGCAGGCGCTGACCAAAAACTCCCTGGCCGATCCCTATGTGCTCGGGATTTCATCCGGGGCTTCAGCTGGAGCTGTCGCCGTGATCATGTATGGCTGGTTCGATTTTATGGGCCAGTTTCATATCGCCCTGGGAGCCGGCATCGGCGCGCTGATTTCGATTGCCATCGCGATGAAGGTATCCTCGGTGAACAATAAGATCACCTCGACCCAGCTGGTGCTCGCCGGGATTGCGGTGTCCACCTTGTTTACGGTGCTGACCAATTTGATGATCTATTACAAGCGGACGGGCGACGACAAGGTCAAAACGGCCGTGTATTGGATGATGGCTCGCTGAGCGGCGCCAATTGGAACACGGTGCTATATGTGTTTATCGTCTCGGTGATCTGCATTGCGGTGATCGGCTTTTTCGCCGGCGGTCTGGATGTGCTGATGCTCGGCGACGACACCGCGACGACGCTGGGTGTGAATTTACGGCGCATCAAACTGTCGATCATCATTTTGTGCACACTGTTGACCGGCGCCATCGTTTCTGTCAGCGGGGTCATCGGCTTTGTGGGGTTGATTATCCCGCACGTGACCCGGTCGATCGCGGGACCGAAGCACGGCCGGCTGATTCCGGCGTCGATTTTGGTGGGCGGTTTGTTTGCGATTCTTTGCGATCTGATCTCCCGGGTGATTGTTTCGCCGGTGGAACTGCCTTTGGGTGTGCTGACGGCTCCTTTCGGGGCGCCGTTTTTCCTCTTCCTGATTCGCAGGAGCCAGTCTAAGTTTGGAGGCGCCGAATGACTAAATTAAAAGTTGAGGATCTCGGCTTTTCCATCGATCGCACCAAAATCATCGACGCGATCAGCCTGGAGGTTCAAAAGAATGAATTTATTGGTTTGGTCGGGCCCAACGGCTGCGGCAAATCGACCCTGCTCAAAAATATCTATCGGATTTACCAGCCGGACACGGGCAAGGTTTATCTTGACGGGGATGAAATCCAAAGGATTAAAGACAAAGCTTTTGCGAAAAAATGTCGGTGATGGTGCAGGAAAACAACGCGGCATTCGATTTGACGGTGCTCGACATGGTGATGCTCGGCCGCTACGCCCATAAGAAAATGCTGCAGGACTCTTCAAAAGAAGATAAAGCGATCGCCGAAAAATGCATCGAAGAGGTCGGGATGGGGGGCTACGAAGCGCGCAGCTTTTTAAGCCTTTCCGGCGAGGAAAAGCAATGTGTGCTTCTGGCGCGGGCCCTTTCCCAGAAAGCGGAGCTGATCGTCCTCGACGAGCCGACCAATCATTTGGATATTAAATTTCAGTATCAGATCATGAATATTTTGAAGCGACAGGACGTTACCGTGTTCACGTCGGTGCATGATTTAAACACCGCAGCGCTGTATTGCGATCGGATCGTCGTGATCAAAAAGGGCAAGCTGGTGACTATCGGCACACCCGAGGAAGTGCTTCGGCCGGAGATGATTCGCTATCTTTATGGCATGGAGAGCGAAGAGCACATCAATAAGATGACGGGCAGGCCGCAGATTCAGTTTCTGCCGAATTTTGACGCTTAAGGATGCGGATAGGAATGTGAAATCGTCCGTCGAATATAGATATATAGTGATATAAGGGGCAGTGATGCATGCTGTCCTCTTTTATGTGAAGGAACGTCATGTATTAGGGTAATTTTGCTTGGAATCGGGCGGTCCGCACAATAAAAAAGCTGTGTTTTTCGACACAGCTTTTTGAATGCTGCTTTTAAAGAATGCCGCCGACGGCCATAATCAAAGGCGCAAAGACGAGGGAGATAACCGTCATCAACTTAATCAGGATGTTGATGGACGGGCCGGAGGTATCCTTGAACGGATCGCCGACGGTGTCGCCGACCACGGAAGCTTTATGTGCCGGGCTGTTTTTGCCGCCGTGGGCGCCGTTTTCGATAAACTTCTTGGCATTATCCCAGGCGCCGCCAGAGTTGGACATGAAGATAGCCATGACCACACCGGTGATGAGTGCTCCGGAGAGCAGGCCGCCCAATGCCTTGGGCCCAAGCAGCAAGCCGATGAGCAACGGGGAAACGATCGCGAGCAGGCCCGGAACGACCATTTGCTTCAGAGCGGCACCGGTCGCGATGGCCACGCATTTTTTGTAATCCGGGCGGGTGGTTCCTTCCAGGATGCCAGGCATTTCGTGGAACTGTCTTCTGACTTCTTCGATCATGGTCGATGCCGATTTGGAAACCGAAGACATGGTGAAGGCCGAGAACAGGAAGGGCAGCATGCCCCCGATGAGCAGGCCGATGGTGACGCGGTTATCCAAGATATTGATGGATTTCAGACCGACGGCCTGGGCGTAAGAAACGAAAAGTGCGAGCGCTGTGAGCGCGGCAGAGCCGATGGCAAAGCCTTTCCCCATGGCGGCCGTGGTGTTGCCCAGCGAGTCGAGACGGTCGGTGATGCTGCGCACGCCTTCTTCGAGGCCGGACATTTCTGCGATCCCGCCGGCGTTATCGGCGATGGGACCGTAAGCATCGACCGCAACGGTCATGGCCGTGGTGGAAAGCATGCCGACAGCGGCCAGCGCAATCCCGTACAGACCGGCAGTCTGATAGGCGATAAAGGTTGCGATGCAGATAAGCAGAATCGGGAACGCGGTGGATTTCATCCCAATAGCCATCCCGGAAATAATGGTGGTCGCCGAACCGGTTTCCGATTCGCGGGCGATTTCTTTAACCGGATTATAAGCATCAGAGGTGTAATATTCTGTCAACTTCCCGATGAGTACACCGACAACCAAACCGGCAATGATGGCAAATGCCTGGTGATAACCGCCGAAGAATTGTTTGCTGAGCACCAAAGCGACTACCAGGACGATGATGCTGGAGACGTAGGTTCCGATATTCAGCGAAACCTGAGGGTTATTGTTTTTGCTGATGCGGGCGGCCAGAATGCCGATGCTGGAAGCGAGCAGACCGACGGCTGCAAAAATCAGCGGATACACCAGTCCGGCCTGATGGAAAAAGGCAACGCCCAGCGTCATGGCGGAAATGACCGCACCAACATAAGATTCGAAGAGATCAGCGCCCATTCCGGCAACGTCGCCAACATTGTCGCCGACGTTATCCGCGATAACCGCGGGGTTTCTCGGGTCATCTTCCGGAATGCCGGCTTCGACTTTGCCGACGAGGTCGGCACCGACATCGGCTGCCTTGGTGTAAATCCCGCCGCCGACACGGGCAAACAGCGCGATGGAAGAGGCTCCCAGGCTAAAGCCGAAGAGGACATCGACATTGCCGGTGATCAGATACAGCGCCGAAATGCCGAAGATCCCAAAGCCGGCAACGCAAAGTCCCATGACAGCCCCGCCGGAAAAGGCAGTCTGCAGGGCCTGTACGATGCCGTGGGTTTTAGCGGCGTTGGCGGTGCGCACATTGGCCTTGGTAGCCACGCTCATGCCAAAATAACCAGCTAAAACCGAGAAGAGGGCACCGAACACGAAGCAAACGGCTGTCATCCAGCTGCCAATACCCAGGCCGATGCCGAAGAATAAGACCAGTACAAAAACGACGAGAATGCGATATTCGGAAAAAAGGAATGCGTGCGCCCCCTCGCTGATTGCAGAAGCAATATCCTTCATCCGATCGGTCCCTGCCTCTCTTTTGGAAACCCAAGCGGCCAAATAGCCGGCAAAGAGAAGAGCAACAGCCCCCAACGCAAGTGAAATTAACAGAGATGTCCTCATAGTTTCGCCTCACTTTACTAAAGAATTTTGTATCTTGTCATTATAGCATAAAAGTTTCTTAAAAGGTTGTCAAATTTATATCAATCGGAAATTATACCAATTAAATACGCATAATAGCCAATTTCATTCATTGGTTTTACGATGATATATTGGAAAGAGGGGCGGAATAAAATGAAAAATGCGCTTTTTTTCATCGAAATATATTTGCGATGACTAACTTTTGTGATAATATAGGTTCGTCAAAATTAATGCAAGTTGTTTTATTGACTGACGAACATGATGAATAAAGAAAGGAATGGAGCATGGGACAAAAAAGAAAACCACGGTTTAAACAATGCCGTCGATTCGGCGTGAATTTATACGGCAATCCGAAAGCGCTTGATCGCAAAGTGAGCGAACAACGCCGGGGGAAACCCTCGGAATATAGCCAGCAGCTGAATGAAAAACAAAAGGTCAAAGCGTACTATAATATCCGGGAAAAGCAAATGCGCCGTTATTATGAGGACGCGTTTAAAAGGGAAGGCACCACCTCTCTGCATTTGTTCCGGTCATTGGAATCCCGTTTGGACAATCTGGTGTTGCGCATGCATTTTGCTTCAACCATTTTTCAGGCAAGACAGATGGTGGGACATGGTCATATTTTGGTTAATGGTCGGCGGGTGGACATTCCCTCGTATCAGGTGCGCCCCGGGGATACCATCAGCCTGAAGCAGGCATCGCGCAGTAACGAGATGTTTAAAACCAACTTTCAGGATAACGCCGGTGCGGCGGTGCCCTATGTGTGTGTGGATGAGAATCAATTCAGCGGCATCTATGAGCGGTTGCCCGAAAGGGGAGAAATTCCCATCGATGTGGAGGACCAGCTGGTCATTGAATTCTATTCCCGTTAATCAGTGTCATGAGCGTTTATCAATCACAGGTTTACTGGGAAGCCATGCTCGACCGAAAGGATCTTTGGCAGGGCAATTTTGCCAGCGGGAAGCCGGGGCGGCTGCCGATTTTTGTGCACATCCAAATCGAGAATCGCCAAACTGGATATTTCGACAATCATTGGGCGTGCTATGACGAGCCGGAGAAATTGCTGGGCTTTATTCGCTATGTGTTTTTGCCGACGGCCTTTCATCAGCTGGCCGATCCTAATGGCCCCATCGCGACGCCGGTGGGCGGCGAGGACGACATGCTGCTGGATCTGACAGCAGAGCAGGCCCGTCAGGCCCGGGCGTTTTTGGAAGAGGTGACCGCGCTTTGGCCGATGGATGCCTCGCGAATGCTCAGTCGGATCTGCCGCTTGTGTGCGTGCGTTTCAAAAGCGTATCAGCACGCCGATGCGCGCATGCGCCTGGTTTGCTATCCTGGCTCCGGCGCCATCAATCACCGGATCAAAGCGCAATATTGGGACGAGGCGGTGTTTAAAGAGGACGTCGGCTTGTCTTATGCGCAGTGGGACGACAGCTGCCGGCGTTTTGCCGCGGCGGAAAAGGCCAGTCATTTTTTCCTGTCTTTCTTGAGTAATCGCCTGTTCGCCTTTGGTTAAGGGCACCGGTACGGGAATAAATAAAAAAAACGGCATTGTCAGTGATATGGCAGTGCCGTTTTTGGTTTTGATAGGTTGTTATTAGGCTTCGTAGTTGCTCAGCAGGCTTTGGATTTCCCTGTCGTTTTTAAACAAGGTGTGGGCAGGTGTCTGCAGACGATAAATTTTGGCGCTTAGCGGGGCAAGGGTGATGCCATCCAGCTTCTCCCAGAGGTGGCCCAGCAAATCCCGGCCGATTCTGCCGCGAAGACTCGCGTGTTTATAGGTTTTATATTCGGAGTCAGAGCGATTGAACAGGCATAGGACAACCGTCTGTTTATAAATGCGCAGATACGCCAAAAGGTCGTCATCGGAGGCCATGGGGTAAAAGCGTCCGCGGACAAGGGGCTTGTTCCTTGCGCGCAGCCGCGTGATGTTTTGATACCAGGTGATGAGCTCCCGGTCTTCGTGCCCCCAGGGATAAGGGCCGCGGTTATAGGGATCTTCAAAACCCTCCATGCCGGCTTCGTCGCCGTAATAAATGCAAGGCACCCCGGGAAACGTCATCTGCACCAAGCTGATGAGCTTGAGCCGCTTCACGGCAAGCAGCCGCTGATCCGGTGCCAAATGAAAGGCTTCCTTACCGGCTTCCGACATTTGAAAGCCCGTCACGCCGGAAAGCACGGTTAAAATGCGGGCGCGGTCGTGAGAGCCGATGAGGTTCATGTTGGCCATGAACTGCCCGCGGGGATACGTCTCGTAGAGGGACATCATGCGGCGCATGGTTTCCCCCGAGGTGATTTTGTAGAGAAAAAAATCCACAAAGGCTTCCCGGAAAGGATAATTCATCACCGAATCGAGCTCGCGGCCCATGAAGTATTGGCGCTGCACACCGTAGGAAATTTTATTGCTGGCGTTCTCCCAAACTTCACCGATGAGCACATGCTCTTCGCCTTCTTCCATCAGG
Organism: Pseudoramibacter faecis; assembly: GCF_036289405.1. NCBI lineage: Bacteria > Bacillati > Bacillota > Clostridia > Eubacteriales > Eubacteriaceae > Pseudoramibacter > Pseudoramibacter faecis. The sequence goes on along the minus strand of NZ_JAYFFI010000001.1, from coordinate 49,307 downwards.
GCCGTTTTGAGGCCCTCGATAAAAGCGTCCGGCAGTTCGTCTGCCACGTCAAGACGCCAGCCGGCGGCGCCGGCCCGAGTCCATTTGCGCACGATAGCGTTGTCATCGCCGAAGATATAAGCCTGATAGGCGGGGTCAAGCTCTTCCACATTGGGCATATTGCCGATGCCCCACCAGGATTCGTATTCGTCGGGATAATCGCTGAAGCGATACCAGGAATAATAAGGCGATTTCTTGGATTGATAGGCACCGGTGCTGGGGTAATGGCCGTATTTGTTAAAATAGATCGAATCGTCGCCGGTATGGGAGAAGACCCCGTCGAGAATGATGTGCATGCCGCGTTTTTTCGCTTCGCGACACAGGATTTTAAAGCTGGATTCGTCGCCGAATTCCCGGGCGATGCGGCTGTAGTCTGCCGTATTGTATTTATGATTGCTGTTGGCCTCGAAAATCGGATTGAGGTAGAGAATGGTGACATGAAACTGCTTGAGGTAGTCCAGCTTTTCAGTGATGCCGGCGAGATTGCCGCCGAAATAATCCCAATAGGCAATGGCGCTGTCTTCCCGGCGAAAGTAATGGGGTGAATCGTTCCAACTGCCGTGAATCAGGGAGTTGGGGAAATATTCGGGGGCGATGTCCTTGCCTTTGGCAAAACGGTCCGGGAAAATTTGATACATGATGCCGTCGGTGTACCATTCAGGCACCGTGCGGCGGTCGTCGTAAAGGGTGATTTGAAAAGATGGCGGACTGGTTTCGTAAATGCGGCCCTCGCCGCCCATATTGTCTCCGTGGGGACCGTAATAATAATGTTTATTGAAGGCGTCAAAGCTGAAGTCGTACCAAAAAAGACCGACGTCTTTGGGCATTTCGATGGAGCAGGTAAAGGTGCCGTCCGCGTGTCCGGGCAAAAGATCGAAATGATGCTCCCTTTCTTTAAAGAAGGTATGCACCTGAATATTCATCACTTCCTGCGCTTCGACGCTGATCGTGACGCGAGAGCCGCTTGGCAATGCGCCAAAGGGCTCTCGGAATTTTAAATCAAATGAGTCGTGTTTAAAATACATTAAAGTTTCCCGCAGATCTTCTTATAGTGGTAGAGATAGGTTTCCGCCGAATGCCGCCAGTTAAAATCGCTCTTCAAGGCGTTGTGGGTCAGCGCTTTCCAATCGTCTTTTTCGTCGTAGAAGAGGCCGACGGCCTTCTGAATGGTAAAAAGCATGTCATGGGCGTTGTAAGTGGCGAAAGAAAAGCCGTTGCCCGTTTTGTCTTCACTGTTGAAATAATGAACGGTGTCTTTTAAGCCGCCGGTTTCCCGAACGATGGGAACTGCACCATAGCGCATGGCGATCATCTGTGACAAGCCGCAGGGTTCAAATTTGCTCGGCATGAGGAACATGTCCGACCCGGCGTAAAGCTTGCGCGAGAGGTCTTCATCAAAGGTGATGCAGGCGCGCATTTTGTCCGGATAGGCATAGGCTACCTCCCGCAGCATATTTTCGTAGCGGGCTTCGCCGGTGCCCAGCACGATCATCTGCAGATCCATCTGCAAAATTTCGTGAATCACAGCAGCCACCAGGTCAAGCCCTTTTTGTTCTGTCAGGCGGGTGATCATCGTGATGATGGGTTTGCTGTCATCCACCGGCAGGTTCATGTGTTCCTGCAAAGCCTTCTTGTTTTCGAGTTTCTTCACGTAGGACGTGGTGTAATGGCTCCAGATATGGGGATCAGTCTGCGGGTTGTATTCCTTGTCGTCGATCCCGTTTAAGATACCGAGCTCCTTCCAATCGATATCCCGAATGACGCCGTCCAGATGCTCGCCGTAGTAGGGATCTTTGATTTCTTCGGCATAGCTGGGGGAGACCGTGGTCACCAAATCGGCCGAATAAAGCGCGCCTTTCATGAAGTTGATGTCTTTATAAAATTCCATCGCGTCAGGAAAATAGTCAAAGTTGAGGATACCCGAGATATCACTAAACCCGTAGACGCCCTGGAACTTGATGTTGTGGATGGTAAAAACCGTCTTGGTATTCTGATAATGCCATTGGTACTGCTCTTTAAACAGGTAGGGAATGAGCGCGGTTTGCCAGTCGTGGCAGTGGAGCACATCCGGATAAAAATCAACATAGGGAATGAATTCCAGCACAGCCCGGCAGAAATAGGCGAAGCGCTCTGCCTCATCATAATAACCATAAAGTCCCGGCCGTTTAAAGTAGTACTCATTATCGATGAAATAAAAGGTGACATTATCGACCTTGTAAGAAAAAATGCCGACGTATTGATCCTGGTCGCCGATGTGCACATAAAACGAATCGATGAAAGTCATCTGGCGCGCATAGGTATCCGGGATGCTGCCATATTTAGGAATGACGACACGCACATCGGTCTGGTCTGATGGAAAGGCCCGGGGAAGCGAACCGCTCACATCCCCGAGTCCGCCGCTTTTCGCAAAGGGAAAGGCTTCCGATGCGGCGAATAAAATTTTGAGTTTATCGGTTTTAGCCATGATTAAAGACTCCTTCCTTTTCCGAGAATAATGGGGTTATCTTTGGTGCCGGTTAATGAAACGTTGTCGCGGATCGAACAGTTTTTATCCAGGATGACATGTTTTAAAGTGACGTTGCGGCCGATGGTGGCATGCTGCATAATGATGCAGTTTTCGATCCGTGAATTTTCACCGACCATCGAATCCCGGAATAAAATAGCGTGATCTAAAACCCCGTTGACTGTGCATCCCGAGCCGACGATGGCGTGGTCCACATGTGCAGTGATGCCGTAATGCGCCGGATGATTGTCTTTTACCTTGGTATAAATCTGGGCATCGCTGAGGAAGAGCTCTTTCATCACGTCGAAATCCAGCAGGTCGCTGTTGACTTCGCGGAAGCGGCGCATCGAGTTGATCCGGGCAAAATAGCCGGTGTGGGGCGCGCCGAAAATGCGCAGGGTGTTGAGATTGTCCGTGATGACGTCCATCAAGTCCCATTCACCCATGTTGTTGGCGGTTTCGAGCAGATCCAAAAGCACCTGCTTTTTGATGATCATCATGTCAGCATAGACGTAATTAGTGGTTTCGCCGTCCTGATAATGGATGGTGTTGATGCGGTATTTGTTGAAGTCGAGATAGGCGTCGTTTGCTTTGAGTTCATAGCTTGGGCGGTTCTTTTTAAAAATCATCGTCGCGTCGGCATTGTTGGTCTTGTGGATGCGGTAGGCTGCGTTGAAGTCAAAGGATGTGACCAAATTGGGCGCGGAGATGATAATGTCGGTGATGTCGGAGCCGTGGGTTAAAAAGATGCGGTTATTATAAAGGTCGCGGACCGAAATTTTAACCGTGTCGCCGTAGCGTGCCGAGGAATAACCAGACAGGATCGACAGATCCTGGGTCTTGCGGGACAGCGACCATTCTTTGCCTGTTCCGAGGTGATCGATCAGGGAAGAATATTTGTAGGAGCCGACGACGCCCACGTGGTTGATGCCGGAATTGATCATGTTTGAAAGGGTGAAGTCGATCAGGCGATAGCGCCCGCCGAAAGGCAGGGTGCTCATGGAACGGTGTTCGGTCAACTCGCCGAGATCCGTGTTGTCGCCGTCAATGTTTAAGATAAATCCGATTGTGTTTTTCATCTCGCAGCCTCCTTAAGCGTTGATGACGTGAATATCCATGGGATCGTCCGATTCCGCGGCGACGATGCGGGTATCGCCGTTTACTACGCCGCTGGGTCCGACGATACAGCGTTCCAGATGGGCGCCGTCTTCAATCTGGGCGCCGGTGTGGATGATACAGTCGCGGATGATGGTGTGTTCGCCGATGGTCACGTCGTGGGACAAAACAGAATGTTCTACCTGGCCGAAAATGGCGCAGCCGTCGCAGATCAGGGAATTTTGCACATTGGCATAGGGCCCGATAAACTGCGGGTGGCGGCTGTTATTATTGGAGAAAATGCGGAAATCCGGATCTGTCAGGTCGAAATTGCAGGATTCGTCCAGTAAATCCATGTTGGCTTCAAAATAACTTTCGATGGTTCCGACGTCTTTCCAATAACCGGAGAAGGTATAAGCGAAGATGCGCTTGCCCTGTTCGTGCAGCGCGGGGATTACGTTGTTGCCAAAGTCGTTTTCTGAGTTGGGATCCTCGGCGTCTTCAATGAGCGCTTTGCGCAATACCGGCCAGGAGAAGACATAAATCCCCATCGAAGCTTTATTGCTTTTGGGCTCGGCCGGTTTTTCCTGGAAGTTTTGGATGCGCTGTTCGTCGTTGGTCACGACGATGCCGAAGCGGTTGGCTTCTTCCCAGGGCACATCCATCACGGCCATGGTCAGATCGGCCTGCTTTTCCTTGTGGTAGGCGATCATCTTGGAATAATCCATTTTATAAATGTGGTCGCCGGACAAAATCAAAACATATTCTGGACTGAATTGATCGATGAAGTCGATATTCTGGGTGATGGCATCGGCGGTGCCGTTGTACCAGTGGCCGCCTTTCTGCCCCATGTAAGGCGGGAGAATACGCACACCGCCGTTGACTTTGTCAAGTGACCAAGCCGAGCCGTCGCCGACGTAGTTATTTAAAATATAGGGGCGGTATTGTGTTAAGACCCCGACAACGTCGATATCTGAATTCATGCAATTGCTCAATGGAAAGTCGATGATACGGTATTTTCCCCCGAATAAAACCGCAGGTTTGGCATTATTGGCTGTTAAGGCCTTCAGGCGGCTGCCTTGTCCGCCGGCTAACAGCATGGCGACACATTCAATACTCATAATATTCTCCTTTGTCTCTCCGGAAAGAGGTTGCAATAAGCCATTAGGTGATTAATCGATCAGCCGCCGAACGGGCGGCTGTTGTTTGAATTTTGAAAACCGGCTTTAAAGACACAATAGTTTGTGTGAAAAAGTGCGGCATATGATTGTCAATGGGAGGATGGAATATTCCAGATTTCTTTTTGATAATCGGCGATGGAGCGGTCGGACGAAAAGATGCCGGAGTTGGCGATGTTGATCGTCGCCCGCATAAGCCAGGTATCCCGGTTGCAATAGGCCTGGCTGGCTTGCTGCTGAATATCCGCATAGGAAGCAAAATCCTTGAGCACGTAATAGGTATCGTTGCCCAAAAGAAGCGAGTCATAAATCGTCTGGAAGTTGACGCCACCCAGGAAGCCATCGATCAGCTGGTTTAGAATTTCCTGAACGCGGGAATCACTTTGATAAATATCCAGGGAACGGTAGCCGCCGTTGTGATTGTAGCCTGCCACTTCGTCGGCGGACATGCCGAAGGTGAAGATATTGCTCATGCCCACGTGTTCGGCGATTTCGATATTGGCGCCGTCCATCGTCCCTAAAGTGAGCGCTCCGTTCATCATGAATTTCATATTGCCGGTGCCGGACGCTTCCTTGCCGGCGGTCGAAATCTGTTCGGAGATTTCCGCGGCGGGATAAATGATTTCAGCGGAAGATACGTTGAAGTTTGGCACAAAAACAACCTTGAGTTTGTCGCCGATCAACGGATCGTTGTTGATCTTGTCGGATAGGACGTTGATCAGCTTGATGATTTCTTTCGCATAGTAATAGGAAGGGGCGGCTTTGCCGGCGAAGATATAGGTTTTCGGTACGAAATCGGCGTTGGGGTTGGAACGCAGCTGATTATAAACGTGCATGATGTGCAGCGCGTTGAGCAACTGGCGTTTGTATTCGTGAATCCGTTTGACCTGCACGTCGAAAATGGAGTCCGGATTCAAGGTGATGCCCTGGGTGGCCTTGATGTGGCGAGCCAATCGTTCTTTATTGTGCTTTTTGACAATACCAAGTTTATCGCGGAAAGCGGCGTCATCGGCATATTTTTCGAGGGCTTTGATAGCCGTCATGTTTTGGGCCTGGGTCCAGTCATTCCCGATGGTGTCGCAGATCAGGCTTTTCAGTTCGGGATTGGCTGCCATCAGAAAACGTCGCGGCGTCACGCCGTTGGTCACGTTGTGGAAACGCTCCGGATAAACGGTATAAAAATCTTTAAAGGTTTCTTCTTTGAGGATTTTCGAGTGTAGCTCAGCCACACCGTTAACAGAGTGGGAGCCGATAATGGCTAAATGCGCCATATGTACCTGCCCGTCTTTTAAAATGGAAATGCCATAATTGCGCGCTTCCTGATCCGGATATTGATTGTTCATCTCGAGGATGAAGCGGCGGTTGATTTCTTCAATAATCATGTAGACTCGGGGCAGGAGGTTTTTCATCATATCGATGGGCCACTTTTCGAGCGCTTCCGGCAATACGGTGTGATTGGTGAAGCTCATGGAAGCCACGGTCATCCGCCAGGCATCGTCCCATTCATAGTTTTCTTCGTCGACCAAGATCCGCATGAATTCCGCAACGCACATGGCCGGATGGGTATCGTTGATGTGGATGCAAATTTTATCCTGGAAACCATCCATGGCACCGTGATGCTCTTTTTTGTAGCGGCGGACAATGCGTTTGAGGCCGGCGCAGACAAAGAAATATTCCTGCTTGAGTCGCAATTGCTGCCCCTCGAAACCGTGATCGGAAGGGTAAAGGACTTGGGAGATGGCTTCAGCCTCGGATTTGCGCTGAACGGCCTTGAGAAAATGTCCTTGATTGAAGGTGTTCAGATCGAAGTCTTCTACCGGTTCGGCACTCCAAAGGCGCAGTGAGTTGACGGTTTTATTGTGATATCCCTGAACTGGGACGTCATAAGGGACAGCGAGTACGGGTTCGTAATTTTCGTGGATAAAAACGAGTTTGCCGCCGACTTCTTCTGCGCGAACATCACCGCCAAATTTGACGATCACGGAATTTTCCGGCTTTGCAATTTCGAAGGGATAGCCGTGCCGCAGCCAATGGTCAGCAACTTCAACCTGTTCGTTGTTGACGATTTTCTGCTGGAACAGGCCATATTTATAGCGAATTCCGTTGCCGTGACCGGGGAAGTTCATCGCAGCAGTGCTGTCGAGATAGCAGGCCATGAGCCGGCCGAGGCCGCCGTTGCCGAGCGCCGGGTCGTGTTCTCGCGTTTGGATCTTATCATAATCCAGGCCGAGCTCCGTGAGCACTTCCGGAACAATTTGATCCCAGCCGAGGTTCATGATATAGGTGCGCAGCAGGCGACCGATCAGAAACTCGATGGAAAAAAAATAAATCTGCTTATCCGAGAAGGTGCGATTGTGGCTGTTATTGTGGGCCCACGCGGTGGTGATATTTTCCATTACGAGCTGAGCCAGTGCTTCATATTGATTTTGTGTTGTGGAATCTTCCAACTTTTCGCCGGAAATTTCTTCGACTTTTTTGATAAAAGCTCTTTTGAAAGTCTCTTTGGTCATGGCGGCGTGTTCAGATTGTTTGTGGTTGAATTTAATCATAAATCTCCTTTATGGGCGCATGGCGATCTGATAGGAAATGGACCGCAAGCTGTTTAAGTATTTGATTTAGCTCATTTATTATACGCTTTCTTGTCGATTTTCGCGATAGATTTTGGCGATTTATCTTGTTTGACTAAAGGTTTTGGATTGTCATCCTTTACGGCAGGTTGGATGGTCGGCGCTTTGGTCGGAAGTGTTGCGCGTTTAGCCGTCCCCTTTCCGGCGCGTGATGTTTTAGTGCGAGCCGTTTTTTTAACGGCGGGTTTGCGGGGCTTCACCGCTTTATAAATGAGAGCCGTCAGCCCGGGCACGCGCAGCGTCGCGGTGAAGGGCTGGTTGTGGCAACCGCCTTTTTTGCCTTTGGTTGTTTTTTTGACAGGGGTGCCTTTGCCGCCGTAGGCTGCGTCGTCGGAATTAAAGAGCAGGCGATAGGTGCTGGTTGTGGGAACACCGATATCGTATTCCGGGTAGTCCTGGGGACAAAAATTAATGAGGATGATCAAATCATCCTGGGGATTCTTGCCCATGCGCCGGAAAATGATGATGCTTTGCTTGGCGTTGTCGGCGTCGATCCATTGGAAGCCATCCCAGCTGTGGTCTTCCTGCCAAAGTGCCGGCTCGTTCAGATAATGCTTGTTAAGATCCTGAATAAATTGATGGAATTGCTGGTGCTTGGGATTGTCAAGCATGAACCATTCCAATTGTTCGTAATAGCGCCACTCGATGAAAGGGGCCATTTCGTTGCCCATGAAGGTAAGTTTTTTGCCGGAGTGGGCGTACATGTAGGCGTAGAGCAGGCGCATCTGATCAAACTTTCCGTCGTAATCGCCGAACATTTTGTCGAGGATGGACTTCTTGCCGTGGACGATTTCGTCGTGGGACAGCGGGAGTACAAAGGTTTCCGAGAAGGCGTAGGCCATTGAAAACGTCAGCTTGCTGTGAAACTGACTGCGCACATAGGGATCCGTTTCCATATAGGAAAGCGTGTCGTGCATCCAGCCCATATCCCATTTCATGTTAAAGCCGAGCCCGCCTTGATCCACCGGCCAGGTCACCATCGGATAGGCGGTGGATTCCTCCGCGGCCATGATCGCATAAGGAAAGTATTTGAAAATTTCCGTATTGAGCTTTTGAAGAAAAGCCACGGCCTCCAGGGAATCGTTGCCGCCGAATTTATTGCGTCGCCATTCGTTTTCGTAGCCGTAATTCAAATAGATGATGCTGGCGACGCCGTCGATGCGCAAGCCGTCGATATGATAACGGTCGAACCAATAATAAGCATTGGAGATCAGGAAATTGACCACTTCGTTCTTATTGTAGTCAAATTCCATGGTGCCCCATTGGGGATGCTCGGTGGCCTCGTAAAGATTGGTGCCGTCGAATTTGTAAAGGCCATGGGCGTCTTTGCAGAAGTGTCCGGGCACCCAGTCGAGGATCACCGCAATGTCATTTTGGTGCAGCCGGTCGATCAGATACATTAAATCCTGAGGCGTGCCGTAGCGGGAAGTCGGTGCGAAGAAACCCGTCAGTTGGTAGCCCCAGGAGCCGTCAAAGGGGTGTTCCATCACCGGCATGAATTCCACATGAGTGTAATGCATGGCTTTTAAATAGGGAACGAGCTGATCAGCCAGCTCGTGATAGTTCAAGAAGGTGCCGTCCTCGTGGGTGCGCCAGCTGCCCAGGTGCATTTCGTAAATGTTGACCGGCTTATTTTGCGGTGTTTGATCTTTTCGCGCCGCGCGCCAGGTGTCGTCATGCCAGATATAATCATCCAAAGACCAGACGACAGAGGCCGTTTGGGGGCGCACCTCGGCGTAAAAAGCATAGGGATCCGCTTTATGCGCGACTTCTTCATCGATTTGTGTGATGCAGTATTTGTAGATTTCACCGCTTAAATCCCGGTCGATGGTGAGGGCCCACACGCCGCCGGAGTCCGGCAGCAAGGTCATCGGGTTGGCGGCCGCATCCCAGTCGTTAAAGTTGCCGACAACGGCAACCGCGCGGGCATTGGGCGCCCAGAGACGGAAGGTGGTTTTGCCGTCTGCAGGATGCGCGCCAAAGAATTCATAACTTTGAAGGTAGTCTCCATTGTGAAAGAGATACAAGGCGACAGCATTATCCATAGATCATTATCCTTTCGAAGATGCAAACATGATGCAATAAAATACATAACGCCATGACCGCGCTAAGATGGTTTTTAAACAGCGGGCATTTTGTAACACGGGTTAATTGTTATCATTATTTTAACATATCTGTAATGAAAAGGGACGTCATCTTCATAAAAAAGTGTGAAAAAATGACGCATTTGCCTTCGAGAAAATGCACAAAAAATGACCGTCGACGAAAAAGACAATGCCTGGTTTTTGTGCGTTAAGAAAAAGCTGAACAGCAATCGACAGCGCATTTGCAGTGTCCGGGTTTAAATGCACTTTACTGAGCAAAACGGCGTTGAGCCGCCGATGGCTCTGTGGTATAATCAGGGCGGATTCAATCGTTATTTGCGCTAAAATCTGAAAGCGAATAGAAGAGAAGGAGCAAAAATGGGACTGACACTCACAGAAAAAATCATCCGCGATCATTTGGTCGTCGGGAAAATGGAAAAGGGAACGGAAATCGGCATTCGCATCGACCAGACCCTGACCCAGGATTCCACTGGGACCATGGCTTATATGCAGCTGGAAGCGATGGAAGTGCCGCGGGTTAAAACCAAACGATCCTTAGCTTATGTGGATCACAACATGCTTCAGGAAGGGCCGGAAAATATGGATGACCACCTTTATATCCAGACGGTAGCCAAGAAGCACGGCGTCTATTTTTCCCGGCCGGGCAACGGCATCTGTCACCAGGTTGAAATCGAGCGATTCGGTGTGCCAGGTCAAACCCTGGTGGGGTCCGACTCCCACACACCCACCGGCGGCGGCATCGGAATGCTCGCCATCGGCGCCGGCGGCCTCGATGTGGCGGTGGCCATGGCCGGCGGCGAATATTATATCACCATGCCCCAAATCGTTCAGGTCGAGCTGATTGGAAAACTGCGCAAGGGCGTTTCCTCCAAGGACATCATCCTCGAGGTACTGCGCCAATGCAGCGTTAAAGGCGGGGTTAACAAAGTCTTCGAATACACTGGATCCGGCGTTGCGACGCTGACGGTGCCGGAACGGGCGACCATCACTAATATGGGGGCCGAATTGGGGGCCACTACCTCGATTTTCCCGTCGGACGATATGACCCGAGCCTTCCTGAAGGCCCAGGACCGCGAAGGCGATTTTATCGCATTGGCCGCCGACGCCGATGCTGAGTACGATCAGGTGGTGAAGGTCGATCTGTCGGCGCTTGACCCCCTGGCAGCTTGCCCCCACAGTCCGGACGCGGTGAAAAAGGTGGCGGAGCTCGAAGGCATGCCGGTCAATCAGGTGTGCATCGGGTCCTGCACCAATTCGTCTTATCTTGATCTGATGAAAGTTGCCGCCATCATGAAAGGCAAAACCGTGGCCGAAAATGTGGAAATGGTTGTGGCGCCGGGGTCTCGCCAGGTGTTGACCATGCTGGCGGAGAACGGCGCGCTGGCGGATATCCTCGGCACGGGAGCCCGGGTACTTGAATGCGGCTGTGGTCCTTGCATCGGGATGGGCCAGGCCCCCTGCACCGACGGCGTCTCCCTGCGGACCTTCAATCGTAATTTTAAAGGGCGTTCCGGAACGGTTTCGGCGGATATTTATCTGCTCAGCCCGGAAACGGCGGCGATTTCCGCCATTGAAGGCAAGCTGACGAATCCCCTGGGCAAGGTGGAGCTGCCGGCGATCGCCATGCCGGGATATTTCAGGGTGAATGATAATGCCGTGGTGCCGCCGGCTCCGGAGGGTGAAGACGTCGCGATTATCCGCGGGCCGAACATCAAGCCCTTCCCGTTGGCCAAGCCGCTGAAAGCAACGGTTGAAGGCAAGGCGCTCATCGTGGTGGAGGACAATATCACGACGGATCACATCATGCCCTCGAATGCAAAGCTTTTGCCTTTCCGATCCAATATTCCCTATCTGGCAGATTATTGTCTGACGCCCTGCGATCCGGATTTTCCGCAGCGGGCCAAAGACAATGGCGGCGGCTTTATCATCGCCGGCTCCAACTATGGTCAGGGTTCCAGCCGGGAACACGCGGCACTGGCTCCGGTTTATTTGGGCATTAAAGGCGTGGTGGCTAAATCCTTTGCGCGTATCCACAAGAACAATCTGATCAATAATGGGATCTTGCCGCTGGTCTTTGAGAATCCGGCGGATTACGACAGGATTGCCGTCGGCGACGACTTGAAAATCGACGGGGCGGTTAACGCCATTGGCACGGGTCATGTGATATTGACCAATGTGACGAAGGACGAAAGTTATCCTTTGAGCATTGAAATCTCTGAACGGCAGCGGGAAATGCTGGTGGCCGGCGGACTGATCAATCGGATGAAAGCTCGAAAAGACGCATAAGCCGAAAATAATAAGGCAATAAAAAACGACTGTCGCTTCAGCGCGGGCAGTCGTTTTTTATTAGACCTCCTCCAAATCGGTGCATTTTAAAAAGGTGTCATTAAAAGTGGGATCTTCTGCCAGATTAATCACCTCGCAGCGTTTCGGCAGCGCGTTTATTTCGCGGAGCACATCCTTGGAAAGCAGGGCGCGAATCGCACCGTATCCGGCGCCGTTGCCGCAAGCCACCACGGGGGTATTGGGCCAATTGGGAATCAAGCCGATTTTTTGGGCCGCGTTGATATCAATGTAATTGCCGAAGGCCCCGGCGAGATAAACGGTGTCGATATCTTCGGGCGTGAGGCCGGCGTGCTGCAGCAAAAGCTGGGTGGCGGCTTGAATGGCCCCCTTGGCCAGCTGGATGGCGCGGATATCCTTTTGGCTGATAATGATTTCCGGGCCGCCGGCGTTTTCTTCAGCGCTGAGCAGCACGAAGCTGGTGACGCGGCCGTCTTTTCGAAGCATGGCGGCGTTGGGGTTTTGGGCAAGCGCATTCCTGGTGACAAAACGGCCACTGCGTTCAAGCAGGCCGGCGTCAAGGAGGGAGGCGATAGCGTCGATGATGCCGGAACCGCAGATCCCCCTGGCCGGTGGGGAGTCAATCACTTGGCAGGCAAAATGGTCGGTATAGGTCACGCGCTCGATGGCGCCGGAAATGCCGCGCATGCCCAGGGTCAGCCCGTCACCCTCGAGGGCGGGGCCGCAGGCGGTGGCGCAAACGGTATAGTGCTCACGGCTGCCGACGGCAAGTTCGCCGTTAGTGCCCAAATCGATCACCAGGTGGTTGCCGCCGCGCTTGGGAAGCGCCGCAAGCAAAGCCGTGGTGTCGGAGCCGACAAAGCCGCCGAGGGGTGGCAGGAGCCGAACGACGGCTGCCGGATGAAGCGAGAGCCTGAGATCGGCCGGATGGAAGGTGAGCATGCCGGTGATTTGAGATTCAAAAGGGGCATGGCCGAGGTCTTCCGGATTGAGACCGGCGAATAAGTGGAGCATGGTGGTATTGCCGCAGGCGATTAAATGGATGATATCCTGTGTCTGTGCGTGTGCTTTTTGGCATAAGGTTGCCAGAAGTTCGGAAAGCGTGGCAATAATAGCTTGCTGAAGGGCATCGCCCCGGCCGCTTGCAGCGGCATCAATGCGACTGACCACGTCGGAGCCAAAGCGGCTTTGGGCATTGGCGGCAGAGGCCGTGGCGAGCCAAGCGCCATCCTCCAAATCGTAAAGATAGCCGGCGACAGTGGTGGTGCCAATGTCAAAGGCAGCGCCGAGCATCGGTGCGGCATGATTGGAGGGGACGGCGGCGAGCATGTTGCCGGCGGCTTTGGCGGCGTTGCATACGGTCTTGATAGGGATGAGGGGCATCTCCGTCAAAACGTTGACGATGGGGCCTGGCATGCGGCGAACGGCTTCATACGCATCATAGAGGACTTGAGGATCGTCGCATCGCAAATCGACGGGAAGGACCGCGTTGATGGATGCCAGAAAGGCGCGGTCACTTTGCAGGTTGAGAGCACTAAAAGTGACCGGGTAGACCGTGACAGGCGGGTCAAAAATCAGCGGATCAAAGGCAATCGCTTCGGTCAGGATTTTTTTGTGGGCGCCGTCGGGGGAAATGAGAATATGCATGCCGTCGGAGACCGGATATTGGCAGGCCAGTACCTCGAAGGTCAGGCCGTTTTCCTGCACCAGTGTTAGGCACTTGCCGCAGTTGCCGAGACCGCCGCATACGAGATCCAGCGGGTGACCGGCTGCAGCACAGGCGTCGGCAACCGTGGCGCTGGCGCCTACCGCACAAGTTTGTCCGTAATAGGGAAAATCAATTTGCATAAAAACCTTCTTAAAAAAATGTCGGCAAATAAAGTTAACAAGTGATATTGAATTGTTTTTATCTTATCGAAAACGAAGTGTAAAAACAATGGATTATCGTCAGAGCGCATTAAAATTTATTGCGCGGCGTGCTTTCCTGAATTAAAATGAAAGAAGTGTTTTGGTTCCGATTCCGGAACGACGTTCATCCTCAATCATTTTGTCAAAGAATTAAAGGAGGCAACATGGGGTATTTATCCGATATTGAGATTGCACAGGCGGCCAGCCCGAAGGACATTCGCGACATTGCCCGAAAATTGGGTTTGACGGAGGACAATCTCGAGCTTTACGGCAAATACAAGGCCAAGGTCGATTACAATCTGCTCAAACAACCGTCGGCGAAAAAACCGCGGCTGATCTTAACGACAGCCATCAATCCGACTCCGGCCGGCGAAGGCAAAACCACGATGACCATCGGCGTGGCCGATGCGTTCGGGTATTTGGGTAAGTCGGCGATGGTTGCCCTGCGGGAGCCGTCCCTCGGGCCGGTATTCGGCATTAAAGGCGGGGCGGCCGGTGGCGGCTACGCCCAGGTGTTGCCGATGGAAGACATCAACCTGCATTTCACCGGCGATTTTCACGCCATCGGCGCGGCGAATAACCTTTTAGCCGCGATGATCGACAATCATATTCAAAAAGGCAATGCCCTGGGTATCGACGCGAAGACCATCACCTGGCGGCGCTGCGTCGATATGAACGATCGGCAACTGCGCAATATTGTGGACGGCCTCGGACGGCCGGTGGACGGCACGCCCCGGCAAGATGGCTTTGATATTACCGTCGCTTCGGAAGTGATGGCGGCCTTTTGTCTCGCCCGGGACATCAGCGATCTCAAAGAACGGCTGGGCCACATCATCGTGGCCTATACCTGCGACGACGAACCGATCACTGCAGCAGATCTGAAAGCCAACGGGGCCATGGCGGCGCTGCTGAAGGATGCGCTTAAGCCCAATTTGGTGCAGACCCTCGAAGGCACGCCCGCCTTTATTCACGGCGGCCCTTTCGCAAACATTGCTCACGGCTGCAATTCGGTGATCGCGACGCGCATGGCGATGCATTTTGCCGACGATTATGTGGTGACGGAGGCGGGCTTCGGTGCGGATCTCGGCGCGGAGAAATTTTTGGATATCAAATGCCGCCTGGCGGATTTGCAGCCGGATGCGGTGATCGTTGTGGCGACGATCAAAGCATTGAAATATAACGGCGGTGCGGACGCCAAAAACGTCACCCAGGAAAATCTGGATGCGCTGGCCAACGGTTTGCCCAATCTTTGCAAGCATGTCGAAAATATTACCGACGTTTTTGGTCTGCCGGCGGTTGTGGCCATCAACCGGTTTGTCAGCGACACGAAAGCGGAAATCAATCTGCTCAGAAAATCCTGTGAAGAACGGGGCATCACGGTGGCCTTGGCCGATGTTTGGGGGCAGGGCGGCAAAGGCGGTATTGATGTGGCCAAAGCTGTGATGCGGCTTTGCGATGAAAACGCCGGAAAAGAACACTTCACCTATGCCTATGATCTCAATCAGTCGTTGACGACAAAAATCGCGACACTGGCGCAAAAAGTTTATGGTGCCGACGGGGTGGATTTCGCACCGGAAGCGCAAAAGGCGCTGGCGAAGTTTGAAAAATTAGGCTACGGAAATTTGCCCGTATGTATGGCTAAAACCCAATACTCCCTTTCTGACGATGCGTCAAAGCTCGGTCGGCCGACAGATTTTACCATCACCGTTCGGGACGCGACCATTTCGGCCGGGGCGGGCTTTGTGGTCTGCCTGACCGGTGCGATCATGAAGATGCCGGGACTGCCTTTGCATCCGGCGGCGGAAAAAATTGACGTGGATGAAAACGGCGTGATCAGCGGATTGTTTTAATCTGCAGCACAAACGAATTATTTGGAAGGGCGAGAAAATGACAAAATGCGAACAAACTTATGATCGGATGCCCTGTGCAGAATTTGTTTTGGCGTTGGCTTCCAATGCGCCGACGCCGGGCGGCGGCGGCGCTTCGGCACTTGTCGGGGCCGTGGGTGTGGCCTTGGGGCAAATGGTCGCGGCGCTGACGATCGGCAAAGAAAAATATGCGGATGTGGAGGATGTGATGATTGCCTTCAATCACAGGGCACAGACCCTGCAGGAAGAGCTGTGCGCGCTGATCGATCGAGATGCGGAGGTCTTCGCGCCATTGTCCGATTGTTACCGGATGTCGGCGTCGACGGCCGCCGAGCGTCAGGCCAAAGACGAAGCGATCCAGGCTTGCCTGGATGCCTGCTGCGAAGTGCCGCTACGCATCATGACGCTGTGCTGCGAGGGCATTGCGATGGCGAAGGAGTTTGCCGAGAACGGCTCCCGGCTTGCGGTTTCGGATGCGGGCTGCAGCGCCGCGATTTTAAACGGGGCGCTGCACGCGGCGGCGCTCAACGTGTTGATCAATACTAGGAACATGGCCGATACCCGGCGGGCGGCCGCCTATAACGAAGAGGCGAATCGCATGCTGGCCGGCTATGGCGCACTGGCCGACAGCATCTACAAAGATATCAGCAAAGACCTGCAGTCTGCGGAGGAGGAGTGAACATGGAGGAGACAACTAAGCAATTGCAGGGCCGGCCGGTGGCGGCACGACTGGACGCCGAAACGCAAAAGCAAGTTTTTGTGCTCAAAGGCCGTGGCGCCACACCGACCCTGGCTCTGGTTCGTGTGGGCGAACGGCCGGGCGATCTGGCCTATGAGCGCAGCATTCTCAGGCACGCTGAAAAAGTCGGCTTGCAAGTGAAGGTGATCACGCTGCCAACTGAGGCAGACACTCAGAACGTGATCGATGTGATTGACGCGATCAATCGAAATGCGGCTATCCATGGCTGTTTGATTTTCAGACCGATGGGCACGCAGATTGACGATGCGGTGGTCTGCGCTGCGCTGGATCCCGCCAAGGATGTGGACGGCATTACGCCGGGATCTCTCGCGGGAGTTTTCACCGGGAAGGCGATCGGTTATCCGCCCTGCACAGCGGAAGCCTGTCTTAAAATGCTCGATGCCTACGGCATTGATCCCGCGGGGAAAAAAGTTTGTGTTGTGGGGCGAAGTCTCGTCATCGGGCGGCCGGTAGCCATGATGTTCTTGGCGCGCAACGCGACGGTGATGATTTGTCACACGCGCACAGTGGATGCGCCGGCGGTCATGCGCGAGGCGGATATCATCGTGGCGGCGGCGGGACAGATCGGCAGTGTGACAGCTGATGGTGTGGCGGCCAACGGTCAGACGGTGATTGTCGATGTGGGCATTAATTTTGATGCTGCCGGCCAAATGGTCGGCGACGTAACCCCGGATGCCGCGGCGAAAGCCGGCGCCGTGACGCCGGTTCCCGGCGGGGTAGGAACGGTCACGTCGGCAGTGCTTTGCCGGCATGTAGTGCAGGCAGCGCAGAAACGGCAGACAGTAGATTAGATTCAGTCATTTAAAAAGCAGTGGAGATCCACGCGAACTTCACTGCTTTTTTAGAGCCTGAATTTTAGCGATTGAAGCGCGGATTGCGTGCTGACAGGCCGACGGCGATCAAGATGTACGCTTAAAGGAATTTCCTTTTCAGTCGAGTTGTACGATGACAAAAATATAAATACGACAAAAATAATAATATAAATATAAAAATAGCAAATATAATTGACTTTTTGGCATTTATAAGTATAATGAAGAAGCGATCCATCAATTTTGGAAGAGAAAGGAGTACGAAATGATTTTTGTGATTTTATTGGTATGCGTTTTGGTCTTTGGCATCATGATAAAAGAAAAAAGGAGCCAGCGTTCGGCAGATTACGACGAAAGACAGATGGCCCTTCAGGATCGGGCTTATCGCCATGCCTTTTTCGTCGTGATGATTTTTTGCGCATGTCATTTTTTGCTGGTGTCGGCGGCGGGCCCCTATTTGTCCGACGGTGGCAGCTCGCTGATCGGCATCTTTCTCGGCGTTTTGGTTTACGGAGGAGAGTGCATCTGGAACGATGCTTACTTTCCCTTTCGTCAAAAGGGACGGCGCATCATTTGGCTATGGGGGGTGTTGACATCGGTGAATCTGGCGGTGCTCATCGTTCGGAGAATCCATCGGGCCGATTGGATTCGTGATGGGGTGCTCACGCTGGATCAGATGACACCGCTTGTAATGGTGATTGTTTTCGGGGGATTCCTGGTGGTGTCGTTAGCCAAATGGTTTGTCTCCCGGAAGGAGAATGCCGATTGAAGAATTTGCGCATGAAGGCCGCGCGGGCTGCGCTCGATTTGTCTCAGCAGCAACTGGCGGATCTGGTGGGCGTTTCCAGGCAGACTATCAGCGCGGTGGAAAAGGGCAATTATAACCCGACGATCAAACTCTGTGTGGCCATTTGTCGAGCGCTGGGCAAAACTCTTGACGAATTGTTTTGGGAATCAGCGGAAGACTGAAGAAAGTTGGGAAACAAAAATAAATTTGTTTGCATGGATGGCGAATAAAAGTGCTATAATAATTTTTCAAGACAATAATGCACAGCGATGGGAAAGAAATGGCAAAGAAAAAGCGTGATGGTTCCACGGCAAAGGCCTTCAAGGACAAAAAAATAAAAAAAGAGCAGAAGCGTCAAGGGCATTTGTTAAAAAAGAGCCTGCGTGCAAAGACGCAGACAAAAAGGCAATCGTCGGTTCAGCGCAATTTTGACTTGAAAAGTTGGTGGCGCATTGAACCGCTGGCCCATAAATGGATCTTAGCTTCGTCGGCCAGTCTTAGCGTGGAGCGCCAAGACCGTCTTTTGGATCGTTTTGTCCGGGGGAAATGGCGCGGCCGCAAAACTCAGATGGAAGAACGTGTGATCTATCGTCGGGATGGCAGCACCCTGCGGGTTTTGGTCGTTTGGTCCAACAAAGGGACAGACGCTAAAGCGACCGGTCTGCTGTGGTTGCACGGCGGGGCCTATATGGCTGGCATTCCGGAACAAGCCCATGTTTATGCGGATCTTTTTTGCGGTGATGGCAATTGCGTGATGGTCATTCCGGACTATCGTAAGGCCGGCGAAAAACCATATCCTGCGGCGCTGTGGGATGCCTATGATGCGCTGGTTTGGATGCAGGAAAACGCGAATAACTTGCACATCAATGCCAATCAACTCTTTGTCGGCGGCGAATGCGCCGGCGGCGGCCTGGCCGTGGCGCTGGCACTTTATGCAAGAGATCAACGGGAAGTGGCCATCGCATATTTGATGCCGCTTTTCCCGATGATGGACGATCAAACTTTCCGACGTAAGGCAAAAATTCAAAAACTGACCGAACCGGATCTGAATCGTGCGCGGGGCTGGGAGATGTATCTTAGCGTATATGAAACTCGCGGGCAGGTGCCTATGTATGCGGCGGCGGCCCGTGTCGACGAGTTGACCGGTCTGCCGCCGGTTTGTACCTATGTCGGCCGGGACGATCCGTTTTATGAAGAAACCATCGCGTTTGTTAAAAAGCTGAAAGAAGCCAATATCGATGTCGCATTTCGCATTTTCCCAGGGCGCTTTCGGGTATTCGACTGGCTGGCGCCGGCCAGCCATGCCCTTAAGCAGGCGCGGGTGTTTTTAAAGGGTCAATTTAAAAATGCCCGGGAAAACTGTTATCAGCCCCAGTTTAAAGGCCGCAGCCGAAAAGCCAAGGCCATGATGCGGCGGCGGGCCATGGCGAAACGCCGCCGGAATCTGCATCATGGGATGTCGGCGGGGCAGGCGAAAACCGAAACAACAGCTGATCAGCAGCATCAAACGATGGCCGCAAAGGATATGAATCATGCCAAAATGTGAATTTGGATCAAAGGTGGTTTGAGTCGGTTGAGGATAAAATATAATATTCAGTTTAAGGGCGGTCGAGATGGCAATTTAAAAGCCGTCGGCTGTGTCAAACCGGTAGCAGCTATTTTGCGGGAAACCATTGTCGGAGTTGAGGTCTCTCCTGCGCTGACTAACTGACAAGAGCCTAGAGATAATAAAAGCGAAAAGCTCAAGGAAAGTGGCTTTTCGCTTTATTTTGTTGACAGACACCGGATTAAACTATAAGATTAGGTGCGAAAAACCAAAACAATGGTTTTGGCACGATACAAGGAGATAAACTTGGCACGATTTTATAAAACTATTCGGCTGACAAAAGCAGAAATGCTGGGCATGACTAATCGTCACACCTATCGGCTGATCCCTTTTGATCCGCTGATTCCGGCAGAACGCGCTTTACCGGAAGATCCGGGCTTCAGTGATGAAGCGATTCGGGGAGCACTGCGACAATTTGCCGGACATGTCGATTTTTTCTAAGACAAGCGGAAGCGGCGTTTGAAAACAAGATTAAAATCAGGAGAGAAATAATGGCAGATCAACAAAATGCAACGGCATTGCAGGAACAGGCCGTGAAGGAATTAGCAGCCCTTGGTCTTGGTCAGCTCGGCTACGCCAAAGATCGCAGAGCAGCGGCGAATATCTTATTCCAGAAGCTGCAAAGTGAAGACGGCGGCCAGCCAGAACTGCCGACAATGGATATGTTGGTGCAACAGAACTGGATTATGATTCGGCAGTTGGATCGCATTGAGCAGATGCTCTATCAATTAGCCGGTTCAAAAGAAGATTGAAAATAAAAAAGAGCTATCAAATCATTACCATTGGCTTAGTCGATGGTAATGATTTTTGTTTTATTTATTTTTTCTCGTACAGACATTTAGACGTTTATGCATGAATGGAGTACATATTCTATTACTTATATCAATAACGATTAAATTCAAAACCAATATTATGTGTTATTAATTCCTTAATTATAGGCAGTTTATAAATAGCATACGGGCAATTCGGGTTGTGTTGCGAAGACCGTTGAAACGGATTTAATGGATACACCTACAAGTTAGTTTTACGATATAGAAAGGGTTGGAAGGGAGCTTTTTGAAGGAGAGATCCGGATATCCTGGGATAAGACATCTGAAGCATCTTGGGATGCGAAAGAAAAATGCAGTAATTGACATTAGAAAAGAGATATAAGCAATGGGATCAGTTATTAAAATAATTTACCATAGTTATAGAATGTTTAAAGTGATATAATCGGGCACAAAAAAGAAGACGAAAGTCATCTGGCCTTTGGAACATAAAGCAGTACTGTCAAGTATGAATCAGAAGAGGTGTTTACAGATCCTTCGTCTTTTGCGATGAATGGGATGATGGGTGTTGCGAAGTTGGATTGGTCGGATGAACTTTTGGATGCAATAAATGTATCACGCGACAAATTGCCGCCTATAAAGCAGTCGGCTAGGCAGGTGGGCTGCATTTCACCAAAGGCCGCAGAATTCACAGGTTTTCATGCGGGAACACCGATCTGTGTCGGCGGAGGTGATCAGCAGTGTGCGGCCATCGGCTCAGACATTATCAAAGAAGATATGGCTGAAATTACGGTAGGGACAGCAGGTGTTATCGTAGCTACAGTG
Source organism: Pseudoramibacter faecis (assembly GCF_036289405.1). NCBI lineage: Bacteria > Bacillati > Bacillota > Clostridia > Eubacteriales > Eubacteriaceae > Pseudoramibacter > Pseudoramibacter faecis. The sequence goes on along the minus strand of NZ_JAYFFI010000001.1, from coordinate 28,126 downwards.
GATAAGGTTTATGAGGAACCGCGCCATGAGATCTATTTCTCCGGCCATGCCAATCCCGGCAAGTAGGATATGGAGGAGCGAGCAGGTAACGGCCGCTTCCAACTTAAAATGGTTTAAAGATACATTCTGTGATGCAGAAGAGGCTGTAAGCCGGGTATCCGGTCAAGATGTCTATGATATGATCTGCGAAGAAGCGGCTAATGCCTATGTGGGAAGCCGCGGTTTGCTCTGCTTTCCCTTCCATCAGGGTCGGCCGATGCCTTACTACTGTGACGCTGCCCGGGCCGGGGTGGAAGAAAACGATTTGGAAATAGATGCTGTAATGGCCATTAAGAATAATACGATTTTAGGACTTCATCGTTTTTCAGATGATATTTATCACAACGTTTTTTCCGTGGCGAAAAGTCATCTTGCAACGGCGGTCGGTTTTGCAATCGATGAAGGAAAATTATCGCTTGATGATAAACCCATTGAGACTTTCGCAGATATTATCCCCGGTGATATAGATCCCCGCTGGAATGATGTGACACTGTATAATCTGATGACAATGACATCGGGACATGGGGAGCCCTTTCTAATGGCATCAGACCGGAAGAAGCTCCGCGGCGAGACAGAAGAAAAGCTTCCTGAAGAAATGATGAATGGCTGATTTTTGCATTCACATGCCCGATGATGTATGAGCCCGGGAAAAAGTTCAGCTATGGCAATCTTGCACCATATGTTGCGGGACGCATGCTGGGAAAAGCGGTCGGGATGTCTGTCTGCGATTATTTGTATGAAAAGTTCTGGAAGCGGGCCGGAACCGCAAAGCCCCGTTGGGGCACGGATTCAAAGGAGCATACTTTCCCGGTCAGCGACCTGTTCCTTGATATTGCAGATACGGCTAAGCTCGGCCAACTCTATGCTTCGGGAGAACCTATTAAGGAATGCGTTTTCTGTCAGAAGAATGGGTGAAAAACGCCGGTGCATTTCATGTCCCGTCCTCATCCATTAATCCGGCAGGGGACGCGATCGATGAAGAGGCGGGATACGGACTTTATTTTTGGAGAAATCACGGTGATCAAAGCAGTTACCGCTGTTATGGCCGCGAGGCTCAGTTTGTTATCATTATGCCGGATAAAAATGCAGTTATAGCCGTACAATCAATGCAGCACGATGCCCAGCCGGCCATGGATGCAATATGGGAACACATTTTTCCACAGATATGATATTTGCGGTTCAGATTTGCTTATAACGTGAAGATTGTCTATGCCGCCTATGGGTTTAAAAGCTCATAGGCGGTTCAATTTAACAAATGTCGCATTTATGATAGGCATCTTTTTTGGCAGGCAAAAAAGCTTGCTGAAAGTATATTGAATCTGTAAGAGAAAGTCTGGGTTCTATCGCATTTTTTACAAGAAAATTACTATTTTTTACCTCAATATTTATATTTTATAGCATCAAAATCAGGCGGGACTTTCGTTCCGCCTTCGGTTGTTTTTAGAACACAATGGGCGATCAACGGGCAGCCCGGGTGAGAATAAGGCCTCGTTCTTTCAGAAAGACTGCCAGATCAGATTGCTCGCTTGCCGTGAGCTGGCCGAGAAAAACAATGGCCATCTGATGGTCTTTGGAGAAAAGCAGGCCATGTTCATTGGTAAAAACAGCATGGTGAATGGCATTGTAAGATAGGGTGATGCGCGCGCGGCCGCCTTGTCCGGACACATGGATTCCGTCGTCTTTGAACACAGTGGTCACATCGTATTCGTCGAGGCCGGTCAGGCGTTGGATAACTTTTAAGCTGTTTTGAACCGTTCGCCGCAGGCTGTCCGCATAGGCGACGAGGATGCCGACAGCGAGCACCAAAAGGGCAACCGCGGATTGAACGTTGCCCTGGTGCCAGCGAAACGCGCCGAGAGCAACCATAATGCCGGCCAATATCGGCATCGCTATATTAAAATGTTTGGGGTAAAGATAAGGACGTATCTTTTTGAGCAGTGCGGCATCGATGGTGCCGTTGGTTTGAAACATGGGAACCTCCGTCAGATTAAAGACATGTTGGCATTATAGCACGGCGCGGCATAAAAAACTTGCGCGATACTTAAAAAATAGGATTTTGCTTGCAATTCGATTTGACACGCATTATAATGCTGTCAAATCGAATGTTAAAGGTGGCTTTTAAAAGCCGTTTTTTTAACAGAAATGTTAGCACTCAATAATAAAGGCTGCTAACAAGAAGGGAGAAACGCATGACGGTTGTACCGATTTATAATATGGTGGTGGCACCCAATGCCCGAGTCTTTATGCAGACGGATCTTTACAGAAGATTGACGGGAAAGGATCCGGAGGAAAATGAACAGACGGTGCTGCTGATCGCGCGCAAGCAGGCGGCATTATCAGAAATGCGGCAGATGGATTTTTATCCCGTTGGGGTGTCCGGCCGTATTGTTGAAATCAACCAGAACGGATATTTAGTTTTTAGGACTGGAGATCGGGTTAACGTGGAAAATCTTTCGATCATTGATGGAGAAAGAATTGAACTTGAAACGATTCCAAAGCCGGATATTGAAGATTTAAATCCCGAGGACGAAAAGAACCGGTTGGAAACCCTTAAAAACAAGCTGGTGGAATCTGTCAAAGGCTTTCAATGGGGGCTCATCGCGCGAAACTATTTCACGCAGATGAAAACCATCGGCGAAGTCACATCGCTGCTTTCCATCTGGATGACCAATTCCCCGGACGAAAAATACGCGGTGCTTGAACAGAACAGCTGTAAAAAGCGGACGGCCATGATGGAAAAGATGGTCTATGAATATTTGGAAATCACCAAAATCACCAATGAGGCCGAAACCGAACAGAAAAAGGATTATGAAAAGCTTTATCGTCAGGAAGCCATCAAAAAACAGATGCAGTATCTGCAGAAGGAGCTCGACGAAATGGACCCGGAAAATGTATCGGATATTCGTCGGCTGGAATTGGCGGTTGAAGAATCCGGGATGAACGAAGAGGCGAAAAAGGAAGCCGGCAAGGTGCTCAGTCGCCTGAAGCAGGAGGGTCAGCATTCCCAGGAAGCCGGCATGCTCTACGATTATCTGGATTTTATGACGAAGTTGCCCTGGAAAAAGGAAGAAGCCAAGGCGATCGATCTGGATGAGGCCGAAAAAATCCTTGATGAAGATCATTTTGGGTTGAAGAAGGTCAAGCAGCGCATCGTGCAGCAGGTGGCGGTGATGAATCTGCAGCACAAGCAGTCGGGGTCCATTCTGCTTTTTGTGGGAGCGCCTGGCACCGGCAAGACCAGCATCGGCAAATCCATTGCCAAGGCTCTCGGCCGGGAGTACGTCCGTGTCAGTCTGGGCGGGGTGCGCGACGAAGCGGATATCCGCGGGCACAGGCGAACGTATATCGGCGCGATGCCCGGCCGCATCATGGACGGCATTCACAAAGCGGGGGTCTCCAATCCGGTGATGGTGCTTGACGAGGTGGACAAACTTTCGATGAGTTACAACGGCGATCCGGCTTCGGCTTTGCTCGAAGTGCTCGATCCGGAGCAGAACAACACCTTTACCGATCATTATGCCAACGTGCCTTACGATTTGTCCGATGTGTTCTTTATCTGCACAGCCAACAGCCTGGACATGATTCCCGAGCCGCTGCTCAATCGAATGGAAGTGATTCAATTCGAAGGCTACACAGCGACGGATAAGTTCCAGATTGCCAAGCGCCATTTACTGCCGCGAGCCTACGCGGCCATGGGCATTGACGAAGAACGATTAATGCTGCCGGATGAAACACTGCGCGCCATTATCTCGGATTACACGATGGAGGCCGGAGTGCGCGGACTCAAAAAACGCATCGATACCCTTTGCCGGGCAGCGGCGGTGCAGATTGTGAAGGGCGAGGGCGAACCGCTGACCATCGCGCCGGACGAACTGCGGGATTATCTGGATATGCGGCCGGTGACCCACGATCATATTCTGGCGAAGAAAAAGCCGGGAATTGTCACCGGGCTTGCGTGGACGCGGGTCGGCGGTGAAATTCTCTTTATCGAGACGCTGATGACCAAGGGCAGCGGCCGGGTGATTATCACCGGGCAGCTGGGCGACGTGATGAAGGAATCAGTGCAGATTGCCGTGAGTCTGGTGAAATCCATGTTTCCGGGACGGGCTGAAAAGTTTGAAAAGAACGATCTGCACGTGCACGTGCCGGCCGGAGCCGTGCCCAAGGACGGTCCGTCGGCGGGGATCACGCTAACGACGGCTATCGCCTCGCTGGTCTGCGAGAAAGCGGTCAGTCCGGAGTTTGCGATGACCGGTGAAGTATCTTTGCGCGGAGTGGCGACGCCCATCGGCGGATTGCCGGAAAAACTGATGGCTGCTCAGCGCGCCGGGATTAGGAAGGTTTTTATCCCCAAGGACAATGTGGACGATTTAAAGGATGTCACCGACGAGGTGAAAGCCAAGCTGACCATTATCCCGGTGGAAACCGTGCAGGAAGTACTCGAAAAAACCGGCGTGATCGACGAGATGCAAGACACGCTAAAAGCTGTTTAAAACAATAAAATTATGATTAAAGATCCTCATTTCCTTTGATGGGAATGGGGATTTTTGAATGCATAAAAAATTTATGTTATAATATTTAAACTAAGTTAGTTTAATTCAAAGCGAAATCATGGAAACAAAGGAGGGATTCGCATGCGTCAGATCACGATTAAACATCTGACTAAGATATTTGGCAAGCGTAAAAAACAAGCAATGAATATGATTAAAGCTCATAAAAGCAAGACAGAAATTCTTGGAAAAACCGGTTGTACGGTCGGCGTTTATGATGTGAACTTAGAGATTGAACAGGGAGAAATTTTTGTAATCATGGGGCTTTCGGGCAGCGGCAAGTCGACGCTGGTTCGAATGCTGAATCGTTTGATTGAACCGACGAGTGGTGAGATTCGCTTTGAAGATGAAGATGTGGTTCAAATGAATGATGAAGCGCTGCGGGATTACCGGCGGAGCAAAGTGAATATGGTCTTTCAGAATTTCGGGCTTTTTCCGAATCGGACGATTTTAGAAAATACGGAGTACGGATTGGCTGTTCGCGGGGTGGACGCTGCACAGCGCCGGCAGCGAGCAGAAAAAATTCTGAAAGACTTTCATTTGCTGCCTTTTGCAGACCAATATCCCGACCAACTTTCTGGCGGAATGCAGCAGCGCGTCGGTCTAGCCCGGGCCATTGTCAACGATCCGGAAGTGCTCCTCATGGACGAGGCTTTCTCGGCGCTCGACCCGCTGATCCGGCGCAATATGCAAGATGAGCTATTGGAGCTGCACGAAAGTTTGAATAAAACCATTGTTTTTATTACCCACGATTTGAATGAAGCATTGCGTTTGGGTGATCGCATCGCCTTTATGCGCGACGGGCAAATTGTGCAGGTGGGCACCGGCGAAGAAATTCTCATGCATCCGGCTGACGAATTTGTTCGACAATTTATTCAGGATGTGGATGTTTCTAAGGTGCTCACTGCGGAAAATGTGATGATCCCGGCAATCACGGCCAATGTTGAGCTCGACGGCCCTTATGTGGCGTTGAGGCGCATGCGCAAAGAACACGTTTCAATGCTGATGGCCATCGATCGCAAGCGCAAGCTCAAAGGGACGCTCCAGGCAAAAGAAGTACTGCTTGCCAGCCGGGAAGGGAAGAAATTGACAGAAGTCATGGATCCTCAGGTTCAAAAAATTCCCAAGGAGACACTGGTAACAGACATTTTCAATCTGATTTATGATTCGCCGACGCCCTTGGCTGTGGTGGATGAAAAAGACCGCCTGCTTGGCGTAGTGATTCGCGGCACAGTGCTCGAAGCGCTGGCCGATATCAGCAGCACAGAAGTTTCGGATCAGAATACACCGGACACGGTCAAGCCAGATAAGGAGGATGCGCATGTTTAAAATATTAACCACAGCGATTCCGGTAGCTGACGGCGTTGAGCATGTTGTCAGTTGGATGACCAAAGCTTGGGCGGGGTTCTTCTCCGCGGTGCAGTGGGGCGGCAAAGGCGCGATGGATGCCATCACTCGATTTTTGGTATTTCTGCCGCCGGTGCTGGTTATTCTGGGACTGACCGTTGCAGCTTATTTTGTCGCGAATCGGAAGAAAGGATTGCCGATTTTTGTATTGATCGGCTTGCTCTTTGTCTACAATCAGGGCCTATGGGAAGATATGATGAACACGGTGACGCTGGTGTTTATGGCGGCGCTTCTCTCAGTGGTCATCGGAATTCCCCTGGGGATTCTCATGGCGAAAAAAGATCGGGCACAGATTGTGATTCAACCGATTCTTGACTTTATGCAGACCATGCCGGCCTTTGTGTATCTGATTCCGGCAGTGGCTTTCTTTGGCATTGGCATGGTGCCAGGGGTCTTTGCATCGATTATCTTTGCGCTGCCGCCGACGGTGCGCTTTACCAATCTCGGCATTCGAGAGATCCCGCGGGAACTCATCGAGGCATCGGACGCCTTCGGATCGACCTCTTCCCAGAAACTTTTTAAAATCGAGCTGCCTTTGGCGAGAAATACCATTATGGCCGGCATTAACCAAACGATCATGCTTGCGCTGTCAATGGTGGTTACCGCCTCGATGATCGGTGCGCCCGGGCTGGGCCGCGGCGTGCTTTCAGCGCTGCAGCGTGCCCAGGTGGGCAATGGTTTTGTCAGCGGGATGGCACTGGTGGTTCTCGCCATTATCATCGACCGCTTTACACAAAAATTAGCGGTGGCGGATACCAGGCGCAAGGCAGTGGCCAAGACAACACAAGCCAACCCCAAACGCCGGCGGGTGATCAGCGGCGTCGTAGCCGCGCTGATCGTGACTGGCGTGGTGGTGGCCTCCCACATCGGCAGCGGCAGTCAACAGGAAATCAAGCTTGCTTATGTGCAGTGGGATTCTGAAGTGGCATCAACTCACGTGATCGCAGAAGTTTTGAAAGATCAGGGCTATAAGGTAACTTTAATACCGCTGGATAATGCCGTGATGTGGGAATCGGTCGCCCGGGGAGAATCTGATGCTATGGTTTCGGCCTGGTTGCCCAGCACCCACCGCGCGCAGTATAAACAATACCGCAAGGAACTTGTCAATCTTGGGGCGAACTTGACCGGCGCAAAGTTGGGGTTGGTCGTTCCTGATTATATGCGTGTGGATTCGATTGCGGATTTGTCGACTGAGGCCGGCCAAACCGTCACGGGCATTGAAGCCGGCAGCGGTGTGGTTACTGCAGCGGAAAAAACGGTCAAAACGTATCCGAATCTGAAAGGATGGAAGGTCACGACGACGTCCAGCGGGACGATGGCGACGGCGTTGGGCAAGGCGATTGATCAGCACCAGCCAATTATCGTGACCGGCTGGAGCCCTCATTGGATGTTTCAAAAATATCATTTGAAATACCTGAAGGATCCAAGAGGCACCATGGGGAAGGCAGAGCATCTCAGCACCATGGCTCGCAAAGGGTTGAAAAGTGATATGCCTAAGGCTTACCGCATCCTCGATCACTTTCATTGGACGACGGAGGATATCAGCAGTGTGATGTTGGACATTCAAAATGGTATGGAACCGGAAAAGGCAGCAAAAAAGTGGGTTAAGGCGCATCCCGATCGGGTCGCTCAGTGGACGCGCTAAACGCGGGAAATTAAAAGAAAGACATGAAAAGAGCGCGGCGATTTGCGAAAGGTGGGAGCTCCTGTTAAAATAAGGCGATCAAGCACATAATGGAAAAAGAAAGGGGAACACCGAATGAAATTATTGGTCGGTGAGAACAGAGCACCCATTACTTCAGAAGATATTGACCGTTTCATGGCGTTTGCCGCTAAGGCGCTCGGCAATTTGCAGGATTTGTCGCTGAATGAAGATGAACGAATGGCCAGTCGAGACGCCCTGTGGCGGCGGCTGCGCATCGAGGAGGATCGCACCCGGGATGTATTTGATCAAAATAGTGCCGACGTGAACATGCTTCAATGGCGCGTGCATCGGGCGTCGCCGATTCTGCCGGTGCACGAGGCGTTTTTAGAGCGGCAGGTTGCGCGGATTCGGGAACTCAACAGCTTGGCACAGGAGATGCGGGATGTGATTGCCGAGATAAAGGATCATCTGCAAAAATTGGAGAACTACCGCGTATTGGGTTAAGCACATGAGCGAAAGGATTCATTGATGAAAATAAATTTTGAATTGCTTTACAGCTCTTTTGATCCATGCTATAATAATGTCGTAAACTTTGAGGGAAGTTTATATTCTCGCATAAGCGTTATTGTTATGGCAATGCGCTAAAAATTCCATATTATGATTCCTTATTTGTTACCGGTCATACAGACCGGTATTTTATGCATGAAAAAACCACGCGTTAGACGCGTGGTTTTTTCATGCAATAAGGCCATGGACAATGCCATGGCATGAATCTCTTCGTTTATGATAGTGCACTTGGAGTATAATGAAGTCTTGAAAGGCGCTTGGAGCTAGCCGCAAATATATCGTCACGACGAACTATGCGGCTGCGGCCACGATCACCATCATCGGGCGTGTGACTGTGATCCTGAGCATCATGCTCACCATTGCGATCGTGAATGTCGTCGTGGGCGCCGCCATGCATAGGTTCTAATCGTCGATATAATTTTGGAGCAACAAGAGCATCCTCTGCAGGATGGCGTCCTTCTTGGCAGGATCTTTTTCTTTCAGAGCGCCAGCCAGAGAATCCCGGAAAAAACTGAGCAGGAGCTTAACCTGCTTTTCGTCGACGAAATGGTTGGTTGTTTCGGTCATGATTTGTCTCACTTTCTTTCCGTTGAATGGGTCTTATTATATTAAAGAAGCGACGGCAAATTGCAAAACGGAATTGAGCGGCCAACTGACCTTATTAAAATTTATTTAAATGGGTATTTATAGCCGGGCCAGGAAAGCGGATAATGGGAGGCGTCAATAGAGGAGGTTTTCAAATGAAAGAACGAGAAACAGATCACCGTTTAACACTGCAGGATCTGGTGACCACCGCTTTAATGATTGCGCTGACTTTCGGCATGACCTTTATCAATGTGCGGCTGCCGATTGCGGCCAACGGCGGCTTGGTTCACTTGGGGAATATTCCCCTGTTGATCGCCGCAGTGATCTTTGGCAAGCGGACCGGCGCTTTAGCCGGAGGGGTCGGCATGGCATTATTCGATTTGGTCGGCGGATGGACGCTTTGGGCGCCTTTCACCTTTGTGATCGTCGGCTTGATGGGATACGTCGTGGGCGCGATGACGGAAAATCATTGCGGTTATCGTTGGTATGTGGCAGCCATTGCGGCCGCCTGCGCGATTAAAATCGCGGGATATTATGTTGCTGAGAGCATTATCTATGGGAATTGGCTCGCACCGGCGGCGTCGATTCCCGGAAATCTGGTGCAGATGGGACTCGCGGCGGTCGTGGTGCTCGCGGTGATTGGTCGATTGGATTTGGCAGCGGCGCGCATCGGATTAAAACCTCAGACGCCAAAAGTTTGAGGCCGGCGGCGATCCTATGCTAAATAAAGCGGAGATACTGCAGCTTTTCACGCGTTATCTTTATAACGAGAAACATTTGCCGATGGCAACCGTGCGCCGCTATCGCGATGCAGTGGCGGCGGGCAAAAAAGATCCGCTGGCAATGGCTGCTTTTCGGGAATTTCGGGAACGGTTGCCGCAGATTGAAGCATTGACAAATCCGGATGAAAGGTGAACCACCCATGGCATCACAGGAAAAAACGGATGACGCCTTGGCATCGCAGATCGTAACGGCGATGCTCAAAAAAGCGCAGCCCTTTGAGAGCGCAGCCTTTACAAAGTGGCTTGAGAAGCGGCAATATTCAGAATTTCAAATCGTGCAGATTGAAAATCGTTTGGATATCGCGGGAATGTATTTGCAATTATTTCGTCTGGGAGACAAGGCGTTTTCTGCGGTGCAGACGCCGGAGGAGGTGAAGACGGCGATTACCCGATTAAAGCGGAACGAAGATTTTAAGCGCTTTGTGAAAAAGCAGGCGGTTGATTTTGATTTGGCCTTTGAAGAAATACTGGCCTTTGTCCACTTTCAGGCCATGCTGCCGATTTGGAATGACTGATTGCGGCGGACTATGCTATAATAAAATCAATTAATCATCGGTTATTCAAAAATAAAGGAGGATCAGATGAAATACCATCGTTTTTTCGCCTGGGCAACCGTGTTTTGTTTTATTGCGACCATGATCACCGGTTATCAAAAACAATAAATCGGTACCTAAAACGTCTTTGGAGGAAATCCCAAAGACGTTTTTTAGTGAGCATTTTCTGAAGAAAGGACGACACAGACGGATAAAAATCAAAAGTGCATCATCGGGCTATGCTATAATAAAACGCAGCAATATTGATAACCAGAGAGGACTATCTATGAAAAAAGAAACACAATGTATCCAGGCCGGGTACGAACCCCAGAACGGCGAATCACGGTTAATGCCCATTGTACAGAGCACGACCTTTAAATACGATTCCAGCGAGGCCATGGGCCAGTTGTTTGATCTGGAAGCCGAAGGCTATTTTTATACACGGCTGCAGAATCCGACGAGCGACCGGGTGGCGGCTAAGATCGCAGCGCTGGAAGGTGGCACCGCCGCCATGCTGACGGCATCCGGTCAGGCGGCAACTTTTTATTCGGTGTTTAATTTGGCGGGTGCCGGTGATCATGTGGTGGCTTCGTCAGCGATCTATGGCGGGAGTTTCAATCTGTTCAACGCGACGATGCGCCGAATGGGCATTGATTTCACCTTCGTCGATCCAGACTGCACGGATGAAGCGCTGGCGGCGGCGTTTAAGCCCAATACCAAGGCGGTCTTCGGAGAGACCATTGCCAATCCGGCCCTCATCGTTTTTGATATTGAACGTTTTGCTAAAGAGGCTCACGCTCATGGGGTGCCGCTGATCATCGATAATACCTTTGCGACGCCCATTAACTGCCGGCCTTTCGAATGGGGGGCGGACATCGTGACCCATTCCACCACGAAATATATGGACGGACACGATGCGACAGTCGGCGGCTGTATTGTCGACAGCGGGCAATTCGACTGGATGGCCCATCAAGAAAAATTTCCAGGGCTGACCACGCCGGATGAATCGTATCATGGCATTACTTATGCGGAAAAGTTTGGCCGGGGCGGGGCGTTTATTACCAAGGCGACGGCCCAGCTGATGCGCGATCTCGGTGCGACGCCGTCCCCGATGAACGCGTATATGCTGAATTTGGGGCTGGAATCGCTGGCCGTGCGCATGGAACGCCACTGTGCCAATGCTCAACAGGTCGCGGCCTTTCTCGAGCAGCATGATCAAATCGCCTGGGTCAACTATCCGGGACTGCCCGGTAACCGTTATTACGAACGAGCGCAAAAATACATGCCAAACGGCACCTGTGGGGTGATTTCCTTCGGGGTGAAGGGCGGCCGCAAGACAGCGGAAGCCTTTATGAAGCATTTGAAAATCGCGATGATCGCGACCCATGTGGCCGATGCCCACACCTGTGTGCTGCATCCGGCCTCTTCAACCCATCGCCAGATGACGGACGAAGAGCTGATTGCCGGCGGGGTGGCACCGGATCTGGTGCGTCTGTCGGTGGGAATTGAAGCCGCCGATGACATTATCGCCGATCTCGATCAGGCTTTGCAGGTAGTCGTTTAAGCTTGGCATCGGTGCGATGCATTCATGCAATCAGAACAACTGGAGGCCGAAAGGCCTCTTTTTGTATGCAGCAAACCACGCGTTGGGCACGTGGGTGGGTTTTTAAAGAAACAAGCCGGTGCATTGCAAAAAAAATACACAATCAGGACAAAAATTAATATTTTTCTTTACAGCGATGGATGGCGGTGCTAAACTAAGCGGGATGGACGGTATTCTCTCGGGAAACTGTACCGATGCAAATATCTTGAATCGTTCTCCGGGCACAGACAACATCACGTCGTGATCGAATTTCATGAAGGAGTGATGGCCCTGAAAACTGGATTTGTGGGAGCCGGCAAGGTCGGCTTCACTTTAGGAAAATACTTAACGACCCATGGCGCTCGGGTGACAGGCTATTACAGCCGGAACACCGCTGCCGCCGATGACGCGGCGCAGTTTACGCATTCGCAAAGTTACCGAAAACTCGGTGACCTGGTAGCAGACAGTGACGTGTTGTTTTTAACGGTTCCGGATAGCAGCATCGCGGCTATGGCGGCGGCGATCTGTGAGTATCCGATTCAAGGTAAAATCATTTGTCATTGCAGCGGCGCCCTTTCAGCAGAAGCGGCCATGCCGGGTGCAGAACAAATTGGTGCGAGTGTCTATTCCGTTCATCCGCTATTCGCCGTAAGCGATCGCTATACCGCTTACCGTGAATTGTCGGATGTTTTTTTTGCCCTGGAAGGCAGTGCGGATCGTTTGGACGCGGTTGACACCTGGCTCAAAGGATTGGATCTTTCGGTGCAGATCATCGACAGATCATCGAAATCGCGTTATCATTGTGCCGCGTCGATAGCCAGCAACCTGGTCGTCGGGCTTGTGGCGCAGAGTATTGAGATGCTCGAAACCTGCGGCTTTTCCCACGAAAAGGCGCAGCAGGCGCTGATGCCCTTGGTGCTCGGCAATGCGGCTCACATGGCTGAAGACGGCGTCATCGACGCTCTCACCGGCCCGGTGGAGCGCGGTGATACCAAAACGGTGGCGGCTCACCTTGACTGCTTTGACAAGGCGAACGACAGGCTGTTATACGCGCTGTTATCCCAGAAGTTGCTGGCGCTTGCGAAGACAAAGCATCCCGATCGGTCATACCTGTCCCTCGAAAATTTATTATTATCATTGGGGGGAGACAACTCAAAATGAAAAACACGGTTAAAACGTTTCAGGCCATGAAAGAGCGCGGCGAAAAAATCGCAATGCTGACGTGCTACGATTATTCCACGGCACAATTACTCGAGGCTGCCGGGATTAACGGCGTGCTCGTCGGCGATTCATTGGGCAATACCATGCTCGGCTACGAAGATACGCTTTCGGTGACGATGGAAGACATGATTACCTTTGGCGGCGCGGTGGCCCGAGGGTGCCGGGATATTATGGTGGTCATCGATATGCCGTTTATGTCCTATCAGGTGTCGGATGAGCGGGCGCTCGTCAATGCGGGGCGTTTGATGAAAGAAGGGCGCGCTCAGGCGGTGAAGCTGGAAGGCGGCGCGGCGGTCTGCTCGCAGATCGGCGCGATTACGGCGGCGGGCATCCCCGTCATGGCTCACTTGGGGCTCACGCCGCAGTCGGTGAATGCCTTCGGCGGCAACCGTGTCCAGGGGAAGGGCGAAGCAGCAGCCAAGCAGCTGCTAGACGATGCGCTGGCCATTCAGGAAGCGGGGGCTTTTTCGGTGGTGCTCGAATGCGTCCCGGCAAAGCTGGCGAACCTGATCACCGAAAAACTGAGCATCCCGACCATTGGCATCGGCGCCGGTGCGGGCTGTGACGGGCAAATCCTCGTCTATCAGGATATGCTCGGGATGTTCACGGATTATATGCCGAAGTTCGTCCGTCATTTTGGAAAAATTGGCGAAGCAATGGTCGGGGCTTTTAAGGCCTATGACCAGGCGGTGAAAGCCGGCGATTTCCCCAGCGCGGATGAAGCTTTCAAGCTTGCCAGCGAAGACGATCTGGATCGGTTGTATTAAAGGATAAAAGGAACTGCAGTCAAAGGAGCGAGGAATATGATCATAGCGAAAACGATTCAGGAGGTGCGCGACCAGGTGCGCGCCTGGAAAGAGGCCGGACAAAGCATCGGTTTCTGTCCGACCATGGGCTATCTGCACGAGGGCCACGCCTCATTGATGGCGGCGTCCGCAAGACTTTGTGACAAAACCGTAGTGTCGGTCTTCGTCAATCCGATTCAGTTCGGACCAAACGAAGATCTCGCCGATTATCCCCGGGATTTTGAGCACGACCGTGCGCTGCTCGAGACCGAAGGGGTCGATTTGGTTTTCCATCCGGATGCCGATGAGATGTATGTGGCGGATTTCTGCACTTTTGTGGATATCGACGTGCTGAGCCAGACCCTTTGCGGCAAGAGCCGGCCCATTCACTTTCGCGGCGTGTGCACGGTCATCACGAAACTGCTCAATATCGTCGGGCCCGACAAAATTTTCTTCGGACAGAAGGATGCTCAGCAGTTGGCGATCGTCCGCCGGATGGCGCGCGATTTAAACTTTGATGTGGACGTGGTGGGCTGCCCCATCGTGCGCGAATCCGACGGGTTGGCTAAAAGTTCCCGCAATACATATTTAAGCGCGAAAGAGCGTCAAGCCGCATTGATCTTATCCCGCAGCGTGCGCCTGGGGCAGGTCATGGTGGCCGGCGGCGAACGCCGCAGCGAAAAGCTCCTGGCGGCCATGCGCGATAAGCTGGCCGACGAACCGATGGCCGAGGTGGAATACGTCGAAGTGGTGGATGGCGAAAGCATGCAGTCGGTCGATATTTTTAAACCCGGGGATCTGGTGGCGATGGCGGTGCGCATCGGCACCACCCGCCTGATTGATAATTTCGCCGTGGGCGACCCCGCGATTGTCATCCCGGAGGTGTAAGATGTTGATTCCGATGTTAAAGGGAAAAATCCATCGCGCAACGGTGACGCAGGCCGAACTGGATTACGTGGGGTCGATCACCGTCGACGAGAACTTTCTGGATCAGGCCGGCATTTTGGAATACGAAAAGGTCGCCATTGTCGACGTGAACAATGGCGAACGCTTTGAAACCTATACCATCGCCGGAGAACGGGGCAGCGGCATCATCTGCCTCAACGGGGCGGCAGCGCGCTGCGCCTGTGTCGGGGATAAGGTGATCGTCATGGCCTATGCGCTCGTCGACGAGCAGGAAGCCAGGGCCCACAAGCCTCAGGTGGTTTTCCTGGGCGAAGGCAACCGCGTTGAGCGCGTCACCAATTACGAAAAGCACGGCCGCCTGGAAGATTGTCTTCGCGTTTGAGATGATTAGATCGGCAAAATGCGCCAAACTCGAACATAATTCAATAAATCAAAAAGCGAAAATCGTTTGCTTTGAGCACAGCACCGGATATCATGCATGGCAGGAATCCGGTGTTTTGCTATCGGCGACAACCCTGAAATATAGCAACGCGCATCCTTCCGATGTGGAGGCGCAGTCTGAGCGGCAGAACACCGGGCGAAGAAGAGAGGAATCCCCATGGACGGATTAGCGCAGGCCATTCAGGCCGCAAAAGGACAATTAACGGCGATGCTCAGCGGAAAAGCGTCAATGGAAACATTGATGCCGGCATTGCAAGTCGTGACGGACACGCCGGCGGCCGCATCGGAAGAGACCGTTTGATGTTGGCCTTGCCGCCGCACTTCAAGCGCGAACTGGCAGCTCAAAAAATTCTTTTCCCATTGATGACAGGGCGTCCGCGAGAGCCATTACGCGCAGTGGGCACGATGGTTTTGTACGAATGCTGCGTCGATTTAAAGATCGATGATCAATATGAAAAATGGCGAATAAGATTCGAGGAGATTCGGGCCCAATCGATCCCCGATTAGGCAATGGCTAAGCTTTAAATAAAAGCTAATAAATGTGCGATATTTGATTAGAAAGATTTGACAGTATTTTGACCTAACGATATAATAGGTGCGCCTAAAGACGACGCGGTTTAAAACCGCAGATAAGAAGGGGAAATCATGTTAGTAGAACATACAGAAAAACACCTTGGGGATGCGTTTGTCATGCCCGAACCAGAGGATTACGGTGCACCGATTGATACCTCGGACATCAATGATTTTGTGGCGCTGGTGGAAAAAGCCTTCGCGCCTTTGGAAGCTTGGTATGTCGGGGAAGAAGTTGATGATCTCCAGGCGCTGATTCAAAATCAGAAGACCCAATACGAGCAGGCCAGCGAGCCTTACCGCAAACTGATTAAAAAAGCTTATCTTTGGAATCAGGAAATGGAAGCAGCGGCGAGACGGACAAAAGTTTATGGCAATCCGGAAAGGGATGACGCCGAGCAATCCCACGATCGCATGATCCATGGACAAATTCAGTATGCGATTTTCCGGGTGAACTACTGTACGGAGCGCATTCTGACAGCGGCCCATAAAGCACAGAAAAGTTTTAAAGGATTGGCTGTTAACACGCAAAAAATGACCGAATCCGGGCGGGATCCCAGAGACATTGCCTGGAACAAGCTGACCGAGATGGATGCATCCCAACGCCGAGGGATCGGCTCGTTTAAGCAGCAGAAGAAATAAATAAGACCTCCCGTGGGAGGTTTTTATTTGCACATTTTTAAAAACATGTAGGAGACATTACTTTATGAGCGTTCCACGGATGATCCATTGCATGGCCTGCGGCACAAAATTGATGCATCGTTATCTAAAGGGGGAAGGAATTGTTCCTTATTGTCCCCAATGTCAGGATTTCCGTTTTCCGGTGTTTAATACGGCAGTCAGCATGATCGTGCTCAACGAACATAAAGATCAGGTGCTTTTGATCAAACAATACGGACGGGATGCTTATATATTGGTGGCGGGTTACGTTTCCCGGGGCGAGGATGTTGAAGTCACGGTCCGGCGGGAGGTGATGGAAGAGATGGGGCTTGAGGTTAAAGAGTTGCGCTTTAATCACAGTCATTTTTTTGAACCGACCAATACGCTGATGCTCAACTTTACGGTGGTAGTCGGTGGTGAAAAGCCCCGGCCGAATTGGGAAATTGACGATTACGATTGGTTTTCTATCACTGAGGCCAGAGAAAATATTCTAAGTCCCAGTTTAGCCAAGGATTTTTTGATCGGCTATTTAGATGGGGTTTATGCGTTTGCATCGACAAAGAATATGCTCAAGATCCGTTAGGTTTTCTTTGCGGGCGTTAAAATAATTCAACTGAAACTATTGACACGGTATGGCCTTTGCGTTATGCTTGTTATCGTAATAACAATGATGCCCGGAAGGGCAGATCGTATCTTCAGGGTGGGGTGCAATTCCCAATCGGCGGTTAAAGTCCGCGAGCCGAGAGGCATGAACCGGTGTGATTCCGGTACCGACGGTTATAGTCCGGATGGAAGAAGATGATTATTTTTTAATTCAAACGAAACACCCTGTTAAGATGCGGGGTGTTTTTCTTTGCAAAAAATCCTATATCGGAAGACGGTGGCATTGACGGATTTGAGAAAGGAGCGACAATGCATTGACATCAGTGGAGTGGAAAAACATAGAAGCGGAAAAAGCGCAGGCCGAAGCGTTTATGCATCGCGCGCTGGCTTTAGCCAGGCAGGGAATGGGGCACACCTCGCCAAACCCGATGGTGGGGTGCGTGGTGGTTCAAAACGGTGTGGTCGTCGCGGAGGGCTACCATGAGCACGCCGGGGGTTATCATGCAGAGCGCAATGCGCTGATGCACTGCGATAAGGATTTAACGGGCGCCGATCTTTATGTGACGCTGGAGCCCTGCTGCCATTATGGCAAGACGCCACCCTGCACAGAGATCATCATTGAGCGGGGCATCGGCCGGGTGTTTGTCGGCTCGCTGGATGTGAATCCCAAAGTGGCCGGCAGGGGCGTGAAAATTTTGGAAGCCGCAGGCATCGAGGTGATCACCGGGATTCTCGAAATAAAATGCCGAAGACTCAACGAAGTCTTTTATCACTATATGACAACGCGGATGCCCTTTGTGGTCAGTAAATACGCGATGACCCTCGACGGCAAAATCGCCTGTGCCTCCGGGGATGCGAAGTGGATCAGCGGAGAAGCCTCCCGCGTTCAGGTCCAGCGCATGCGCAAACAGTATTCGGGCATCATGGTGGGCATCGGCACCGTGCTCGCCGACGATCCCATGCTCAACTGCCGCATTGAGGTCGGCGTCGATCCGGTGCGCATCGTCTGTGATTCAAGACTGCGAATACCGCTTGACAGCCGCTTGGTTAAGACGGCCGGCGATATCCCGATGATTGTGGCCTGCACAAAAACAGCGGCGGCATCGGCAAAAGCAACGGCGCTGCAGGCGGCCGGCGTGACGGTTTTGCCGGCCGGCGACAGCGCTCGTGTGGATTTGAATGTGCTGATGCGCCTTTTGGGACGGCGGGAAATCGACAGCGTGCTGCTCGAAGGCGGCGCGACACTCAATGCGGCGGCTTTTGAAGCCGGCGTGGTGAATAAAGTCGTGGCGTTTATCGCGCCGAAGCTGGTCGGCGGTGCGGAAGCGCCTTCGCCGATAGGAGGTGCCGGCATCCCGCGCATGGCGGATGCCATCGCCTTGACATCGGTTACGACCGGCTGCTGCGGCGACGATCTTTGGGTATCAGGTTATCCCGTGAAGCATCAGCAAATATAGAAAAGAGGCAAAGTCATGTTTACCGGACTTGTGGAAGAAGTAGGCAGGATCAGCCGGATTCAGCCGGGGGCGAAATCCTGCATTTTAACCGTCGATTGCCAGACGGTGCTGGAGGGAACGGCAGTGGGCGACAGCATTATGACGAGCGGCGTCTGTCTGACGGTGACGCGGATGGACGGTCATTCGTTCGCCGCAGATGTGATGTCGGAGACGTTAAACCGCAGCGCGCTGAAAAGCCTGAAGATTGGTTCTGCGGTGAATTTGGAACGGGCAATGCCGGCGGACGGGCGCTTCGGCGGGCATATGGTCGCCGGCCATATCGACGATACCGGCACGATCACAGCGGTTAAACAAGACGATAACGCGGTGTGGTACACCGTGGCGGCACCGCCTGCAGTGCTGCGCTATATCGTTGCGAAGGGCTCCATCGCCATGGACGGCATCAGCTTGACCGTGGCGCGGGTCGACGATAAAAGCTTCGCAGTTTCCGTGATTCCCCATACTCGGGAAGTAACGGCACTCGCCGATAAAAAGGCGGGCGACGCAGTAAATCTGGAATGTGACATGGTGGGCAAATACATCGAAAAGCTCATGGCACCACCGAAAGCGGTGCCGGAGGCTCAGGGCATTACCAGGGCATTTTTAATGAAAAACGGATTTTAGAAGGGACAGCAAAATGGCGAAGACGATTGGAACTATTGAACAGGCATTGGAAGATTTGAGACAGGGGAAGATCATCCTCTGCATTGACGACCCGGATCGGGAAAACGAAGGCGATATGATTTGCGCCGCGGAATTTGCGACTCAGAAGAATGTCAACCGCATGGCCAGCGATGCCAAAGGGCTCATCTGCATGCCCATGAGCGCCGAGTGGTGCCAGAAGCTCGATCTGCCTCAGATGGTGGACGAAAACACCGACAACCACAGCACGGCGTTTACCATCTCCATCGACCATGTGGACACGACGACGGGGATCTCTGCGGCGGAGCGTTCCTTCACGGCGCTTGAAACCGTGGCGGACAATGTCAGGCCCGAAAATTTCAGACGGCCGGGGCATATGTTCCCCTTGCAGGCCCGCAAGGGCGGAGTGCTGGCCCGCAGCGGCCATACCGAAGCGACCGTGGATCTGATGAAGCTGGCCGGGCTCAAGCCGGTGGGGCTGTGTTGCGAGATCATGCGGGACGACGGTGAAATGATGCGCACCCAGGAGCTGCTCGATTTTGCGGAAGCGCGGGATCTCACGGTGATCACCATCGCCGATCTGATTAAATACCGGGTGAAGAACGACAGCATTATCCGCCGGGAAGCGGAAGCCAAGCTGCCCACGAAATACGGCAAGTTTAAAATCATGGGCTACCGCAATCTCATTAACGGCGATCACCACGTGGCGTTGGTGATGGGGGATGTGGCCGACGGCAAACCGGTGCTGTGCCGGGTGCATTCCGAATGCTTGACCGGCGACGTGTTCGGCTCAGCGCGTTGCGACTGCGGCGATCAATTGCATCAGGCCATGCGCCAGATCGCGGCCGAAGGCCGGGGCATTTTGCTTTATCTGCGTCAGGAAGGCCGAGGCATCGGCCTCATCAACAAGATCAAGGCCTATGCTCTGCAAGAACAAGGCTACGACACGGTGGAGGCCAATGTGATGCTGGGATTCCCGCCGGATATGCGGGATTATGGCGTCGGGGCGCAGATTCTTCGGGATATCGGGGCGAGGCGGCTGCGCCTGCTCACCAACAATCCGACGAAAATCACCGGCCTTTCGGGCTATGGCATCACGATTGAGGAGCGGGTGCCGATTCAGATCGACGCCCAGCAATACGATTACGATTATTTGATGACCAAACAGGAAAAGATGGACCATATGACGCATTATGGCTGCAGTCACGATCATCATGTGCACGAATTTAGCGCGGAACAAAAAACGGAAAGGTAAAATTTAAATTAATCATAAAGATAAAGGAGCGAACCATGAGAAAATTAGAAGGAAAAGTTATTGCAAAGCAGGTTAAGATCGGCATTGTCGCCGCGCGGTTTAACGAATTTATCGTTTCGAAGCTCGTCAGCGGAGCGCAGGACGCACTGATCCGCCACGGGGTGAACGACGACGACATCGACATTGCCTGGGTGCCCGGCGCCTTTGAAATTCCGCTGATCGCGCAGAAAATGGCCGAAACGGAAAAATACGATGCGGTGATCTGCCTGGGGGCGGTGATTCGCGGTGCAACCAGCCATTATGACCATGTGTGCAACGAAGCGAGCAAGGGCGTCGCCCAGGTGGGACTTAAAGCAGGGATTCCGGTGCTCTTTGGCGTGATTACCACGGAAAACATCGAACAGGCCATCGAGCGCGCGGGCACCAAGGCCGGCAACAAGGGCTACGACGTGGCCTGCTCGGCGATTGAAATGATCAATTTGATCGAAACCATCGGTTAGTCAAAAAGGGCGATCACTTCGTCCGCGCTGTTTAAAAGCGTCAGCGCCTGACGGGCAATGGCGGGCTCCGGGATCTTGAGATCCGGGATGCCCACCACGGGAATGCCTGCCCGGGCGGCGGCAAGAATACCGTTTTCCGAATCTTCCAGCACCATGGCGGTTTCGGGGCTGACGTTTTTTTGCGTGCAGCAGGCCAGAAAAATTTCCGGATCCGGTTTGGCGCGGGTGATTTGATCGCCGGCTACCACAAAGTCAAAATAGGGCAGCAATTCGCCTTGCTCGAGATAAAACAAGGCGTGCTCCCGGGGAGTGGCAGTCGCGATGCAGCAGGGGACGCGGTGCTCCTGCAGCCAGCGGAGAAGTTCCAGGATTCCGGGCTTCACCGGCGGACCATCCTGGGCGACGGCCTCGGCGACGCGTTCCCGGGTCTCGGTGCTGATGCGGTCGGCCGGATAATCGGGGCCGTAAATCTGATGCAGTCTTCGGTTGAGAGCGCTGCCGGAAGTGCCGAGGGTGCTGACGTAATCCGATTCCTTTTGTGTGTAGCCGTAGCGCGCCATCACGATGGCTTTCTGGGCCATGAACAGCCGTTCGGTGTCGAAGATCAGCCCATCCATGTCGAAAATCATGAGCTGAGGCAAGGGGTAAGTCATGCGGGGCTCCTTATTTTAGAATGCGGGTGTAAAAAATCCTGCCGAATCGGCAGGATGGTGATTTTAAAGCCGCGAACAATCGGCCGATGGTCAGGCAATATCCTGATCGGTCAACAGCTTGTAGGCTTCTTTGTATTTGGCGATGGTTTTATCGATGACATCCTGGGGCAGGTTGTAGTTGCTGTCCGGATTGGCCTTGAGCCAGTCGCGGACGAATTGCTTGTCGAAGGAGGGCTGGGATTTGCCGGGCTCATAGCCTTCGAGGGGCCAGAAGCGACTGCTGTCCGGCGTGAGCATTTCGTCGCCGATGATGAGGTCGCCGGCTTCGTCGATGCCGAATTCAAATTTGGTATCGGCAATGATGATGCCGCGGCTCAGGGCGTAATCGGCGCATTTTTGATAGAGCGCCAGCGTGTTGTCGCGCAGTGCTTCGGCATAGGCCCTGCCCTTGCCGGGAAAGTGTTTTTCCAGCACGTCGATGCTCTGTTCGAAAGAGATGTTCTCGTCGTGATCGCCCAGATCCGCCTTGGTGCTCGGGGTATAGATAGGTTTGGGCAGTTTGTCGCATTCCCGAAGCCCCTCCGGCAGCTTGATACCGCAGACCGTGCCGTTTTTCTGGTAACTGCCCCAGCCGCTGCCGGTGATATAGCCGCGGACAATGCATTCGATGGGGAGCATGGTCAGCTTCTTGCAGAGCATGCTGTTGCCGTCAAAATTTTCGTTTTGGAAAAATGCAGGCATATCCGTCACGTCGACGGAAACCATGTGATTGGGCAGCACGTCTCCGGTATAGTCAAACCAGAATTTAGACATCTGAGTTAAGACCGTTCCTTTTTTGACGATTTTGTTTTTTAAGATGACATCAAAGGCGGAGATACGATCGGTTGCGACCATGACGAGGTTGTCGCCAATATCGTAAATTTCCCGCACCTTGCCTTCTTTAACCGGCCGATATTCCTTCATGCTTTCCTCCTGAAAATTAAAATGCTATATAAGATTTTTTCATTATACCAGAAAAAAATCGGCCGCACTATGAAAAGACAAATGAATTTTTTAAAGAACTGCCGGCAAACGAAAAAAATAAATGAGCGCCGGCAAAGCGGGCATCAAAAAAGCACGCGGGAGGCGCGCTTTAAAAAACGATAAAAATCATTTAAAGATCACGGTGGTGCCGTTGTTGTCCGGATCGAGATCGTAAAGCTGCCAACGGGGCTCCTTGCGCGCGAGGAAGTGGCGCATGTGCTCCGAAAAGGCGGACGAGTTGCCCTTTGGCGAGATGGCGAGCAGCGTCGGACCGGCGCCGCTGATGCACACGCCGAGCGCGCCGTAGTCTTTGGCGGCCTGACGCACCGCATCGTAGGAGCGGATCAAATGCTTCCGGTAGGGCTGGTGCAATTTGTCCGCCATGCTGTGCTTGAGCACATCCGGGCGGCCTTCGGTCAGGGCAAGATAGGTCATCGTCGCGTGGGCCACGTTAAAGACGCCGTCGGCGCGGTCAATCTGATCCGGCAGCGCCGCGCGGGCTTCTTTGGTGGAAAGCTCAAAATCCGGGACAATCAAATGGAAGGCAAAACAATCGGCTACCGATTTTTTGATGTAGTCATTGCGGCCGTTTTCTTCGATGGCGCATACCAGCCCGCCGAAAAAAGCCGGAGCGATGTTGTCCGGATGCCTTTCCATGGCGACGGCCATGTCGAAGAGTTCCGCTTCACTCAAGGGGCTGCCGCAAAGGACGTTGGCGCCGACGAGGCCGCCGACGATGCAGGTCGCGGAGGAGCCAAGACCGCGGCTGACCGGCACATTAGTTTTCGTGTGCAGATAGAGGCCGCGGGGCGAATAACGCACGCGCTTAAAAACCTTTTGCATGGCTTTATACACCAGGTTGGATTTGCCCTGATATTTGCGGGGAACGCCGCGGATGGTGAGCTTGCCGTCATTTTTCGCCTGAAAAGTGAACGTGTTGTAAAGATTGAAGGCCATGCCGAAAGCGTCAAATCCGGGGCCGATGTTCGCTGAGGTGCCTGGAACGCGGACAATCACCGATCGTTCTTCTGAGGGGGTGTTTTTGCTCATTAGGCGTTCTCCGAAAGGCGGCTTAAAAAGGAGGAGAGAGCATCGGGCATATCGGCTTTGGCGCAGATGTGATCGTATTGATTGGGACGACTTTCCAGATCGGCCAGCGGCGCGGGAACGGGAACTCCAGTTTGATCAGCCAGCGCATCAAGCACGGCGAAGTCGTTCATATCCGCCGGGATGCGGCCGAAGATGCTCTCATATACATGGTGGGCAAATTTATAGGGGCTTGCGGTGGAAAGCACCACGGTGGGGGTGGTGTCGCCGGTGGCCGCGCGGTAATCGTCGTAAACCTGGCTGGCCACGGCGGTGTGGGGATCCATCAAGTAACCATGGTCCCTGAACATGGCTTTGATGGCCGATGCGGTAGCTTTTTCGTCGGAGCAACCGCCCCAGAAGCGGGCGTCAATTTTGTCGCGCATGGCCTGGGGGACGGTATAGGCGCCGTCCGCATTCAGTGCCTGCATCTGACCGGCCACAAAATCGGTATCGCCGGAAAGATCGTAGAGCAGACGCTCGAAATTGCTCGAAATTAAAATATCCATCGACGGCGACATGGTTTTATAAAAGGGGCGATTGCGGTTATAGTCCCCGGTTTGGAAAAAGTCCGTCAGCACGCGGTTGGCGTTGGAGGCACAGATCAAACGCCCGACGGGCAGCCCGATAAGCGATGCGTAATAACCGGCCAGAATATCGCCGAAGTTGCCGGTGGGAACGACAAAGTTGACAGCATCGCCCAAAGCGATGGCGCCGCGTTTAATCAATTCGCCGTAGCTATAGAAATAATAGATCACCTGGGGCAGCAACCGGCCGATGTTGATGGAATTGGCCGAAGACAGTTGAAACCCTTTGGCCTGAAGAGCCCGGTTGAAAGCCGGATCCGAAAAAATGCGCTTCACACCATTTTGCGTGTCATCAAAATTGCCATCGACGCCGACAACATAGGTGTTTTTTCCCGTTTGGGTGAGCATTTGCTTTTCCTGAATCGTCGAGACGCCGTCTTTGGGATAATAAACGATGATATCGATGCCCGGGACATCGGCGAAGCCGGAAAGGGCCGCTTTGCCGGTGTCGCCGGAGGTTGCCGTGAGGATCACCACTTCTCGGTTGATATGCTGAATGTTCATCGCTGTTGTCATGAAGTGAGGCAGAATGGTCAATGCCATATCTTTAAAGGCACAGGTCGGCCCGTGATAAAGTTCGAGAAAATAGCGATCGGCGGCCCGTTGGACGGCCGCGGGTGCATACCCCTCAAAAAGACCGGTTTCATAAGCCTGGGTCACACAGTGGCGGATTTGGTTCTCAGAAAAATCATTGAGAAAAAGATTGAAAATCTTGCAGGCTAAATCACCGTAGTTCATGTTGATGATCGCCGGAAGATCGATTGATTTTTCATGAATGAAAGACGGAACAAAAAGGCCGCCATCTGTGGCAAGGCCTGAGATAATTGCCTGAGATGCAGAAATATTTTGTTGTCCGCCGCGGGTACTGATGTACTTTTGATTCATATTGCCTCCGATGGTAATAAATCTGATGGGTTGATGCCTGTTGTCGTTCAGAACAAGATCATGTCAGGATGCAATCACAGACAGGTGCTTTTAAGGATTAAAGGTGCGTCATTGAAGGGAAGAAAAAGCATGGGGAGTCATAGATCAGTATTAAGGTCAAAATTTTGAAGGACTATGAAAAATAATGAAAGTCTTATGAAATCCCAAGAGTTAGTGATTGCGGTTCTCACTTCTATATGATAAAATGTTTTTCACTGAATTACAAGAAAATTTTCGTTTGCATTTTTTTACATTGCGTTGATATCGAGGAGATATCAAATGCAATAAGTATCGGAAATGGTCTTGGACCATGAATTTTGAAGTGAGGTAAAAGATGTGAAAATTGCGTTATTAGGTTTCGGAACGATCGGGACGGGTGTTTACGAGCTGATCAATCTGAATAAGGGCCGGTTTTCCAACAACTTGGATGAACCTGTGGTCATCTCCAAAATTTTGGACAAAGATCCTAACAAACACGTGGATCCATCAGATCAGGTGTGCGAGATTGTAACGGATCCGGCGCTCATTATGGATGATCCCGAAATTCAGATCGTTATTTCTCTGCTCGGCGGCATGGACTTCGAGCATGAAATGATCAAGGCGGCGCTGGAGCACGGTAAAAATGTGGTGACGGCCAGCAAAGCGGTGCTCTCGGAATATTTTGAGGAATTGACGGGCCTTGCCGCCCAGAAGAACGTATTTTTACGCTATGAAGCAGCCGTTGGCGGGGGTATCCCCATTATCGGCAGTTTAAAAGAAGAACTCAAGATCAATCGCATTGACGAGATCAAGGGGATTCTCAACGGAACCACCAATTATATTTTGTCGAATATGACAGAAAACGGTGCCGATTTTGATGATACTCTCAAAAAAGCGCAGCAGATCGGCTTTGCCGAGGCAGATCCCACAGCGGATATTGAAGGTTACGACGTTTCACGCAAGTTGGCGATTCTCTCAACATTAGCCTATGGCGGTGTGGTGCGTGACGAAGATATCAAGAAGCGCGGCCTTTCCGATGTATCGGCTATCGATGTGGAAATGGCCGGCGATATGGGCTATACCATTAAATATTTGGGACACTCCAAATTGGTCAATAAAAACCAGGTTTATACCACTGTTGAGCCAGTGCTTTTTTCTAAAGAATCGA
The DNA here is from genome assembly GCF_036289405.1 of Pseudoramibacter faecis. Classification (NCBI taxonomy): domain Bacteria; kingdom Bacillati; phylum Bacillota; class Clostridia; order Eubacteriales; family Eubacteriaceae; genus Pseudoramibacter; species Pseudoramibacter faecis. Next base: position 1,937 of record NZ_JAYFFI010000001.1, on the reverse strand, counting down.
TGATGAGCAACGTCAATTCGGAGTTTAATATCATTTCCATCAAAGGCGATATTATCGGGGAACTGCAGTTTTACGGCAAGGGCGCCGGCAAAGATGCGACGGCTAATGCCGTTGTCGGCGACGCGCTTTACATTATCAACTGTTTGAAAGAAGACCGGGAACCCGCCTACAAGAAGCTGGATAAAAAATTGCACAAAATGGGTAACTCCGGATTTTCAGGACGTTATTATCTGCGGGTGAACATCGCAGACAACGATGAATTGGCTTTTGTGATGTCGGTGATGGACGCCGATAAAGGCCGGGAAAATATCGTTATTTCTGACGAAGCGATTTTCTATACCACATCGACCATTCAGGCCGATGTGTTTGACGGTCTGGTAGATCGCATCAAAGAATGTGTCGGCGATGTGTTTTATGCGCGCATTTATGAATAGAAACTGGAAAATTCAGAGATAAGATGAAAGATTTAATCGTTCAGAAATACGGCGGAACATCTGTCGGTTCGGTTGAAAGAATAAAAAAGGTGGCGCAGCGAATCGTTCACAGCGTGGATGACGGCAAGAAAATGATCGTCGTCGTGTCGGCGATGGGTAAACGCACGGATGAACTTATCGGCATGGCTTGGGCCATCAACGAAAGTCCGCCGAGCCGGGAACTGGATGTGCTGATGGCGACCGGCGAACAGGAAAGCATTGCGCTGCTGGCAATGGCCATTCAGGCGATCGGTTACACGGTGATTTCGCTGACGGGCGCACAATGCGGCATCCGCACTTCGGATGTGCACCGCAAGGCGCGGATTGAAGGCATTGATACCGAACGACTTGAACGGGAGCTGAGGGATCATCAGGTGGTGATTGTCGCGGGGTTCCAGGGCATTGACGAAAATGACGAGGTAACGACGCTTGGCCGCGGCGGCTCCGACACCTCAGCGGTGGCATTGGCTGCAGCTATGAGAGCCGAACGTTGTGAAATTTACACCGATGTGGACGGGGTTTATAACGCCGACCCACGCGTGGTGCCGGGCGCTCGGAAAATCGGTCAAATTTCTTACGCAGAAGTTTTAGAAATGGCCGATCTCGGCGCGGGTGTGCTGCACACAAGATCGATTGAATTGGCAGAGAAATACAAATTGCCGCTGGTCGTGCGGTCCAGTTTTAACGAGGATAAAGGAACCATTATCAAGGAGGACGTTAATCAAATGGAAAAGGTATTGGTCAGGGGGATTGCCCTTGATGAAAACATTGCAAAGATTTCAATTTTAGAAGTGCCGGATAAACCGGGGATTGCTTTTCGTCTGTTCACCTCGTTGGCGGTTGCCAATATTCACGTGGATATGATCGTGCAGAACGTCAACCGAACGGCGGTTAACGATATTTCGTTCACGGTGAACGTGGACGAATTGCAGGATGCGGTGGAAGTCTCCCAGAAGTTCGCCTTTAAAGTGGGTGCCCAGAAGGTTGAATTCGATCAGGGCGTGGCCAAGCTTTCGGTGGTAGGCACCGGGGTGGTGGCCAATGCGGAAATCGCCAGCAAATTTTTCGAATCCCTTTATGAACTGGGCATTAATATCCTGACGATCTCCACATCGGAAATCAAACTCAGTTGCCTGATCGACAAAGACCGGGCCAAGGAAGCGATGATCCACATTCACAAAAAATTCGAAATGTAGGCACCAATAAAAAAACATCCTGACGAAAATGATATGTACCCTCTTTACTGGAGATGAAAATGCAGCAGTAAGGAGGGTGTTTTTATGCGATACAGTTATGAATTCAAGGGGAAATGTATAGAAGTATATCGTCAGGGGAAATGGCCGGCCACCCCGGATAACATCAAGACAGAGAACTTTCATAATACTGTCCGCAAGCGGGCAAGACTGGAAGATGCTAATGGTCCCAGTGTTTTAAAACACAAAAATCAAGACAAAGTTTGGACCG